>RQBM01000009.1:0-4418 GCA_008668795.1 Collinsella aerofaciens | reverse complement strand
GTGCGCCAAACGCAGCAGAAACTCCTCGGGATCATCGGTCAGCAAGATGGCACAGCCCTTGTCCTGCGCCAGCGAGACCAGCTCGGCCTCGGGCTCACGCGTCATCACGACGGCGCCGGCACCCGACTGGACGGCACGGGAAGCAAAATCATTGCCGTCGACGTTTTCACCGGGAAAGGCGACGAAAATCGTCCCTTCCTCGACCTGGCGCGAGTCGATAACGCACCCGCGGCATACCCGATCGGCTTCTCCCGTCACGGTTCGGGCCCCTGTTGCGGCCGCGAGGTTGTTGACGGCGATCTCTATCATTGCAGCTCCCCTGTAAACCTAAATAATGCTTCGGCGTATTGTATCCCAGCGCCGCGCATGCGTGGTGCAGGGCATGTGAACACCCCTCATATGGGACAACAAACCACGCCCCAAAGATTGTAACCCCCTACTTCGTGTGCGGGATACCCAGCACGTCGAGCGCGTTGGCCATAATGGACTGGAACGGCACCGCAGCGGCATCTGAGCCGCTCGGCGTTCCGTCGAGCGTGATATAGCACAGCACCTTGGGCGATTGTGCCGGTGCAAAACCCATAAAGGACGACATGTAGTTCTCCTTGAGGTAGCCGCCGTTCTCGTCGGCTCGTTCGGCCGTACCGGTCTTACCCGCCACGTCATAGCCGTCAACCGCGCCGCCAACGCCCGTTCCCTCGGACACGACCGTCTGCATGCACGATGTCACCTGGGATGCGGCGTCCTCCGAAATCGCGCGCTCGCCTTCGCCCCAGTCCTTCTCGTCGCCTTTGCTGGACTTATAGAAGTGCGGGGTCATCATCACGCCGCCGTTGGCGATGCCGCCCACGGCACGTGCGATCTCAATCGGCGAGACGGACAGCGCCTGTCCAAAGCTCATCGAACCCAGCGTGGCGCCGTCATACTGGTCACGCTCCTTGACGATGCCCAGGCTCTCGCCCGGAAAATCGACACCGGAGCTGTGACCTATGCCCCACTTGTCCACATAGGCGGCAAAGTCATCCGCACCGATCTTGCGCCCCACCAGGACAAAGCCCACGTTGGACGAACGGCGCATCATCTCGCGCACATCCATGGTCATGGCATAGTCGCGCTTGTCGGCATCGGTGACGGTATCGTCACCCACCTTGATGCTCGCCGGCACCTCAAACGACGTACTCGATCGCACGACGCCCAAGTCGAAGCCGGCGCCCGCCACGAGCGTCTTAAAGACCGAGCCGGGCTCGTAGGCGTCGGTGACCAGGCGCAAGTTCATATCCTCGGTCTTGGCGTTTTCCAGATCGGTCTGGTCGTAGGTCGGGTACGAGCAGGCGGCGAGAATTTCACCAGTCGTGGGGTCGGTGACCAAAGCCGAGCCGTTCTTGGCCTTTGTCTTCTCGACAGCCTCCGCCAAAGCATCCTCAGCCGCTCGCTGCATATTGACGTCGAGCGTCGTCACGATGTCAACGCCGTCGACCGCAGCCACCTTTTTATAGGCACCGCCCGCGATATAGCTGCCGTCCCTCGCGCGCTCGCGCACGAGGGTACCATTCGTGCCGGTCAGAAGCTTGTTGTATTGCTTTTCGAGACCCGTCAAGCCGTCGTTGTCTACATTCACTACACCCAGCACCTGCGATGCCAGATTGCCGTATGGATATACGCGCTTCATGGCCTGCTCAAAAAGCACGCCGGGCAGGTTCTTCTTCTCCAGCGCCGCAGCATCGTCTTCGTCCACCTGGCGCTTGATATACACCCAGGTGCCATCGGACTCGACGAGCTTGCGGCAGGTCTTTTTATCGATTCCAGTTGCCTTGACCAGCGCCGACACCGTCTTGTCAACATCCTCGACAAGCTGCGGGTTCACGGCGATGTTGCGACATTCGACCGACGACGCCAGCACGTTACCGTTGCGGTCGTAGATGGTGCCGCGCTTGGCATAGAGGGTCTGTGCAAGCAGGCGGCGCGCATCGGCACGCTCGCGCAGTTTATCGGCTTCGACAATTTGATAGTCGGCAAGGCGAAAGACGCCCAAGCTCAAACCAAGCCCGATGAAGCCCATGATGGCTTTGCGGCGAGGCAGAGGCGTGCCTGTGAGCCATTCGGTCGACGAACTCTTGCGCGACCTGGTGTTATGCATTTGAGGGCCGTCCGAGCCGCGAAGTCGCGACGCCGGGTCGTTGCCACGGGACTGCCCGGCGTTGTAAGATTGCCGACCCGTTCCTTGATAACCAGAACGTCCCCGCGACGAGGGACGTCCAGAACCGCGGCCCCCATCGGAACCGCGGCGATAGTCATTTGTCATACTCAGCTACCGTCTTGCTACTGAGCGGTCGCGGTCGCGTTGGCGCCCGCGGCTGCATCCTGCGAAAAGTCAAGTGTAACGCTCTCGCTGGGCTCCACCATGCCATAAGCGCCCGCAAGGTCGCGAATGCGCGTGTCGGCGCCATAGACCGAATGCATGACCTCCAGGTCGGAGCTCTCATCGGTCGCCTTTTCGAGCGTGCTGGTAAGCTCGGCGTTGCTGTTGAGCACCTGGGCCGTAACGCCGGCGAGCGCCACGCGGGCGACGCCGATCGTCATGAAGATAGCCGCAATGATGCAAAACGTTTTAAGAACGCTCATGAAAACCGGGCTTACCGCCTGGTTTGCCTGACGGCCCGCGCCCGTGTAGACATCAAAGCGCGGCGCGCGCTGCTCACGGGGAGCAACGGGGGCCTGCGGCGTCTCACGATAGGCGGGCATGGCGTTCATATCATAGGCGAGTGCTGCGCTTGAAGTGTTGTAGCCCATGATATGCCGCCTCCCATCCCGAGTACGTTGGTAGTGTGTTTAAGCTTCGTTTATGGTGCGAGCGGGAGGTCCAATATCGCGCGGTCGCGCCTACAGACGCTGCGCCACGCGGATTTTGGCTGATCTCGCCCGAGGGTTGCGCTCAACCTCATCAGGCTGGGCAACCAAGGGTTTGCGGGTGATGACCTTGAGTATCGGCACGTTGCCGCACACGCACACCGGAATCTCCGGCGGACACGTGCACCCCTGGCTCATCTCCTTAAAGTGGTTCTTTACGATACGGTCCTCGAGCGAGTGATACGAGATGACGCAGATACGTCCGCCCGGGTTGAGCCACCTGGTGGCGGCATCAAGCCCTCGTTCGAGCACATCGAGCTCGTGATTGACCTCGATGCGAATGGCCTGGAAACTTTTCTTGGCCGGGTGTCCGCCATGCCGACGAGCGGCAGCCGGGATACCCGCCTTGATGATCTCGACAAATTGGCCGGTGGTTTCGATCGGTTCTTGCTCGCGGCGGCGCACGATCTCGCGCGCAATCTGCGAGGCGAACTTCTCTTCTCCGTAGACGCGTAGAATCCGGGCGAGGTCGTGTTCGTTATAGGTGTTGATGACCTCAGCTGCGTTTAAGGTGTTATTACCCGGATCCATCCGCATGTCCAATGGGGCGTCCTCGTTATACGAAAAGCCCCTGCCAGGGATATCGAGTTGCGGTGACGAAACGCCCAAATCGAACAGGAAGCCATCGACCCCGGGCACCTCGGCCGAGCAAAGCAGCTCGTCCAAGTCGCCGAAGTTGCCCTTCAGCAGCTGGTGCGGAACGCCGGGAACCTCGCGGTCCAGACGGGCACCAGCGGCCTCGAGGGCCATGTCGTCCTGATCGACGCCGAGCAAAAGGCCCGTCTCCCCCACCTGCGCGGCCATCTTTACCGAATGGCCGGCACCGCCAAGGGTGCAATCGCAGACAACGGAGCCGCTCTTTAGCCGCAGCGACTCAAGCACTTCGCCGAGCATGACAGGTTCATGCCGATATTCTTGTGTCAAGATCCCACGCTCCATCCGTTACCCGTGCCTTGCCCTTACGAGAAGAAGAGGTCCAGCAGGGCCTCATCGTCATCGTCCTCATCGGCCGCGGCGCGATCCCAAACCTCAAGGTGGTCGTAGTTGCCCACAACCGTGACCTCGCGGTCGAGGTTCGCCTGCTTGCGGAGAGACTCGGAAAGACCGATACGACCGGCGCTGTCCACGTCCATCGACGTGGTGCGCTTGTTGATCGCCCTCATGAGCTTCTGGTCGTTGATGTCACGCGGGTTAAAACCCTCGTGGCCCTCACGACCCGCGAAGAGTCCTTCGACCCACTTATCGAAGGCCTCGGCAGAGAACACGTACAGAGCATCGACATCCAGGGCTTTGAACACGCGAACGTGCTCTCCAAGCTCCTCGCGAAGGGGTGCAGGCAGGGATAGACGACCTTTTGCATCGAGATTGCGCTCGTATGCACCCGTCATTCCCATGTGCGCCCTCCCCTCGGTTACTCAGATGGCACGTACGCGGGGAACCACCCCGCCTGTCGACGTCATCAATAATATGGGGAACCGCCCCATTTTTCAACACCTTTCCCCACCCCTTCC
>RQBM01000163.1:0-3149 GCA_008668795.1 Collinsella aerofaciens | reverse complement strand
CGGGCCGGCCGTGCGGGCCTGGCGGGCATAGCCGTAGCGGGCGCTACCGGCGGTGAGGGACCGGGCGGATGCGCGCTGGGCAGCGGCGGCGGCGATGAGCAGCGCCCTGAGCATGTCGTTGACGTTGCCGCCGGCCACGGACTGAATCAGGAAGCCGTCGGCGCCGCGGACGGTCTCGTCGTAGCGGGCGTAAATCTCACCGTTGGCGAACTGCTTTAGCGTAAGGCCCGAAAGCTCGCCCCCAAGGAACTCAGCGATCTTCTGCGCGAGGGGACGGTTGGAGGAACCGGAATACACGCGGATGGACTTGCGCATATTCTCCGACTTCTCGGGATCATTAATCGGCATTACCCTTCTCCTTTATATCGAATGCCATATAGATGCCTTGTTGCATTGTAACCGCGCGGCGGGGTTTATCGAGTCTTGATAACGTCTTTACCGTCAACGGACACGAACCGACCACTCATCCGGCCGCGCAGGTCAGCATAGAAAAAGGAGCCGTCCCCACGGAAGCGGCTCCTTAGATGCTTGGTAAAACGTTATACCTCGTCGTCCTCGTGCAGGCGGCGGCGATAATCGGCGGCCCAGCCCTCAATATTTACCTGACGGGCGCGGCCCAGACCGAGTGCGTCTGCCGGGACCGGCTCAGTGATGACGGAGCCGGCGGCCACGAGCGCGCCGTCGCCAATCTGGGCGGGCGCGACCATCATGGTATCGGAACCGATGAAGGCATCCTTGCCGATGACGGTTTTGTGCTTGTGTACGCCGTCGTAGTTGCAGGTGATGGAGCCGGCGCCCACGTTGACGCCGGAGCCCATGGTCGTGTCGCCGATGTAGTACAGGTGCGGCACCTTGGAGCCCGCGCCGATCGTGGACTTCTTGATCTCCACGTGCGTGCCGGCCTGGGAGCCGTCGAGCATGTGGGTACCCGGGCGCAGGTAGGCGCGCGGGCCGCAGTCGACGCCGGTCTCGATGACGGCCGCGATGGCGATGGTCTCATCGATGATGCAGCCGCTGCCGACGGTGGTGTCGGTGAGACGGCTGTTGGGGCCGAGCTGGCACTCCTCGCCCACGGTGACGTGGCCGATCAGGTGCGTCTGCGGCCACACGACGGTGTCGCGGCCGATGGTGGCGTCGGGGCCGATCCAGGCCTGCGTGGGGTCGATGAAGGTAACGCCCTCGGCCATCCAGTGCTCGTTGATGCGGTCGCGCGCGATGGCGGTGAGCTGCGCGAGCTGGATGCGGCTGTTGACGCCCAGGCCGTCGCGGTAGTCATCGCAGTGGAAGATGGAGACTGCCTGGCCGTGGCCCTTGAGGATCTCGAGCATGTCGGGCAGATAGTACTCGGACTGCGCGTTGTCGTTGCCGATCTCGTCAATGTGCGCGGCGAGCTGCGCGCCGTCGAAGGCGTAGCAGCCGGCGTTGCACTCGAGCAGCGTGGCGGCCTGCTCGGGTGTGCAGTCCTTCTGCTCGATGATGCGTTCGATCTGGCCGTCGGCACCCAGCTTGATGCGGCCGTAGCCGAAGGGGTCGGGCGGGGTCATGGTCATGACGGTGCAGGCGAGCTCGCCGGTGGCGACGGTCTGCGCGAACTTGGCGACGGTGTCGGCGGTGATGAGCGGCAGGTCGCCGTTGAGCACGACGACGGGGCCTTGCGTGATGCCGCAGGCCTCGAGCGCGACCTTCACGGCGTGACCGGTGCCCAGGCGCTCGGTCTGCTCAACGCACTCGACTTTGGTGGCGCTGTTGGCGTAGGCGCCGTCGATCAGGGCGCGCATCTCGTCGGCGTGGCTGCCGATGACGACCACGACGCGGCTGCAGCCGGCCTTGATGGTGGCGTCGACGATCCACTGGACCATGGGCTTGCCCAGGATCTTGTGCGAAACCTTACAGTGGTTCGACTTCATGCGGGTGCCCTCGCCGGCAGCGAGGATAATTGCGGTTGCGTCCATGTGATCTCCTGTTACGTTATAGAGACGTGCGTTTGGAAACGATACACGGCGCAATATGATACCGCAGGCATATGTTGAGCGCGTAGCGATTGGTTTGCGGCGGTTGAGGCTTGCGCCGCCGGCGTGGCGTTTGCACTGCTTGCGTGCGGCGTTGGCGGTGCTGCGGAGCTGTCGTTTGAGCGAGGAGACGGGGGTGCCCGTGGACAACATGCGTGAGGAGTTTGGCGGCGAGCCCGTCGCGGCATTCTCGATGTCGCATCCGGCTGTGCCGGCACTCTATATAGTGCTGACGCTGGGACTCACCATGTCCTCGATGCAGCCGGTGCTGATTGCGCTGTCACTTGCGGGCGGGCTGGCGTATGGATTTGCGACGCGTGGGGCTGCCCACACGCTGGGCGCACTTCGCTGGCAGCTGCCGGTGATTTTGATTATCGCGCTGGTCAATCCGCTGTTTAGCGCCTCGGGCTCGACGGAACTGTTCCGTATTGGCATGCGCGCGGTGTATCTGGAGAGCATGGTATACGGCCTGTGCATGGGCGGGCTGTTTGTGGCGAGCGTGCTGTGGTTTGAGGCGGCGGCGTCGATGCTCGAATACGACAAGGTGCTTGCGCTTTTGGGCAACGCCGCGCCGGTGATCGCGCTCATGATTTCGATGTGCATGCGGCTTATCCCGCAGTTTTTGCGTCGCGGTCGTACGGTACTGGCGGTGCAGGATGCGATTGATGTGCCGGGCCGCGCGCCGGCCGACCCCGTGCGCTCGCGCTTGCGGGCATCGAGTGTGTTGATGGGCTGGGGCATGGAAGATTCGCTGGAGCGCGCGGACGCCATGCGCTCCCGTGGGTGGGGCGCCGCGACGCGTCGAACGACGTATGCGCGGTATCGGCTGGGGCGCAGCGACGTTGCCGCGCTGGCTGGGCTTGCGCTGTTTGGCGTGGGCACGGTGACAGTGGCGTGGACCGCGACGACGCAGTATTCGTTTTATCCGCAGCTCTCGGTGCCGGCGCCGTGGCCGGGCTATGTCGTGTACGCTGCCTGGATGGTGCTGCCTTGCGTGTTGCACGCGATTGATGAGAAGAGGTTTGGCTGATGGCTCGGTTGGATAGGGGCCCGGCGGCGGGTGTGGCATATGGCTCGGCCGCGCCGGCGATTGAGGTGCGAGGCCTTAGTTTTGCCTACCCCGATGCTGATGCTGCGGTG
>RQBM01000218.1:0-8228 GCA_008668795.1 Collinsella aerofaciens | reverse complement strand
GCGGTAAAACGCTGCTGGCCAAGGCCGTTGCCGGCGAGGCGGGCGTGACGTTCTTTAGCATCTCGGGTTCCGACTGTGTCGAGAGGGTCGTAGGTGTCGGCGCCAGCCGTGTGCGTGACCTCTTTAAGGAGGCCAAGTCCCCGGCCCCGTCGATCATCATCATCGATGAGATCGATGCCGTGGGACGTCAGCGCGGAGCTGGCTTGGGCGGCGGTCACGACGAGCGCGAGCAGACGCTCAACCAGCTGCTGGTCGAGATGGACGGCTTTGAGGAAAGCGAGTCGGTCATCCTGATCGCTGCGACCAACCGTCCTGACATCCTGGATCCGGCATTGCTGCGTCCCGGCCGTTTTGACCGTCAGGTTACGGTCGACCGTCCGGATGTGAAGGGCCGCGAGCAGATCTTGCGCGTGCATGCCGAGAACAAGCCGATGGACGAGGACGTTAAGTTTGAGAAGCTCGCCCAGATGACCGTTGGCTTTACTGGTGCCGATTTGGCGAACCTGCTCAACGAGTCTGCGCTGCTGGCCGCTCGCCGTCATCGTTCCGTGATCTCGATGGACGAGGTCGAGGAGTCGATGGAGCGCGTGATTGCCGGACCGCAACGCAAGGGTCGCGTGATGACCGAGGCCGAGCGCACCACGATTGCCTACCACGAGAGCGGTCATGCCCTGGTGGGCCACATCCTGGAGCACTCCGATCCGGTCCACAAGATCTCGATCGTCAGCCGCGGCCAGGCGCTGGGCTACACGCTGCAGCTTCCGCAGGAGGACCACTTCCTCAAGACCAAGAACGAGATGCTCGACGAGCTCGCCGTGTTCTTGGGCGGTCGCGTTGCCGAGGAGCTCATGTGCGATGATATTACGTCGGGCGCGAGCAACGATCTGGAGCGCGCAACCAAGATGGCGCGCGAGATGGTCACGCGCCTGGGCATGAGCGAGGAGCTGGGCACGCAAGTGTTTGGCGAGGCGCAACATCAGGTGTTCCTTGGTCGCGATTACGCCGATCACCAGGATTACTCCGAGGAGACGGCGCGCCGCATCGATATCGAGGTTCAGCGCATTATGCGTGAGGCCCATCGTCGTGCGGTCGAGATTCTGGACGCCCGTCGCGATCAGCTTGATCTGATGGCGAAGGTGCTGCTTGAGCGCGAGACCGTCGAGGGCGACGCCGTGAACGCCCTGCTCGACAACGAGTGGAATGCCTACCTTGAGCGCGAGGGCGATATCCTGGCGGCCAAGGAGGAGCGCAATGCCAAGGCGGCCGGCATGCCGACCAAGAAGCGCGCGCCTCGTATGAGCGAGGAGGAGCTGGCGGCTGATGCCGCGGCCTTTGCGCAGGCGGCCATGCAGGAAGATACCGAAGCCGCATCCGATGACGCCGGCGATGACTGTGCCGTCAACGCTGATACCGACACCGACAAATAGTCCTTCTAACAAAAGCCTCCGCCGGGAAACCTGCGGAGGCTTTTTCTTTTGAGCGATATGGGGCTGTCTGTTGATTGGGGACAGACTTAAATGAGCGTTTTCACGCATTTAAGTCTGTCCCCAATCAACATTGCTGCGGCACTGTGCTCGGCTAAAGCGTACAATAGCGCCTATGTGAAAGGGAAACAGATGATCAACGAAACTATGTATGCTCGCGGTGCGGAAAGCTCCATCATCCGCGAGATTTTTAGCTATGGCCTTGAGCGCAAGGCGCAGATTGGTGCGGAAAATGTATTCGATTTTTCGCTGGGTAACCCGAGCGTTCCGGCGCCCGCTGCCGTGGCGGAGTCCATTAAGAAGGCCTTGGAGCTGCCGAGTGACCAGCTGCACGGATACACGCCCGCACCGGGCCTGCCGCAGTGCCGTACCGCCGTGGCTGAGTCGCTCAACCGCCGCTTTGGTACGAGTTATGAGGGCAAGGATGTCTTTATGACCGTGGGCGCCGCGGCTTCGCTCACCTGCACGCTCAACGCCGTTACGAACCCGGGCGATGAGGTTATCGTCATTGCACCGTACTTCCCGGAGTATCGCGTGTGGATTGAGAAAGCCGGCTGTACGTGTGTTGAGGCGCTCGCCAATGAAGATACGTTCCAGCTGAGTGTGGACAACGTGCTCAAGGCGATTACCGATAAGACGACTGCCGTCATCATCGACTCGCCGAATAACCCGACCGGCGCCGTGTATACGCGCGACACGCTGACGCGACTGGCCAATGTTCTGCGCGAGGCCAACGCTCAGCGCGATCCCGAGAATCCGATTATGCTCATCTCGGATGAGCCGTACCGCGAGATCGTGTACGGTGCCGAGGTGCCTTGGGTGCCCTCGATCTACGAGCACACCATCGTGTGCTACTCGTATTCCAAGTCGCTGTCGCTGCCGGGTGAGCGCGTGGGGTGGATCTTGGTTCCCAACACCAATCCGCAGGCTGCCCGTCTGATGCCGGCTGTTGCGGGTGCTGCCCGTACGCTGGGTTTTGTATGCGCACCGGCGCTCTTCCAGCGCGTGATTATCGATTGCATCGATGAGCCGAGCGATATCGAGGCCTATGCTCGCAACCGCACGGCGCTTACCGACGCCTTGGCGGACTACGGTTATACCTATGTTGAGCCGGACGGTGCTTTCTACCTGTGGGTGAAGGCACTCGAGCCCGATGCGAATGCGTTTTGTGAGCGCGCAAAGAAGTATGAGCTGCTTGCGGTTCCCTCGGACAGCTTTGGTATGCCGGGTTGGTTCCGCCTGGGCTATTGCGTGAGTTATGAAACGATTGTCAATTCGCTACCCGCTTGGAAGCGGTTGGCGGACGAGTATCGTTAAAAGTAAAGCGCTCTGCCTACAATGTTTTACGTGAAACGGGGTTTGGTGTTAAGCCAGGCCCCGTTGTCATGGACGTTGTGTCGTTGGGATGGAGTGGTTTTACGACTATCGAAGGCTATGCGTACAATGAATATAAGCGACGGCCATGCCGGATAAGGAGACCCGATGCCCTACCTGCTTTCTTGTGACATTCATACCCATACGATGTTCTCTGCGCATGCATATTCGACCATTGAGGAGAATGTGTACTGGGCGGCAGAGCGTGGTCTGCAGGTACTTGGATCTGCCGACCATCTGAGCTCTATGGTTACGGCTTGCCCCAATGACCTGCGCAGTTTCCAGTTCTTTATTAACCAGGATATCTGGCCGCGCATTTGGAGCGGTGTGCTGGTGCTTCGCGGAGCCGAGGCCGATATCGTTTCGCTGGATGGAAGCTTGTTTGGCGAGGACATTCCCGTTTCGCTCAATATTGTCGGCGATTCGTTCAATCACCAGCATTCGCTGTTCGATTTGGTGACGCGCAATTTGGATTATTTGGTGGCAAGCGTGCATAATGCGCAGTTTGCCGAAGGCGCGACGCTCGCCCAGACGACCGAGATGTACATCAATGCCCTGGAGCACCCCAAGGTGTTCATGCTGGGGCATACGGGTCGTTCGGGCGTGCCGTTCGATATCGATGAGGTACTGCTGGCGGCCAAGGCCAAGCACAAGATTATCGAGATCAATAACCATAGTCTTGAGCATGGCACGGATACCGAGCATTGGGCCGTATGCCGCAAGATCGCCGAGCGCTGCGCCGAGCTGGGCGTGGGCATTGGCGTTTCGACCGATGCGCACATTGGCATGGCAATTGGCAAGCTTGACCATGCCCGCAAGTTGCTCGACGAGATTCACTTCCCGCTGGACCTGATTGTGACGCGTGACCGCGAGACGCTGCTGCGCGAGATGGCTGCAGCCGGCGTGTGCGACCTGCGTAAGGGGATGTAGCTGAGTTTATAAACCAAGCGAAGGGGGCGGTCCAGGCGGGCCGCCCCCTTTCTTGTGCCGGACAATTAGCGGCGTTCGAGGACCGCTACGGTTTCGGTGTGGTCGGTGTGGGGGAACATGTCGACGGGCGTGATCTTGAGCAGGCGATAGCCTCCGTCGAAGAGCTGATGCAGGTCGCGCTCTTGGGTCACGGGGTTGCAGCTGATATAGGTGATGCGGCGCGGCTTAAGTGCGCAGGCAGCTTCGAGGAACTCGGGGGTGGAGCCGGCGCGCGGCGGATCGATGGAAAGGACATCGATCCGCTCGTTGTTGTCGGCGGCATCTAGGATGTAATCGGTGGCATCGTCGGCCATAAACCATGCGTTGCGAGTAAGGCCGTTGAGCTCGGCGTTGCGACGTGCGTCAGCGATGCCGGCGTGGTTGCGCTCCACGCCAAGCAGCATAATGCCGATGCCCTTGTCCTGGGCGGCTTTGGCTGCGCACAGGCCGATGGTACCGCTGCCACAGTAGGCATCCATGAGCACATCGCCCTGGTGCAAATCCATGCCGTCGATAGCGAGCTGATAGAGCAGCTCGGTCTGTTGCGGGTTGGTCTGATAAAACGCGGTAGGGGAGATATCGAATTCGCAACCGAGCAGCTGGTCGCGCATGCACTCGGCGCCATATACAATGCGGGTTTCCTCGCCGAGGATGGCGTTGCCGGGACGTCCGTTGATGTTTTGGGCGACGGTGACGATGTGCGGATTGAGTGCGGCGACAGCCTCAAAGAACTCCTGCGCATGCGGCAAGTCGCGCTGAGCGGTCACGAGCGTGACCATGACCTGGTCGGTACGCCAGCCGCAGCGGACGACGGCATAGCGAAGCAAACCAAGATGCTTGTCCTCATTAAAGGCGGGAATATGCAGCCGCTCAGCTTCGCGTGCGATGCCGTTGAGAATCTGACGGGCGCCCGGTGCCTCGACGGGGCATTCGGGTACGGCAACGATCTTGTGCGTGCCGCGCTCAAAGAAACCGCAACGGACAGCGCCCTCTCTGCCGGGGGCAAAGGGAGTGGCGGCCTTATGGCGAAACCCGCGCGGCGCAGGATATTTGCCCGGGTCGCCCAGGGTGACGCCCATACCGCGAATGGGGCCGACGCTAATACCCTCGCGCTCGCAAAGAGCAGCAAAAAGCTCCTCCATAACAGCCTGCTTAGCTGCCAACTGCTTTTTATAAGGACGATTGAGCGCCGTGCACCCCCCGCAAGCTTTCATGATCGGACAGGGAGACTTGGGATCCACAGCCTTACGCGCAGACGAAACCTGATCTATATGCGAGCGCTTGGAGCGAGTCTGAGATGCCTTGTCCTCGCTCCGACGAGAGCCGGGACGCTTGGCCTTAGCCTTGCCTTTGGCTGACTTGCCCTTCGCATCCTGAGACGACTTGGATTTCTTAGAAGATTTTTTCTCCTCCGACCCCTCAGCCGCCTCGATCAAAGCACGACGAGCCCTACGCTCCGCACGAGATTCTGCCATCAATAACTCCACTAATTCATGAATTAAAGCTGCAAGTATTGTACCGTGCCAAGCCAGCAGACGATATACAAGCGGTTTATTCGTGTCAGTGATAAGCCCAACGACGGTTGCCCGCCGCGTGAGGGGTGTGGGGGTTAAGTTTATCGCGAGTTCCGCACGAACAGGAGGCCACTTAATGTGGCCTCCGTCGTGAGCAGGACTGTAGAGCAGGAAACTTAACCCCCACACCCCTCACGCGGCGGGCAAACTCGCCTTGTGCTCTATCACGCTAAAGTGTATGATTCTGAACGTTACATGACTCACTTTACCTAACTAAAGTGTCATCAAGGGGGAATACCATGAACACCGATATGTCTCGTCGTCAGTTTGTTGGTCTAGCCGGCTCGCTCGCCACGGTGCTTGGCCTTGGTCTTGTCGGTTGCGGCGGTGGCGCCGGCAAGGGCTCCGCCGCTGGCTCTGCCGCGGCCAAGGATGTGAAGGGCGCTGCGGAGTCCAAGAAGCTCGTGGTGGGCTTTGATAAGTCCTATCCTCCGTATGGTTTTGTGGGCGACGATGGCGAGTACACCGGCTTTGATCTCGATTTGGCCAAGGCTGTTGCCGATAAGCAGGGCTGGGAGGTCAAATACGAGGCCATCGACTGGGATGCCAAGGATACGCTGCTCAACTCGGGCGCCATCAACTGTATCTGGAACGGCTTTACCATGGAGGGCCGCGAGGACGACTACACGTTCTCCGAGCCGTACATGCTCAACGAGCAGGTGCTCGTGGTAAAGAAGGATGCAGGCATCAAGAGCTGGGACGATCTTGCCGGCAAGACCGTGATTACCCAGACTGATTCCGCTGCACAGGATGTGCTCGAGGGCGACCAGAAGGATTTGGCCGCGACGTTTGCCACGCTCGATACCATCGGTGAGTACAACACGGCGTTTATGCAGCTCGAGAGTGGTGCAGTCGATGCCGTCGCCTGTGACCTCTCGATTGCCCAGTATCAGCTTGCCGTCAAGCCCGATGCCTATACACAGCTTGATGAGCCGCTGTCCAGCGAGCACTACGCCGTCGGCTTTAAGAAGGGCGACACCAAGTCGGCCGATGCCGTGACCGAGTCGCTCAAGGCACTCTATGAGGACGGCACGGTCAAGGACCTGTGTGATAAATATGCAGATTACGGTCTATCCTTCGACAACTGGGTTTTGAAATAATGTCTATCCAAGTCATGATGCAGATGCTTGGCCAGGGATTCTTGGTCAGTTTGCAGCTGTTTGTGCTGACGCTGCTCGGGTCGATTCCCCTGGGAATTCCCGTGGCGTTTATGCGCATGAGCAAGGTCGCGCCGCTGCGCTGGATTGCGCGCATCTACATTTCGGTCATGCGCGGTACGCCGCTCATGCTGCAGATGTTTGCCATCTACTTTGCCCCGTATTACGTGTTCGGCATCTCGCTCACGCCCGATTCCAAATGGACGGCGTGCGTTGTGGCGTTCATCATCAACTACGCCGGCTACTTTGCCGAGATCTATCGCTCGGGCTTGCAGTCGATTCCGCGCGGTCAATATGAGGCCGCCGAGGTGCTGGGCTATTCGCGCACGCAGACGTTTCTGTATATCGTGATGCCGCAGGTCGCCAAGCGTATTCTGCCGGCGATGGGCAACGAGATCATCACGCTGGTCAAGGACACGTCGCTGGCGTTTGCCATTGGCGTGGGTGAGATGTTCTCGACCGCCAAGGCGCTGGTTGCCTCGCAGGTGAGCATGGTGCCGTTTGCGATTGCGGCGCTGATCTACTGGGTCTTTAACTTTGTGGTCGAGATGCTGCTGGGCGCCGCCGAGAAAAAATTGGATTACTACCATGATTAATTCGGTAATGAATATAGCGAACGCGCGCAAGGCGTTTGGCGGCAATAAGGTGCTCAAGGATATCTCACTCGAGGTAAAGCGTGGCGAGGTTGTGGCGATTATCGGGCCTTCGGGTGGCGGTAAGTCCACGCTGCTGCGCTGCGCCACGCTGCTCGAGACGCTCGACGGTGGCTCGCTTTCGTTTGGCGACCTTGCCGTCGCGACGGATGCGGGTTCGGGCGCGGTGTACGCAAAGGGCGATGTGCCTAAACAGGCGCGCTCGCGGTTTGGTCTGGTGTTTCAGAACTACAATCTGTTCCCGCACTATACGGTGATGAAAAACATCACCGAAACTCCGGTTCGCGTACTCAAGCGTCCGCGCGAGCAGGCCGAAGCGCGTGCGCGTGAGTTGATCGCGCAGATGGGGCTTACGGGCAACGAGAACAAGGTGCCATGTGAGCTTTCGGGTGGTCAGCAACAGCGTGTGAGTATCGCCCGCGCCTTGGCGCTCGACCCGGAGATCTTGTTCTTTGACGAGCCGACTTCGGCGCTCGATCCCGAGCTAACGGCCGAGGTGCTGCGTGTCATTAAAGACCTTGCCGCGCAGAATATGACGATGGTGATCGTGACCCACGCAATGCAATTTGCGCGCGATGTTGCCGACCGCGTGGTCTTTATGGACGGCGGTCGCATTGTCGAGGAGGGTCCTGCCGAGCAGGTTATCGATCACCCGCGTGAGCAACGTACCCGTGAGTTCTTGAGCCGTATCGAGGGCTAGGCTCAGCTATATATTGAGAAAAAGCCGCCGCAGGTCTTATGGTCTGCGGCGGCTTTTATTTGTATCGATGGGGTTTAATAATCGCCTCGCATGCGCTCTTCTTCCTCTCGCCGCCTGTATTCATACGTGCGCCGAAAGGTATGCATGGACGGTCGCCCGTGAGGGTAGGGTGGTGGCATAGGACATTTGGAGGGTGAGTCGGCTCGGCTGCCGACCATGCTGCTCCCGGGACGGCACCGACCGCGAACTCTCCCCGTTGGCGTCGCGCATTGCGCGCGGCCCTGCAAGGAGGTCATCATGGGTGCTCCCAAGACCGG
>RQBM01000050.1:0-5119 GCA_008668795.1 Collinsella aerofaciens | reverse complement strand
TCGGCGCCCATGTGGTCGAACAGCTCAACGTCGCACTGGTGGTTGAGGAAGGCATCAACCTTAAGGACGTTACCGGCCTTTACGATGCCGTCATGGCGAATACGATCCTCAAGCTCCTGCATGGCGCAACCCCTTCTCGCGGCAACGATACCGCGCGATTAATAAACGTTGTTCGATAGTCTACCACGGACCGACCCCCGCCCGCCCCACAAGCCGCATCGCACCACAAACCAGTCTTTTTGGGACAACGCAAATCGTGGCAGACAGCCTCCCAACGCACTAATGGCGGGCGCGCATCTTCACCAAACGCACCATGGCGAGCGCAAAGCCCACAGCGGCCACAGCCATAAGCACGTAGAACACCGAGCGAAAGCCGAACAGGAACACATCCGGACGGCCTGCAACAATACTGGTCACGGCCTCGCCCATCGCCACGCTCATCTGCCCATAGAGGATATGCGAACCTGCCGTAATACCCAGCGCCATGCCCGCATAGCGCGCCAAGCTGCCCAAGCTACCTGCAAAGCCAAGTGCCTCGCGCGGAGCCGAGCCCATATACAGCGAGTTATTGGGACTCTGGAAAATCGACGTACCGCACGACATAAACGCGACGCAACACACGATCACAGGGATAGAAGAGTGCTCGTCGAGCGTGCTTACCGCAAAGAGACCGCACACGTACAAGCCCAGACCGACCGCCGTGGGGCCCTCGCAGCCAACGCGGTCCGAAACCGTACCCGAAAGCGGCCCGATAAAGGCATTCACCATCGGCAGCGCCAAAAAGAGCAATCCGGAAATGTCGGAACCAAAGCCGTGGGCGTCCTGAAAATAGAACGGCAGGATAAACTCGGATGCGCCAATACCAACGAACACGATGAGCATGCAGGCAAGGTTGATGGTGAAGGCCGAATTTGCCAAGCAGCGACGAGTAGCCTCAATCAAGGACATGGGGCGCTCGCCGGCCTCCGGCTTAACATGCGGCAGCGTGTAGAGCCCCACGATAAACGAGATTATGCCAATAGGCAGGTTGATGAGGAAGATACTCTCCCAGGGAAAGCTTGCCACCAGCATGCCGCCGAGCACGGGGCCACACATCATGCCGAGGGCCACAGAGGTCGCGAGAATACCCATGGCACGGCCTCGTTCGCGCGCCGGAAACGACTCGGTGATGATACCCATGTTGTTAGCCATGGCCGCCGCGCAACCGATGCCCTGAACAATGCGTGCCAGGATAAGAACCTCGAGCGAGGCCGAAAGGCCGCACAGCAGCGAACCGACCGAAAAGACGATGACGCCCAGCTGGAACACATTCACCTTGCCACGCACGTCGCCCAGACGGCCAAACGGCAACATAGCCACGCATGTCGCAAGCAGGTACACCGAACTCACCAGCTGAATGCGATCGAGGCCCACGCCCAGCTCCTTTTGCATCACGGGCAGCGCCACGGTCACGACGGTCGAATCCAGACACACCATAAACGTCATGATGAGCACGGTAAACAGAATCGCCCACTTGTTCTTGCCATGGGTGTCGCCCTCTAGGGCAATGTGCTCGCGGCGCAGCTGCTCTGCGGTTTTCTCCATATCCATCCTTTCGAGTGGCGCAACGCAAAAACGGGGCCCCAATCGCCTGCAAACTGCCGCGATTGGGGTCCCGCCTACGGAATCGGAACGAAAGGTCGCCGAAGCTTTCTGCCAGCATCGGCGCCTTGTACGGAGCTAGCCTAGCACTGCTCGAGTGCCTGCTCAAGGTCGGCAATCAAGTCGGCCGTGTCCTCGAGGCCGCACGACAGGCGCACCATGTCGGCGGAGATGCCACAGGCGATGAGCTCCTCATCGTTCATCTGGCGATGTGTGGCATTAGCGGGATGCAGGCAGCAAGTGCGGGCGTCGGCCACGTGCGTGGCGATCTGGGCGAGCTTGAGGCTCTTCATAAAGGTCTCGGCCGCCGCGCGACCACCGTTAAAGCCAAAGCTCACAACGCCGCAGGTACCGTTGGGCATGTATTTCTGAGCGATGTCGTAGTACTTATCGCCCTCCAGGCCCGGATAGCTCACGAAGCGTACCTTGGGATGACTCTGCAGGAACTTGGCAACGGCCAGGCCGTTCTCGCAATGACGCGGCATGCGCACATGCAGGCTCTCGAGCGAGCTGTTCAAGAAGAAGGCCGCCTGAGGGTTCTGCATGGGGCCGAGGTCGCGCATGAGCTGAGCGGTTGCCTTGGTAATGAAGGCGCCCTCACGACCGAACTTCTCGGCATAGGTCACGCCGTGGTAGCTCTCGTCGGGCGTGGTGAGACCCGGGAACTTGTCCGCATGGGCCATCCAGTCAAACTGGCCGTGGTCGACGATCACGCCGCCCAGGTAGGCAGCATGTCCATCCATGTACTTGGTGGTGGAGTGCGTAACGATGTCGGCGCCCCACTCAAAGGGGCGGCACATCACGGGCGTCGGGAAGGTGTTATCGACCATCAGCGGCACGCCGTGGTCATGCGCGGCCTTGGCAAAGCGCTCAATATCGAGCACGGCAAGGGCGGGATTGGCGATCGTCTCGCCAAAGACGAGCTTGGTATTGGGCTCAAAGGCTGCCTCGAGCTCCTCGTCGGTGCAGTCGGGGGCAACGAACGTGCAGGTCAGACCCATGCGCTCCATAGTATGGGCGAGCAGGTTGTAGGTACCGCCATAGATGGCAGAGCTCGCGACCACGTGATCGCCGGCACCGGCCACGTTAAAGATCGCGAGGAAGTTCGCAGCCATGCCCGAGCTCGTGAGCATCGCAGCGGTGCCGCCCTCCATCTCGCAGATCTTGGCGGCAACCAGATTGCACGTGGGGTTCTGCAGACGGCTGTAGAAGTAACCAGACTCCTCCAGGTCAAACAGCTTGCCCATGTGCTCCGACGTGTCGTATTTCCACGTGGTGGACTGGTAAATGGGCACCTGCCGCGGCTCGGCATCTCCCGGGTGATAGCCGCCCTGAACACATGTAGTACCGATGGTCTGCTCGCTCATATCTAGCTCCCTTGCCTGGGTTACGTTTTATCCGGTTCACGATACCGCTACCCCGCACCCCTCACAACCCATCCCCAAGGTAGGTTAAGGGACAAATTGATCAGGGGTATTTATCTCAAGCCTTGGGCATTTGTTCGATAGATAAAAACGAGGCATACATGAAGCTCTCGATGATTACATGCCCCGTCACGGGTACCATAGGCGGGTACACCGTGAACAAGGAGACAACGATGAAGCAAATCGATACGGCCCAGCTCGACATCAACGCCTGTCAGGCTCAGGCTGCCGAATACCACGCCCGTGGCTTTAACTGCGCCCAGGCCGTCGCCTGCACGCTCGCACCTGCCGTCGGGCTCGACCCCCAGACCGCCTTTACCCTCACCGAGGGATTTGGCGCCGGCATGGGCGGCATGACCGAAACCTGCGGCGCCATCTCGGGCGCCGTGGCCATCATGGGCTTTGTGATGAGCGACGGCATGGAAAACCCCAAGACCAAAGGCCAGACCTACAAACTGTCGCGCGAAATCGCCAAGCGTTTTGGCGAGAAGAACACGACGACCGTCTGCGGCACGCTCAAGGGCATCGGATCGGACAAGGGTCCGCTTCGCAGCTGCCCCGGCTGCATCGACGATGCCGTCGAAATCGCCTGTGATGTACTAAAGCAGCTCGCCGAGTAAACGGCAGCACAGAAAAACGACGGCCGGCGCGCTTGGGATCCATCCAAAAGCACGCCGGCCGTCGCCGTTAGAACTCGGCAAATACGGGAGCACCGACCTCGATCTCCTCGCGCCCCGCCATAAGCTCGCGCATCCTGGCGCAAAAAGACTCCTGCTCCCCCGCCTTAAACACCAAGTGAAGTGTCACGGCATCCGCGTAATCGGTATCCGAAACCTTGGCACCCGAATCCTGCGCCAAGCGAAGCACCTGCTCATACTGCGGATAGGCCACATGCACGTCAACAGGCACGACGCTCGTCATCTCGACGATCTGCCCGGCCTCCCGAGCCGCGGCCACCGCCGCTTGCGTCGCCGCGGTATAGGCGCGTACCAAGCCACCAGGCCCCAACAGCGTGCCACCAAAATAGCGCGTCACTACGCAGCAAACATTTTTGAGCCCCGCGCCGCGCAACACCTCGAGCGTCGGCATACCGCTCGTGCGGCTCGGCTCACCGTCATCGCTTTGACGCTCGCGTCCATCGACCAAAATCCACGCGGGAACATTGTGTCGAGCGTCGTAATGACGTTTGCGAACGGTCTCGATAAAGGCATTCGCCTCATCCTCGGACTCAATATGGACCAGCTGGGCAATAAACCGGCTCTTGCGGTCCACAAATTCGCCCGAAACCTCAATATTCGATTGCAGAGTAAAATAGCTGTCCAACAAAGCCCCTCAACAAAATAAAGCGCAGCAACAAACAGCCTCAATAATACGGCAAAGACAGCACCGTTGACCTCGCCAACAAGAACGGAAACGCCAATGATACCGTCACCAACAGCGAGAACCCGTCAGCGCGAGCAAGGTGCCTTGAAAGACAAGGGCATTGACCTTATGGTCATGCCCGAAGGCTTGAAAGGCAGATTGCCGCGCTGACGGGTTCGTAGCGTCAACAAAGTGCTGAGTGGGCCGATAAGCCGGGTTCTGTCGTGAACGGTCATTTATCTTGTCTGCACGTTACCGTGCAGTTCCACGCACGCTACCCGAACGCGGACCGGGCCGGCCCATAGCGTTCCTATTCGCGCTTGCTCCGGATGGGGCTTGCCAAGCCGCCGTGTTACCACGACGCTGGTGGTCTCTTACACCACCGTTTCAGCTTTTCCCTTTACGCCTTGCGGCGCAGGTGGGAGTCTTCTTTTCTGCGGCGCTTTCCGTCGGATCACTCCGCCCGGCCGTTAGCCGGCATCCCGCCCTCTGGAGCCCGGACTTTCCTCACGCGTGCTGCAAGCAGCACATCGCGCGACCGTCTGGCCCACTCAGCAGTGCAAGAGTGTAACACACCGTTGCCGCAGGCAATGGCACAACGCAAACGCTCGACACGATAAACCAAGAACCGCCATGCGCTACAATGGTCCTGTCGATGGGCAACGTCGTCAGTCGAGACGCGACCGCGCTCC
>RQBM01000201.1:0-11651 GCA_008668795.1 Collinsella aerofaciens | reverse complement strand
GATGCGGTAGAGGGTTTGCGTTAGTTAGACGGGATATCGTCGGTCGCCCTCGCGCTGATGCGGTAGGTGCGGTACAGTTAACGGGTTACAGGCAGTGTTTACGCAAGGAGTACACGAGCACATGGCTGATTCCCAGACTGCAACCTCCGCGCCCGAGTTTAAGAGCGCCCACTTTATCGGTATCGGCGGCGCCGGCATGAGCGGCATCGCCCTCGTTCTGCACGAGCGCGGTTATGCCGTTACCGGCTCCGACCTTAAGACGTCACGTTATATCCGCCAGCTTACCCGCGCTGGCGTGAAGGTGCATGTGGGCCATGAGGCCGCCACGATCGACGAGGTCAAGCCCGACGTGGTTGTTGTCTCCACCGCTATTCCGGAGTCCAACCCTGAGCTCGTGCGCGCTCGCGAGCTGGGCATTCCCGTGTGGCCCCGTGCCAAGATGCTCTCTGCTTTGGGCCACGGCTACATCACCGTCGCTGTTGCCGGCACGCATGGCAAGACCACCACGTCTTCGATGTGCGCCACCATGCTCGACCGCATGGGTCTGGATCCGAGCTTCTTGATCGGCGGCATCGTCGAGGGCTATGACACGAACGGCAAGAACGGCTCGGGCGACTACTTTGTCGCCGAGGCCGACGAGTCCGACAGCTCCTTCCTGTTCCTGAACCCCAACGTAGTCATTGTGACCAACGTCGAGGCCGATCACCTCGATCACTACTCGGGTATCGAGGAGATCGAAGCGACTTTCGCCAAATTCATGAGTCTGGTGGGCGAGGACGGCACCGTCATCGTCTGCGGTGAGGACCCGCATCTGGTCGAGCTCGCCAAGTCGACGGGCCGTCACGTGCTTTCCTACGGCTTTGCCGAGAGCAACGACATCGTCTGCGTGCACCCGGATGTCAAGGGCATCCAGAGTGACTTTATCGTTCGCTTTGAGGACGGCACTGAGCACGCTGTGGAGATCAAGAGCAATCCCGGTCGCCACAACATGCTCAACGCCACGGCGGTGCTCACCGTCGCCCATGTCCTGGGCCTTGACATCGACGCCGCCGCCAAGGCGCTCTCGAGCTTTGAGGGCGTTCGCCGCCGCTTTACCCACGTGGGCGATATCGATGGCATCACCGTGGTCGATGATTACGGCCATCACCCCACCGAGATCAAGGCGACGCTTGCTGCCGCTTCGTCGCTGGGCTACAAGCACGTCGACGTCGTGTTCCAGCCGCACCGCTATTCGCGCCTGCAGGCCCTGTGCGACGACTTTGCCGATGCATTTGCCAATGCCGATAAACTGCTGCTGATTGATGTGTTCTCGGCTGGCGAGATGCCCATCCCGGGTGTCACCTCTAAGATGCTCGCCGATACCGTGCGCGCCAAGCATCCTGGCAAGGAGGTCGTGTACTGCTCCAGCCGTCTTGAGCTCAATCAGGAGCTCGAGCAGATGGTGGGCGAGGGCGACCTGCTGCTCACTATGGGTGCCGGTGACGTTACGACCGTCGGTCCCGAGTTTATCGAGTATCTGACTGCCAAGAAAGACGCTTAAGTCTAATGGGTCTGTTTAACGCCGTCATGGCGCTCTCGGGCATGATCGACACGGATGTGATCGAGGACGAGCGCCTTGCGCGTCATACGAGCTATCGTATCGGCGGCAAGGCCGACCTCTTTGTGACGTGCCATAGCTATCATGCCCTCCGCCGCGCCGTGGCGGTGCTCGATCGCGAGCAGGTGCCGTGGGTCATCATCGGCAAGGGCTCCAATCTGCTGGTTGCCGATGGCGGTTATCGCGGCGCCGTCATTTCGCTCGGACGTGAGTTTCAGCGCACGGTTGTTGCCGATGACGGTTGTACGCTGACGGTCGGTGCGGGCGTGATGTTTGCGCGCCTGGTCAACGATGCCCTGTCGCGTAGCCTCTCGGGCCTTGAGTTTGCCGTTGGCATCCCTGGTTCGGTCGGCGGTGCGATATCTATGAATGCCGGCACACGGACCGAGTGGATTGGCTCGCTGGTTGAGGATGTCGTAACGTTTGACCCGGCATCCGGTATCAAGCATTATGCGGGGTCCGAGATCACTTGGGGCTACCGCGAATGTAGCCTTCCCCGCAATGAGATCATCCTCGAGTGCGTGCTCAAGCTTAAACCGGCGCCCAAGGCCGACATCCGCGACCGCATGGAACGGTACCTGACGAGGCGCAAGCGTACGCAGCCCATGGGTCGCGCATCCTGCGGGTCGGTCTTTCGCAACCCGCCCGATGCGAGTGTGGGCAAGCTTATCGAGGATTGTGGATTAAAGGGTTTTTCGATTGGCGGCGCGGAAGTTTCGCCCGTTCACGCTAATTTTATCGTTAATAACGGAACTGCCTCGGCCGATGACGTTGCCGCGGTTATCAGACATGTGCACGGAAAGGTGAGGGAGGCGTATGGCATCGAGCTCAGACCGGAAGTTAAATTCCTCGGCTTCTAGAGCATCGAAACCCACCTTCCGCCGCGCCGGAGGGCGTTCCGGCGCGCCTGCCAAACCTCAACGCAATACCGTCGCGCATTCTAAGTCTGTCGGGCATGCTCGACAGACCAGTCGTCCGGTCGTTGGCTCGCAGCTCGGTAATCGTCCGGCCGCAAAAAAGTCCTCGCGTCCCTCGGTGACGTCAAAGCCTGTTATGGGCGCCAAACCTGCCCGTCCCATGGCAACTCCTAAGCCCTCGACGGGAACTAAAGCGCCGCGTCCAGGTCGCACGCTGGGCGCATCGAAACCACGCTCGCTGACATCGGTGCCGGCTACCGCCAAGAAGCCTTCGGGTAAAAAAAGCGTCAACCCGTTGTCTTCACTTGGGGCGATGGTAAATAAAACATCAGACGCCGCTTCTGTCGTTACAGGCAAAGGCAAAATCGTTGGCGGCGTTCTGGCCGTCTTGGCCGTGCTCGTCGTCGTTGCCGTCGTGGTGATTAACTCTGGATTGTTTACCGCCACTGATATTCAGATTCAAGGCAGCGAGCATGTGACGAAGCACGATGCTATCCAGCTGATCGATTTGCCCGAGGGAACGTCGCTTTTTAACGTCGATCCCGACCAGATTACCGAGGACCTCAAGCAGAACCCGTGGGTCTCGGGCGTAGATGTCCAGCGTCAGTTCCCGCATACGCTCATCATTACGCCGATGGAGCGCAAGGTCATCGCAATTGCCTATATCAGCTCCGATGACCTTGCCTGGGCCATCGGGGATGATGACACCTGGATCGCCCCGCTGTCGACGTCGGTCGAAGTGGATGACCAGGGCAACGTCATCACGACGGGGCAGGGCTCAAATACCCTGACCGGCATTGATGCCGCGCTGGCGCTCGCTAAGCACTATGGCGCGGTGTTGTTGACTGATGTCTCGGCGGATGTCGCTCCGGTTTCCGGCCAGGCGGTGAGCTCCAAGGCCGTTAAGGCTGGCTTGGATTATGTGCGTGGTTTTTCGAGCGAGTTCTTGGGACAAGTCAAGGATATTTCCACGCCTTCGGTCGAAGCCATCTCGGCAAACCTCAATAACGGCATTGAGGTGTCGCTGGGCGATTCGGACGATATCGTCAAGAAGGAACGCGTAGTTACCAAGTTGCTTTCGCAGGTAGAGGGCGTAACGTATATCAATGTGCGCTCTCCGGGTAACTATACATTTAGGAACGCTCCGACCTCGTAGCGCTGGTTGATGCTTTGTTGAGGGGCCATACCACGCCGTTTATCTGGTTTGTTTGGTTTTCACGGTCAATTATTTGACTGATACGTTCATAATGTGCAAACATAATACGGTTTACCTTTGCATTTACTTTCAACCTGAAGGTTAATGTGCGCAGGGGTCGACCCATGCTATGGCTATAACCTTTGTTCGGAGGACCGACATGCACGAGACAGAGATCAACAACTACCTTGCCGTCATTAAGGTGGTCGGCGTCGGCGGCGGCGGTACCAACGCGGTCAATCGAATGATCGAAGAGGGCATCCGCGGCGTCGAGTTTGTTGCCATCAACACCGATGCTCAGGCACTCGCGATCTCTGATGCCGATATCAAGGTGCACATCGGCACCGACCTTACCCGCGGCCTGGGCGCCGGCGCCAACCCCGAGGTTGGCCGCAAGGCTGCCGATGAGTCCCGCGACGACATTGCCGAGGCGCTCGCTGGCGCCGACATGGTGTTCATCACCTGCGGCGAGGGCGGTGGCACCGGTACCGGCGCTGCTCCCATCGTTGCCGATATCGCGATGAACGAGGTCGGTGCGCTGACCGTCGCCGTCGTGACCAAGCCCTTCACCTTCGAGGGCCGCAAGCGCAAGAAGAGCGCCGAGGAGGGCATCAAGACCCTTTCCGATTGCGTCGACACCATGATCGTCATCCCTAACGATAAGCTGCTCGACATCGCCGAGAAGAAGACCACCATGCTCGAGGCCTTCGCGATTGCCGATGGCGTCCTTTCCCAGGGCACCCAGGGCATCACCGACCTCATCACCGTCCCCGGTATCATCAACCTGGACTTCGCCGATGTTAAGACCATCATGAAGCAGGCCGGTACCGCCATGATGGGTATCGGTACCTCTTCTGGGGACACCCGTGCCGTCGACGCTGCCCAGCAGGCCATCTCCAGCCCGCTGCTCGAGAGCTCCATCGATGGCGCCACGCGCGTGCTGCTCTCCATCGCCGGTTCCAAGGACCTGGGCATCCAGGAGATCAGCGACGCCGCCGACGTTGTCGCCAACGCCGTCGACCCCGAGGCCAACATCATCTTCGGTACCGTTGTCGACGAGTCCCTGGGCGATCAGGTGCGTATCACCGTCATCGCTACGGGCTTCTCCGACTCCAACGTCAACCGTCAGGACGAGCTCTTTGCTGCTCAGCAGTCTCAGAGCAAGGCCGCTGCCTCCGCTGAGCCGCAGCGCACCGCTCCTGCCACGAGCCCGGCTCAGGCCGCTCCGACCCGCAACGTCGGTGGCACCGAGCTTCCTAACTTCGGCAACGATCAGTTCGAGCTTCCCGACTTCCTGAAGCGCGGTAGCTTCTAAGTCGTTCTTTGCATTGTTGTGCACAGGGGCGTGTCCGTATGGACGCGCCCTTTTTATTTCGACTTTGTAAACTAGAACCTCCAATCTCTTTACGTTCCCTTTACGATTGCCTCCAGCGCAGCAGGTATCCTTTTAGAGAAGTATGACAGCCGTATAAACGCGGGCTGTAGCGGCGATGCCGCGGTACTTGTGTTATTAGGAGGCTTTAGTATGGCAGCACGTGCGGACAAAGTTTCGCGTGTCGACCATGATGGAGTTACGTTGGTGGAGGGCGCGACATCCGATGTTCGCTTTGCCTTCACCGAGCGCGCCGGTGGCGTTTCCGAAGATGCGTACTCCTCACTCAACTTGGGCTCGCATGTTGGCGATGACCCCTTTGCTGTTCAAGAAAATCGTCGTCGTGCGCTCGAGGCTATGGGTGCCGCCGAGTGCGAGCACAACCTGCTCGTTCCCAATCAGGTCCATGGTGATCATATCGTTGCGGTGACCTCGAACGGCGCCGATGACCTTGAGGACGTTCGCGAGCAGATTGCCGAGGGCTGTGATGCCATCGTCTGCACGGCGCATAACGTGCCCGTGCTGCTCTGCTTTGCCGACTGCGTTCCCGTGGTGCTGGTGGCCCCCGGCGGATTTGCCGTGGTGCACTCCGGTTGGAAGGGCACGATTGCACGTATTTCCGCCAAGGCGTGCCAGGCGCTTTGCGATGCTGCCGGCTGCGATGCGAGCGACGTTTCCGCCTATATCGGCCCCCATATCTTGGGTGACGAATATGAGGTATCCCAGGAACTCATGGATCGCTTTGCCGCCGAGTTCTCGTGCATCGATGCGAGCACCTCTCGCATGCTCAATCTTTCCGCTGCCATTTGCGAGGCGCTGGTAGATGTCGGTGTCGACGCGGATAATATCGTGGATACCCAGCTTTCGACTGTGCGTCAGAACGACCGCTTTTATTCCTACCGTAACGAGAACGGCACCTGTGGGCGCCATGCTGCGATCGGCGTGATGCTATGAGAAAGATCGTATCGGTCCTGAGCGTCGCTGTGCTTACGCTTACGCTGTGCGCCTGTTCTTCGGGATCTTCCACCTCTTCCATTACCGTCGCTGGCTCCACGACCTGCCTTCCTATCGCCGAGATTGCGGCCGAGGGTTTTAAGGAGGAGACCGGCATCGACGTGCTCGTTTCCGGTTTGGGTTCTTCCGCTGGCATCGAGGCCGTCAGCGCCGGCACGGCCGATATCGCCAGCTCCTCCCGTGGACTCAATGCCGACGAACAGGATCTGGGCCTGACTCCCATCGTCATTGCCCACGACGGTATTGCGGTCATCGTGAACGACGACAACCCCGTCGATAACCTCTCGACCGAGCAGCTCCGCGATATCTACGCCGGCAAGATCACCAACTGGAAAGAAGTCGGTGGCGAGGACCTGAGGATTCAGGTCATCAACCGAGACGAGGCGTCCGGTACGCGCGAGGCCTTCCGTACCATCGTGATGGACGGCACGCCGTTCGATCGCCGTTCGGCTGTTCTTTCGGGTACGGGCCAGGTACGCGATGTCGTGTCCCGCTCGCGTGGCGCTATTGGCTACATCTCGCTGGGTTTTGTCGAGAGTCTCAACGCCAAGACCTCGGTCAAGGCCGTCTCGGTCAATCATGTTGAGGCGTCCGAGAAGACGGTCGCGAGCGGCGGCTATCCCATCTCGCGCGACCTTTACTTCTTTGTGAAGGGTGCGCCTTCGCAGCAGGCGCAGGATTACATCGACTACGTGACGTCCGAAAAGATGGACAAGCAGATTCGCGAGGCGGGCTTTATTCCCGTCACCAACGACGAGAAGGGGAGTGAGTAGCATGGAAGCACAGGAAAACTCCCAGACTGAGCAGAATGCTCAGGCACCCAAGAAGCGCGAGCTGGCGCTCGTATCGCGCAGTACCTATATCAAGGAGAAGGCGCTGCAGTGGATCTTCTTTGCCTGCGCGTTTTTGGCGGTCGTTACCGTCATCCTGATTTTTGTCTTTACCACGTACTCGGCGCTGCCCGTCTTTACCGACATCGGTCTGGCGGACTTCTTTAGCTTTACGTGGGCGCCCTCTGAGGGCCACTACGGCATCATGTCGCTGCTTGCCGGCTCAGGTCTGGTGACCGTCGGTGCGCTCGCCATGGGCGTGCCGCTAGGTGTGGGCACGGCCGTGTACCTGGTCGAGATCGCCGGCAAGCGCGTGCGCAAGCTCATCAGCCCCGCCGTTGACCTGCTGGCGGGCATACCCTCCATCATCTACGGCTTCTTTGGCATGATCATCATCCGCCCGTTTATCGCACAACTGACCGGCGGCCTTGGTTTTGGTGCGCTGACGGCGTGGTTTGTGCTCGCCATCATGATCGTCCCTACCATCACCACGCTCACCATCGATGCTCTCAATTCCATTCCCATGGGCATTCGCGAGGCATCGTATGCCATGGGCGCCACAAAGTGGCAGACCATCTATAAGGTCGTGCTACCTGCCGCGAAGCTGGGTATCGTTGATGCCATCGTGCTGGGTATGGGCCGTGCCATCGGCGAGACCATGGCCGTGCTCATGGTCGTAGGTAACGCCCCGGTTATTCCCGACAGCATTGCGAGCCCCATCTCGACGCTCACGAGCCAGATTGCGCTCGACATGAGCTATTCCTCGGGTCTGCACCGCTCGGCGCTGTTCGGCATGGGTGTGGTCCTGTTTATCATCTCCGCCACGCTGGTGGGTATCGTCCGTCTGATTTCCAAGAAGAAGAGGGGGTAGGCTATGTCCGATTCCGTTGACACGACGGTCGATACGACCTCGTCGCGCGAGCGCATCAAGCGTGCCCTTTCCCACGGCAAGAAGGGCCGCATCAACAAGGACCTGTCCAACAAGATCATGCTTGGCGTGTTTCGTGCCGCTGCCTACATCACCACGCTGGTGCTGGTCGCTATCATCGCCTACGTGGTCATCAACGGCCTGCCACACATCTCGCTCGACTTTATCTTCGGTTGGCCCCAGGGCGTCAACGCCGAGGGCGGAATTTGGCCCACGATCGTCTCGACCGTCTACGTGACGGCGCTCGCCATGCTTATCTGCACGCCGATCGCTGTGCTGGCAGCCGTCTATCTGGCCGAGTACGCCAAGCAGGGCAAGGTCGTCGAGCTCATTCGCTACGCTGCTGACGCTTTGGCCTCGGTGCCCTCCATCGTTATGGGCCTGTTTGGCTACGCCTTGTTTGTCGAGGCTATGGGCCTGGGCCTTTCGATGGTCTCGGCCGCTCTGGCGCTCGCGCTCTTGATGCTTCCCATCGTCATGCGCACCACCGAAGAAGCCATTCGCGCCGTTCCGCGCTATATCCGTTGGGGCGCGTACGGCCTGGGCGCTACCAAGTGGCAGGTCGTCTCCAAGATCGTGCTTCCTTCGGCCTTTGGCCGCATTGCCACGGGCATCGTCCTTGCCATCGGCCGTGCCATCGGCGAGACCGCCGTGGTGCTCTACACCATGGGCCAGGCCATCAATCTACCTATTTCGCCGCTCGATTCCGGTCGTCCCATGACCGTTCACCTGTACCTGCTTGCCAACGACGGCATCAACATGAACGCAGCCTACGGCACTGCGCTCTTGCTGATGGTGATCATTTTGGCCTTCAACCTGTTTGCGCGCTTCCTGTCGCGTAAGCGTCGCTAGTTAAGGAGTCCCATGTCCGTTTATCAGTCCGCTCCCGCGTTGGAGCAAGCGGCCATTACGGCCAAGGATTTCAACTTTTGGTACGGTGACTTTCATGCGCTGACGGGGCTTGACCTCAACATCGCCAAAAACGCCATCACCTCCTTCATTGGCCCTTCGGGCTGCGGCAAGTCGACGTTTTTGCGCTGCATCAACCGCATGAATGACCTGATCGAGGGTACGCGCGTCGAGGGCACCATGACGCTCGACGGCAACGATATCTATGCCGAGGGTGTCGACCCGGTCGACCTCCGTCGCCGCGTGGGCATGATCTTTCAGCAGCCCAATCCGTTTCCCAAATCCATCTACGAGAATGTCGCCTTTGGCCCTCGTCTGCAGGGCGTGACTAGCAAAAGTGACCTCGATGACATCGTGGAAGAATCGCTCAAGCGCGCCAACCTCTGGAAAGAGGTATCCAATCAGCTCAACAAGGATGGTTTGGCGCTCTCGGGCGGTCAGCAGCAGCGTCTGTGCATCGCGCGCGTGCTTGCGGTGCAACCCGATGTCCTTCTGATGGACGAGCCCTGCTCCGCCATCGACCCCACGTCCGTCTCTAAGGTCGAGGATTTGATGGCCGAGCTGGCGCCCGAGATGACGATCATCATCGTCACGCATTCAATGCAGCAGGCAGCTCGCATTAGCGACTACACCGCATTCTTCTTGCAGGAAGTTGCCGGCGAGCCCGCTACGCTCATCGAGTATGGTCAAACCGACGCGATCTTCACCAGCCCGGTGGACTCGCGGACGGAAGACTATATCACCGGCCGCTTTGGCTGATCGGTGCGACTAGTCCCAAGCCGATCGGACCTGGTCCGGTGCGTATTCACTGTGCGGGCGGCATGACCGCACCCAACTGATTGGAGTGAACCATGCGCAAACTGTTTTCCCGTCAGCTCATCGAGGCCCGCCACGAGATGCTGAGCATCTACGAGGCCGTCGATCTGGCCCTCCACGATGCCGTGAGGGCCTATGTTACCGACGACCGCAAGCTCGCCACCAAGACCAAGAAGCGCACGCTTTCGATTGACGCACGCTGCGCCAACCTGGAGGCCGTCTGCTACAACCTGATTGCCACGCAGTCACCGGTCGCCTCCGACTTCCGCTTGCTGCAGACGATCATCTACGTCGACTTTAACCTGCAGCGCATGACCGATAAGGTTCGCCAGATTTGCCGTGCCACGCGTCATATGATCAAGGCCGACATCTCGCTGCCCAAGGAGCTTGTCGGCACGGTCGAGGCCGAGGCTGAGGCCGTCTACCAGGTGCTGGGCTCTTCGCTTTCTGCGCTCGTCACCAACGACATGTCCATCATCTGCAACTTGGCCGTCGAGGACGAGCCAGTGCACGCCGCCTACGAGAAGTTCTTCCGCACCTTTAACCGTATGGATACGGGCGACTTTATGGACGACGACAGCAACTATGACGACCTGCGCCGCGCCATCATGGTATCGCGCTATCTCGATCGCATCGCCTCGATTTCCATCGATGCCGCCTGCCGTCTGACCTTCCTGTTGACCGGACAGCGTATGACTGCCGGTGATATCGCCTGCACTGATGAGGATGAGCTCGAGAGCATGCGCGTGCCTTCGGGCGAGGGTGTTATCATGAGGCCCGCCGTCGACGCGCGCTACGTTGCCAAGGTGCCCGTTAGCGAGGTCAGCGAGGGTCTTCGCTACCTGCTCGATCATCTTGAGGACGAGGACGATGGCGAGGACGACGAGGAGTAAGTAACCCCGTTCGTCGAAAGATTGTAAATACCTAAGTGAGCGCGGCCTTGCACATGCGGGGCCGCGCTCTTGCGTTAGCATGGGACTACTTGTTTGGCTGTCAGCGGAGGCGATTGGCAATGGATAACTATTTGGACTTGATGCGCGCTCGCCGCGAGCAGATTCTGGAACGTTTTTATGCGGCGCTCGATCGCGCGGGCCGTCCCCACGACGCCGCGAGCCTCATTGCCGTGTCCAAGACCGTTGGTGTCGATGAGACCGTTGCCGCCATCCAGGCGGGGTATCGCCATTTTGCCGAGAACCGCCCGCAGGAGCTGGTTCGCAAGCTCACGGGTCTGGCGGAGCATCCGGAGCTGCCCGAGGTGCGCTTCGATATGATCGGCAACCTGCAGACCAATAAGATCAATGCGGTGCTGGGCTCAGCCGAGCTGATTCACTCGGTGGGTTCGCTGCATCTGGCGCAGGCGATCTCGAGCCGTGCTGTCCGCAAGATTGAGGCAGGCGAGCTCGCCGGCCCCCAGCGTGTGCTCATTGAGGTCAATGTGAGTGGTGAGGAGTCGAAGGGAGGCTTTTCGCCCGATGAGATTCGCGCCGCCGCGGGTGAGCTTGCGGAACTTGAGGGAATTTGCGTGCAGGGGCTTATGACTATGGCGCCCCGGGGGAATAAGGATGTGGCACGCCGCACCTTTGCGGGTCTTCGTGAGCTGAGGGATGAGCTGGAGGCGGCGCATCCCGATTTGAACCTGCCTGAGCTTTCCTGCGGCATGAGCGAGGACTTTGAGCCTGCCCTTGAGGAGGGCTCTACGCTCGTTCGCCTGGGCAGGGTAGTATTTAGCCCGGAGTTTGCAGTAAAATAAGGCTCTGAAGTGCGCACTGATTATCGGGGCGCCTGCACTAAACCGCGAGAGGACACAACCATGGGCTTCCTTGACGAGATTAAAAATAAGATGCACCTGGGCGGCCAGCAGGGTTACGACCAGGGTTATGGCCAGGACGACGACTACGGCTACGATGACGGCTATGACGATAGTTATCAGGGCAACGGCTACAGCGGTGCTTCGGGCGAGGGCTTCTACACCCAAGACGAGCCGAGCAACGGCCTGCTTGGTCAGACGCGCCGCGGTGAAGCTGAGTCGGTTGCCGTGTATACGCGCTCCGGTCAGCTGGTCGGCGATGACTC
>RQBM01000067.1:0-9094 GCA_008668795.1 Collinsella aerofaciens | reverse complement strand
TCAATAAAGGGGCGCCCTCCCGAGCGGCGGGCTCGAAGTTCATCGCGAGTTCCGCACGCAAAGAAGGCCACTTAATGTGGCCTTCGTCTTGCGCAGGACTGTAGAGCAGGGAACTTCGTGCCCGCCGCCCGGGAGGGCGTTTCATTTAGAAGATGAACCTAGCGCTTATCCCTCCGGGACAAAAGAAGCGCGGCTATAAATGCGATGATTGCAAGCGTCAGCAACACCAAAAGCAACGTGAGCGTGTTGTCGCCTGTTGCCACCAGACCAAGCAAGCCGGGCTTCTTTCTGCCAGCAGACTGCACGGGGATCTTCTCGCCATCGTCCTCGGCGGTGATTTCCCAGCGAATGGTCTTGTTTGCATCGGCAAGCTCGTTGCCCACCGACGTCGGAACGCTTAGCTGCAGATTAAGCACCGTGCTGCCATCGCTCGTAAACGTGGCGATTTCCGTGGGATAGGCGAACACGCTGCCCGGTGTTCCTGTCTGGAGCCAACCTGCAGAGGCATCGCCCACAGTCGCCGTTAAGGTGATGGGAGACAGCATATGTGCCGTCTCGTGATCGACAACGGCACGTACAAACACGCGCACCTGGGATTTTACGCCCGTGGCGCGAACTTCAATCTGCTGATCGCGCACATCGCCGGGCATCAGATCTTTAAAGGCCAAAAACAGATCGGGCTCCCCCGAAGAGCCCGTCGCCCCCGAGACCGTCAGCTGGCGCGCATTTCCGTCATAGGCAATCGTGGGAGCATCGGCAAACGCACGGGCAGGCGCGGCAAGCGCGGCAACACAGGCAACAACCGCGACCACACAGCGCACGGCGCGCATAGCGTCTTTGCGAATCGGAAAAGCCATGCTTACGCACCCCCATGCGGCGGCACCAGCACGCCATCCTTGACCGTACAGCCCCATGCCTCTGTAACTGCGTCATCGGGCGTGGACTGAATTGCCTGGGTCGAAATGTCGACGACCAGGTTCTTGCCATCCGCCTTCCTCTCAGTCACGCTCTTGATGAGCACGCCGGTTTTGTCCATCGGCGCAACGGAAGATGTCCAATAGTAGAATCCGTCGGACGCGGCAACCCAAGACGAGGCGCTGTTGGAAGCAGACGCATCGGACACGTTGCCCCGCTCAATAACGTAGTCCGTTCCCGCAACCGGCTCATCCCACAGGCGCGCGCCATCCTGGTCCTGCCAGTAGATATCCACCGCAGCACGCAGGTATGCCGGAGCCGAGCCCTTGTTTGTAATCGTGACGTCGCTCTTCACGTTGCCATCGAGTTTCTCGTCCACCGAGGGCGCCACCGAACCAAAGCCAAACTCGTTGACCAGCACACCCGTAACCGAAAGCCACGCGAAGGCACCGGCAGCGCCAGCCAAAATGAGAACGCCCACAAGGAGGGCGACGATCTGCTTGCGCTTAGTCATCCTAATCCTCCCTCATCAGCGTGCCGTTTTCCCAAACATTCTTGGCACGCGAACCGCCATCGACCCATTTGTCCTTCGCGCGCGTGTTGACGCACGTCACCACCGTGTCGCCCACGCTCGAGGCGGACGAGATGGTCAACTCGGCAGATTTGCCGGGCGCCTTGCCCGGCGTACTCAACTCGCCCTCGTAACGCCATGCCCAAGCTGTGTCTTCCTCGACGGTATAGACGCCCGCAGGCGCGGCAAACTGCACGCTGCCGACATAGCAGACCTCACCGTTTTCGTCGTGTTGCTCGCCAACTTTCACCTCGACCGTGCGCGTCTCGGCAGAAGAATCCTGCGGCATCTTTCGCGTCACCTTAAAGCGAAACGTTTGTCCCATGGCACTGGCATCGGTTGTCTTTTTAACGATCGTCAACGTATGAGTCTGATCAAAGTTAAACACAGCGTTGCCGGCACCTTGATCGCCTTCGCCCGTCTTCTTGGACTCCAGACGGTTGGCCAGGTCAAACGAACCATTACCCGAACCCAGACTGTAGAGCGAGACAAACTTGCCGTCCACGGGAGCTTCCTCTGCACCAGGGCCGTAGCTTGCCCGCGTTACCGTGACGGTCAACTGCGTTCCCATAAACGGCTTGGCAAAGCAGACCTTAAACGGCGCCTTATCGGCGGCGTCGTCGACGGTGTTGGCGGCGGAAGGATCGAGCAGCCACTTAAGCTGCGCGGTCATGTTTTCGGGCTTTCCATCAGACGTATCGTTGGCAACCACGCGATACGTCACGGGATACAGGTCCATATCGCCCTTGACCGGCTCGTCCTTAAACGTATCCCAAGCCTCCGCAGCACCTTCGGCACCCACATATCGCCATTCCAAGAAGAGTTCACGCTTATCGCCATTGGCGGCCGCCTGCTCATCGAGCAGCGCAACGATCTTGGAGTGGGCATCCGGGTCATATGCCACGGATTTTTGCTCCATCACGGGGTTGCCGTCCTTGTCATAGACGGGGTTGCCGCTCTCGTCCATTTTAGGGACATCGACCGTGTGGATAAAACCGGACTTGCCGTCTTGTGCGCGCTCATCGCCCGAGTCGACGGTCGCCGTAAAGATGACCGACCCGTCGATACCGTGATAGCGCACCTCATACGGCGCAATCTTGTACACCGCAGTGTAGGTCACGTTCTTAAAGGGCTCATTACCCTCGAGGGGATACTTCTCCTCATCGGTCATCAGGGTGTAGTTGCCATCGGATGTATAGTCACGCGACCAGCCGACAAAGTCGTACTTGGTGCCGTCCTTGCCGACAACCTCAGTTGAAGCTTTTACCTCCAGCGAAATCTGATCACCAGAGTCGGTACGCGCAAGGGAGCGTACGGCATAGGGATCATCCAGATTAGCATCGATATTCGATTGGACACTTACCGCGCTGGCACGGTAGACCGGGTACAGCTCCATGGGGGCGTTGACCACCGTGTTTTTAGTCACCATGGAAACGCCGTCCGACCAAACGACATAACCGCTGCTAGGCTCTGGCTTATTATCCGTCCAACCTACGAAGGCGTTGTATGCTCCCGTTGCAGCATCGATGTCTCCAATGTTATACGTTGGCAGCGGCATGCCATCTTTAAGGTCACCGAGCTTATCGCCCTCTTGGGCAAGCTTGCCGTCAACGTCGGAGTCGTTGAGATGATACACCACCGCAATGGGCGTGTAGTAGGCCACAAACGTATAGGGCTTTCCGGGCTCCACGGGATAGGAATAGGTATTGCCGCCCTCGCCCGTCGGCTCAAGTTTCTTTACTGTTCCGTCGGAAAGCTCGATCTCGAGCTTCTTAAGCTGATAGGTGCCACCAGCTCCGTCCGCATACACCGTCGTCGTAATGTCGGGACTCACCGTAGCCACCACAGACCCGTCGTCTTGCGTGGTCAGCGTGGGCTTGATATCCCAGTTGGGTACGTTAACCCCATTAGTTCCGTCAAAGCCCTTGCGGTGCAGGTTGGTGGTGTAGCTAACGTCGTACTTTACGTACACGGGATAGGCATCCTGCCACTGGGTAACCTTGGACGCGTTGGTCGTCAAGTACGGCGTAGCTTTTTCCGGATCACTTGTCACATAGGGGTCACCGGCAACATCATAGATATAGTTCCAGACGTCAGAATCCTTCTGGACCTCGGCGGTCGAAATCCAACCAAGGAACTTATAGCCATCCACGGCCATGTCGGCATCGGTCGGAGAGGCTTCAAGCGTCAGATTGGGATTGACGTCGCCCTTCTTTCCGCCCTCGGGCTTGTCGTTTACCGTCTGATTGGTATGGATAAACGGATATTTATAGGTGTAGGTGCTATCGGAGCCCAGCAGCAACGGGGCCTCATAGCGTCGCGTGACACTCTTAACCGAGGCACCGCCCTTGCCATAAAAGCTGACGCTTGTCGTCACCATGGCGCGCATGTAATACTCCGAATCGATGCCAATCTCGCTCTGAACGGGGTTGCCCACGCAGGTCCAGTATCCGCCTTGACGCTCGAGGGTCCAGAAATTTAAGCGGTATCGCTCGCTCGCCGGCCTAAAGTAAAACTTCAGCGCTCCTGCGACCCACTCGTCATCCAGCGTGCCCGAACCCGGGAAATCCGTATCGGCAATGACATTTTTTCGGGTATCCGCACCTGTATCGTTTTTGACCGTATGCGAATACGCCTTCAAAGGCGCCACGATGAGTGTCTCTGCCCCAAAGCGCCCCTCATTGCATTCGTCCTTATAGTTTTCCTTCAGTCCGTGATAGACGTGCTCGGGACCCCAGTGCACGATATTCTCCCGCACGTAGCTCGATCCGACCTGCTCGTTGAACGAGGTTTGGTACCCGTTCCACACAGAGCAGAGGAGTCTGGATTCCTTATAGGCATCGTTCGTCATAGACTTGACGTAATAATCCACGCGGTACTCAAAGCGCGCGGTATAGGTATGCGGAACGGTCAGGTCCACATTGTCGGGAAGCGTGTAACTGGGGTCGCGGCTTACGCGCACCTCGACCTCGGACCCATCGGCAGTCTGCTTGTTTTCGTACCAGCCCAGGAAGCGGTAGCCGTCAGGCAACGCGCCCCCATCGGACAAGGGCTTATTGTCTACACCGCGCACCTGCACTGTATAGACACTGGCGCCATCCTCGGAAGTCTGGACATCGACATGGGTGTTGCCCACGCCGACACGCTGGGTCTTATCTTCAAGCTCATCCTGTTCATTGCCCTCGAACACTGTCATGATGTTCGAGACGTAGTCGCTGTACACCGGATAGAAGTCGGTCGGGCCAAGCACGGTAATCTCGGTACCGGCAGGATAGAACGCGCCGGCATTTTTTAGCTCGGCGAGCTGGGTCGAGGTAATGGCTGCATAGCCACCGTTCATCTGAGCCTCTTCGCTCGGCTTCGTTGTCCAACCGATAAAGGTGGCGCTGGAAGACAGCGTGCCACGATCGGTAGGAGCGGCGGGGTTGAGCTTCGCGCCGTAGCGATACCAATCGCCCGATTTGTCGTGTGCAGTGCCGCTCTGGCAATCGAGCGTTTCGCCCTGGACGTTATAGAACAGCACCTGCGCCTCGTACGAAGCGATAAACAGGTCATTGCCCTTAAAACCGTCGACCCCCTTGGCATTATCGGCGGTATAGGTCGACGTATGCTCGTGCGCCTCACTCTTCTTGACCTGTTTGCCGGCAGTCACGGCATCGGCATCGGTCTTGCCGTCAAACCAGGTGTTATCGGCCTCGATGTGGTTCACGTTGACCCCGGGCTCGCGGAACCAGCCCATAAAGCGGTAGCCGTCGTTCGCCTTGCTCAGCCCCTCAGGCTTTGCGGAGGTATCCTGCCTAAACGTCACCGATGTATCGCCCTGGGCCAAGCCCTGGGCCGTTCCCGCCAGCACGGCGCTCACGGCAAAGGCGTACGGATCCGAGGTCGCTTGATCAATACCGAGTTTGGTTGCCGTAATTGTCGCGGTACCCGCACCGGGAAAATCGATCGTCGCCTTAACGCTCTGGCCATGCACAGGAATATTCAGCTTGTAATCCATCGCCCACTCATTGGGGTGCGGGCCATCCAGGGTCCCGTCGTTAGCAGTCGAGCGCATGGTGCCGGCACAGAAGTCGTAGTCGTGCTCTTCCCACAGCTCGCGCGTGGTGTAGCGCTCGTCATCCCATGGACCATAGCCATCACCCTTGGTGGTGCCATCGCCGCCAAACGAGGGGATTTTCTTTTTAGCAGGGTTGCCCTGGCTGTTGCCAGAAAGGCTCACGCTCGGCTTAAAGTAGCACTCGGTGACCGTGGCATCATCCTTGTTGGCACGCGCGGCAATACCGCCCAGGTTCACATCGTTTTGAATGATGGGAATCACGGCGATGGGATTGTACTGACGCGAGCTCAAGTCACCCGCAAAATGGCTTCGAACGAGCTCGTTGCCCTTTTCGGTTAGAATACGACCCGCCAAGCCACCCGTCCACGCACGCGTCACGGCGACGACGCCCACATATGACGCGGCATAGCTGTAGCACTGCGCCGTCGAGAAGCAGTCGATAATCTTGGCCTCGCCCGCCATGCAGCCCACAAAACCCGAGGCGTACACGTTGTTGCCGCCCAGGGCGCCAATGGCCACGTCGTACTTATTGGTGACGTCGGTCATGCCCTTCTCGGCAATCGAGCCGTCGTCCTTACGCGTCGGCGTCACGCGGCAGTACTCGATAGTCGAGTTCTTAACGTAGCCGGCAAACGCCGCCATATACAGACCCTCACCGCCGAGCGCCTGCACGCCCGAAGTCGCATTGTTGACGGCACGGCCGCCACGGACCTCGCAGTTGTAGAGGGTGCAGCCGTCGAGCTCGCCGGCGATGAGACCGCCCTCAAAGCCTGCGTTGGTAATGAGGTTGAGAGCATTGTTGGCGCAGGTCACGTGCAGCGTGCTCTCCATGACCATAACGTTTTCGAAGCGCGTATTGACGGCCTTGCCCACGATAATGCCACCGCGGAAGTCCGCCCACACGTTGGCGTCCTTGACCAGGAAGTTTTTGATGGTGGCACCGTTGGTCTCGGCAAAAAATCCCGTATCGCGCTCGGGGTCAAAAGCGTCTTTATCGTAGTTCAGGCCCTCAACGGTGTGGTTTTGACCATCGAACACGCCCTTAAACGGATGCTCCTTGTTGCCAAACGACAGATGCTTAACGGTGTTTGCAACGATGGCTTTCATGTCGTCGCTGTCGAGCTCAATGTCGTTATCGAGATAAACGTGCCAGCCGGACGTATCGCGCTCGCGCGACAGCGCCACACACGACAAAAAGTCAGCCTCGTTTTTGATGTGGAATTCGTTTTTGTTCTCGGGCACGTCCTCGGCATGCACCACCGTTGGCAGCGCCATAACGCAGCAAAGGGCAATCGCCGCGACGGCAACCAACCTGCTAAGCATACCCCGGTTCATGTTCTTGATCTTCATAGGCTAGTTCGCCTCCGGCCAGCCCGCGACGTCAAGCACGTCGAGGACGGTATCGCTTGCCTGCTGGTTTTTGGCCTGCACGGCCTCAACATCGATATCGAGCTTGAATGAGCCGCCGCGCGCGGCATCGTGGTAGTCGCCCACAAAGCGCAGCGAGTCCATGAGGCTTTCCGTCATGGCGCCGGGGTCGAGCGTGCCGCCACGCCCGGCCAATCCGCGGTAGTAGTACCACCCATCGCCGCCATCGATCCACGGGGACCCCTCGCCCGCGTTCACATGAAACGCAACGCTGCCCGAAGCATCCGCGCTCGAACCGTCGGGCGCCACCGACGTCATGTGCAGACGCGCGCGAACGTACTCAGGCTGCGTGCCGACGTTCTCCACGCGCACAATGCGGCTGATGTCAGAACCCCCGGCCTTGGTGTCGGGATAGTCCCCGTGCTCGTTGGGCTCAAACGGAATCTCCTCGCCCTGCTCGTTGAGGGTGTATTCGCAGACTCGTACCTTCACGCTGCCAAACGATAGAACGTTGTTCGCCGGAACCATATCAACGGTAAAAGCCAGCGTGCCGCACAGGCACGCCAGGGCCAACAGCGCCATCGCGGCAAGCGCCAAGGTGCGTTTCTGATTGTCGGAAAGATTGTTGAGCATTACGTTCGCCAATCGTCGATCAAAGGGGGACCGAAATCCCGGCCAGAAAATGGGGATGGGGAGCGGGCCGGGATCTCGGTAGAGGGGGTTGGATTACTGCAGGCCCTTAGCCCAATCCTTGGCAGCATTCAAGGCTGACGTAGACGAACCCTCAGCGGTATTGTCTGCTGCGTAAATGAAGCAGTTGACATCCATCGTGGCAGGATTGGCGAAATCCTTTTGCTCGGTCCCCTTGGGCGTGGTCACCTGGCTGAACAGCTCGCCAGTCCACTTATCCTCATTCTTGCTGGCAGTAAGCGGAGTAGCCTCGGTTCCTTCGCCAACATAAACGAAAAGGCCACCGAGATAATGAGTCGGCTCGCCCGCAACGGTGGTCGCATCAACGGCCTTCCAGCCAGCGTTAATGGTGAAGTAAGTCGTCTTGGAATCATCGGTCCCGGTGGGCGCCGTCTTGTTGTTCACGAAGACGTACACATATGCATCCTCGGACCCCTTGCCGATACCGACATTAGGATTCTTGGCAACAGACACGCCAGGGGCGAGCTTGGAGTCCTTAACCCATTTGGTCTCGGTCAGGTTGCCGTTGACCTTAGTGTTATCATCCGGAAGCGGCTGACTCGGATGATCGGGATCGGTAGTGGGCTTGTTGATGCCCGCAGTAGTGAAGTTGTTGGTCAGGCCCGACTGTGCCGTCAGCCAGGCATAGGTGCCCACGCCGGCAGCCAGTACCAGCAGCAGCAAGGCGGCAACGATGCCGTAGCGTTTTTTCTTCTTGTTTTCCATCGTCCTCTTCCTTTCGAAAATCGACTTCCCCGGCAACGGCCCTTGCCGTTGCCGGCACCTCTCCCCTGCCGCTATGAACGCCGCTCCCTCGCATGCGCGCGGGCATGCTTGCCCGCAGGCTCATCGGGAACCATCCGATCGAGCACAATCGACGCCGCGACCAGCAGCGCCAGAACGGCCACCACAACAAGCAAACCGGGCATCGTCGTGCAATATGCGTTAACGAAGCCCAGGTAAGGGACACAAAAAGAAACGACGCCGATCACGCGCGAAAAAGGCGTCTGCTCGGCGTCGTGCATGATGGTTCCATCTGCATTTTTGTTTGCGATTCCCTGCGTACTGATCGTCTGCGCCACAGGGTCGACCTCGTACACCTGGTGGGTCACTACGGCGCCGTCCGATCGGTAAAAAGTTGCATTGTCGCCCATGGCAATATCCGTTGGATCAACCTGGTGAACAAACACCATGGAGCCGACGGGAAGCTCGGGTTCCATAGAGCCCGAACGCACTGCATAGGGCGTGTATCCAAATGCACGAGGGACAAAAGAAATGACGGCAAGAGCCATGACGAGCGCAATCGCCAAGCTACTGAGAAGTGCAATAAATCGTTTGAGTCAGCGCGCCGCCATAATGATTAATTCATCCCCATCGAGGCCTTATTCGACCCATCCAAAGGTCAGCAAGTTTCAACAGGAACCGCAAGGCGATTGAAAAGTGAGTCCGAACTAAGCCAATTTGGAATCTTTTCGTAATAAAAACATAGC
>RQBM01000041.1:0-2911 GCA_008668795.1 Collinsella aerofaciens | reverse complement strand
GCCTGGTTCATGGCGAAGCCGGTGATGCCGCCCATGCCCATGCCAACAGCCCAAACGATCAGACCGACGCAGATGGCGAGCATCAAAACGTTCTCGCCGGCGCGGCTAGCGGCAGCAAGGATGGCGCTGATGAACACAAAGGTGCAGATGGCCTCGCAGAAGAAGTTGCGAGCATAGTTCGTACCCTCGGTGGTGGGGTTGGTCGAGAAGATATTGCGCTGGGCAATAGGGTCGACGACGCCCTCGGAAGCCTTGAACTCATCGGCATACATCAACCACGCGATCACGGCACCCGCAAAGCCGCCGAGCATATCGGCAATCATGAAGGGGATGCAGCTGCTCCACGGCACCAGGCCTACGATGCACTGGGCAAGCACCATGGCGGGGTTCATGCACACGGCGCCGCCAAAGACAAACAGGCAGACCGAGATGCCAAAAGACCAGGTGGTGATGGCAAACATGTGACCGGAGCCCTGATACTTGGTGCCCTTGAGCACGGTATCGCAGTGCACGCCCACGCCAAAGATGATCATGAGGGCCGTTGCGCCGAATTCGCAGAGGAGTTTGGTAAGCATAAAACCTTATCTTTCTTGTCGGTTATAAACGATTCGTTTAGGCCGCGTACTAGTGCTGAGCGACGACAACGCCCAGGCCATCGGGAATGACGGCCACCTTGGCATCGGCACCCTTCATCTCAAAGGCGAGCTTGAGCGCCTCATCGAGGGTGTTGACCGGCGTCATGTGCATATCCTTGATCATCTGGTGATCGCACAGGTCGGTGACCATGATCACAGGGTGATGCGCCAGGATGCGGGCAAAGATCTGGCTCGTCCACTGGTCGGGCAGGGTCTCGTCCTTAGGACGGTCGATGCAGGCACGCTCAAACTCCGCCGGATCGTTGTCGGCGATGTTGTGATAGAAGCCCTCGCCACCGTGGCCGTCGGCACAACCGGCGACGTCGATGATCACGCCGCCCTCGGGAAGCGTGGCCTCGGCAGAGCACATGCCCTTCACGGCCTGATAGATGTTCTGGTCGAGCGGGTAGCCGCCGTTGGTGGTGATGGCGATCTCGCACTCGACGGGCTCAACGCCGGCAAGGCTCTTCACGAACTCGCAGCCAGCCTCGTGTGCCTTATGGATGTCGCCTGCAAAGGAGCCGATAACCTCATGCTTGCCGTTGAGCACCACGTTGAGCACAAAGGCAAGGTGAGCCATCTCGGCAGCGGCAAACATGTCCTCGCTCACGTGGTTGTGGCACAGGTTGCCGGCACGCGAATGGGAATCGTTCACAAACTGACCGTTGTGGTTGTACATGATGGTCTTGTAGCTGGCGATGCCAGGCAAGACGGACTTGCGGCTACCAGAGAAACCGGCAAAGAAGTGCGGCTCAATAAAGCCCTCGGCAAGCAGCAGATCGCAATCGGCGGCAATCTTGTTGATGATGCACTCGCCACCAGAAGGCAGGGTGCCGATCTTTTTCATCATGCTGTCGTCAGTCGCGACGTGCATAACGATTTCCTCGTTGGCAACGATCTCCTCGCCGTACTTGTTGACGAGTTCCTCATGCGTCGACGGACGATGCATACCCGTAGCAACCAAAATGCGCACGCGAGCCTCGGGCGCAGCGGAATGGATGTGATGCAGCAGAATAGGCATCGTCACACGCGAGGGAACGGGACGCGTATGATCGGAGCTAATAATGACAATATCCTTCTTGCCAGCACAAAGCTCCTCGAGCGACGGCGAGCCATAAGGGTTGGCAAGCGACTCCTCTACCAGCTCTTCCTGCGATTTCGTGGTCTTAAACTCGTTTTGATGACCTTCCATCACACCCGCGAAGTTCTTATCCTCGAGCTCCAGATGCAACGTCTTGTGGTCAAACGGCAGTTCACATTCAAACAATGACGAGCGCCCTCTTCCTTTTCAACTGACACATTAGATAAACCGTTGGAAGGATACGCCGCTCACCGAAAAACACCACCGTCCACCGACTCATTAACACAACGTTCATATTTGACCCACAACAAAACGGCCACGATCCCAAACGGGACCGCAGCCGCCTGTCAAAGACACTATAGACAGGATGATTTACGCAGCGCCGAGGCAAACATCTAGTCCGAGACGTACGCACGTAAGCCATTTTGCATAAATTCGTTAATTAATTGCATAAGATGGCGCATGGATTTCTGGCCATAACTGGGTAGTACCCTCCGGAGCGTGCATTTTTGCGAGTATTCAGCATCGCGGGATAAGATTTTGGTGCCAAAAATCTTTCAAAAGGTAGATAGTCCTCATGACTCGACCCATCTGGATAGCATGCGGCGAGAAACCAGCCATATATGATCGTCGCCAAAGCCCAATCGTCGTGCAAAAGCATCAACAAAGGCAGCGAAAGCCGGCTATGGCCTTATGCATCAATCTTTGGCTGCTGAAAACTCCGTTTTTTGCACGTCGCCCCAAGCACCACCCTCACCCAGCGGCTGATCCGCCGAAGACCGGACATCGCAGGGCCCGCCATTAGTTTACTTTTAGGCACACTCCGCAGGACGCAAGAAGCCCTCGCCGCACTCCACATTAAGCGCGAAGCGCGCCATTATCCCCTTCAGCCCCAATCCCTGAAGACCGAGGACGAAGGGGCCCGATGGGTTTCCCTCTGAATGCATTCCGCAGCACGAAGCCCCCTTATCCGCAGCTCCGAAGGAGCAGGATAAGGGGGCTTCAAGTGCGAGGACGCATTCAGAGGGAAACCCATCGGGCCCCGGTGAGAGCCACAGGGCTATCGATTACCCCGTGTTCTGCAATCCTGCCGAGACGCCGGTCACAGTCGAAAGAATCAGGCTCATGTACTCGGCCTTCTTCTCCTCGGCCATCTCGTCCTGGTTCATACGCACCTCGCGAAGGGCGCGGACCT
>RQBM01000128.1:0-2576 GCA_008668795.1 Collinsella aerofaciens | reverse complement strand
GATGGACCTGTAGCTCAGTTGGTTAGAGCGTCCGGCTGATAACCGGGAGGTCACAAGTTCGAATCTTGTCAGGTCCACCATCAAAACCGTGAAGAGCCCTGGGGCGTTGCCTCGGGGCTTTTTTCTTACCTACTGAAAGTAGTCAAAAAAGCCCCGTCCCAAATTAACTACTTTGATTTTGTGTGCTGTGCGAAAGTTTGGGTAGTATAGCTATTCAATGCGGCGGGCTGCCGCGTGTTAACCGCTACGTACCGGAGGTGTTCCATGGTTCGTGTCGACATAGAGACCATCGTCATGGCCGCCGGTCCCGTGCCATCGCTTATCGTGCTTCGTGAGCGCAGCAGCAAATCGGACTCGCCCGCGCCGCTGCGTTCCCTTTCCATTCAGACTGGTTCGTTTGAAGCTGCTGCCATCAGCCGCGGCATCGATAGCGGCCGCGCCGAGCGCCCGATTACCCATGACCTGCTGCTCGATACCGTTGACGCCCTGGGCGCCAAGCTCGAGCGCATCGAGATCGTTCGCGCCGAGCCGCCGGTGTTCTACGCGACGATCGTCGTACTGGCCGATGGCGAGGAGCGCAAGATCGACGCCCGCCCCAGTGATGCCATTGCCCTTGCCGTGCGCAGCAATGCTCCCATGTTCGTGGAGGACGACATCATGAATCGCCTGGGCACTGTTTCCACCCACGCCGAGGAAGTCGACGACGAGCAGGAGTTCGAGAAGTTCGACGAGTTCGTTCATACGCTCTCCCCCGATGACTTCTAAATGCGGGGCGTCCAGGTTGCGGAGCGTTCGCTGATGGCCGGCGGCATGTCGGCTGAGGCGGCGGCCATTGCGCGCGAGGCCCAGATGCGCTCGGAGGCATCCGAGGCGGCACGCATCGCCTATGTGATGCAGGCCCGCACGCTTCGCGAGCGCCGCAGCTCGTTTATCAAGATGGTTGTCATCTCCGCTCTTGTCGCGGCAATCTGCTCGCGCCTTCGTGGTACAGTTGGTGCGCTTGGGTTTTCGATTTCAACAGGCTTGGTAATCTGGGGTGTGGTCGATGCAGTAATGCTGACCAACCAGATCAAGGTACTCGACAAGCGCGCGATGGATATGATGCGCGCCCGCGACGCTGCCGCCAAGATCGCTGCCGAGGCACAAGAACTGTAACGACGCCAGACTCGATGGGAAGGTCTAAAGATGGCACAGGATATGCAGGACGCCGGTAACGTCTCCGCCGAGCTCGACGCCATGGTGTGTGACCTGATTGGTGCGTTCTTGGACGACCTTGCCGCCGGCGAGAACCCGGGCGTAGTTGTGGCGATCGAGGACGCTGCTTCCAACCGATATCTGGCGGCGCTCGACGAGGACGGCGAAGAGGCATGCCTCGAGGCGGCCACCAACTTTATCTCCGAGCACAAGATGGGTCTTAAGGACGAGGGCCTGGGCCGCATCGCCCGCTATGCCATCGGCTACACCGGTTGTGTCGAAATTGACGGCGGCTATCACGACGCCCTGCTCGTGAGCTTCTTCGAAACCACGCTCGAGAGCGGTTTTTCGGCATACGTGCTGTATGAGGGCATGGGTGCCGGCGATGGTTTTATGTGGAGCGACCCTGAACCTGCAGGTGAGGAAACCCCTCTTATCTAAAATCGCTAAAATAAACGAGTTTTCGGTAAAAGGCTCAATATTCCCGCTGAGCGTTGTATCGCTGGGCGGGCCGCATACGCGTGCCGTTTGTATATGGATAGAAGATAGGGGAACTACATGCGCGTAGACAATCTGAGGAACATCGCCATCATCGCCCACGTCGACCACGGCAAGACGACGATGGTCGACAAGCTCCTGCGTGCCACGGACGCCTTCCGTGCCAACCAGCAGGTCGAGGACCGCGTCCTGGACTCTAACGACCAGGAGCGCGAGCGCGGCATTACGATTCTCGCCAAGAACATCTCTATCGAGTACAAGGACGTCAAGATCAACGTCATCGACACCCCGGGCCACGCCGACTTTGGCGGTGAGGTCGAGCGCGTGCTGCGTATGGCCGACGGCGCCCTGCTGCTGGTTGACGCTTTTGAGGGTCCCATGCCCCAGACCCGCTTCGTGCTGCGTCACGCTATCGACACCGGCCTCAAGATCATGATCGTCATCAACAAGATCGATCGTCCGGGCGCCAACCCCGAGAAGGCCTACAACGACTGCCTGGACCTTATGGCCGACCTGGGCGCTACCGACGACCAGCTCGAGTTCGCTATGGAGCACGTGGTCTACGCCAGCGCCATGAATGGCTTTGCCCGTCTTGACCCCAACGACGGCAACATGGACATGTACCCGCTGCTCGACATGATCATCGACGACATGCCCGCGCCCGAGGTTGACGAGAACGCCCCGCTGGCCATGCAGTGCGTGACCATCGACCACTCCAACTTCGTCGGCCGTATCGGCATCGGCCGCGTGTACTCCGGCACCATCCACCAGGGCGACCAGATCCTGGTTGTCAAGAACGACGGCTCCAGCGCCACCGCTACCGTCAAACAGCTCTTTACCTTCGACTACCTGGGCCGCACCGAGTGCCAGGAAGTCGGCGCCGG
>RQBM01000249.1:0-4295 GCA_008668795.1 Collinsella aerofaciens | reverse complement strand
CGCCATGCCGTCGTAGAAGCCCATGACCCCCTCGAGCACCGCGACATCCGCACTCGCGGCGCCGCGTGCGAGCAGGGCGCGCAGCGTCGGGGCGTCGGTGAAGAAGCCGTCTAAGTTGCCCGAGCGCGCACCCACGACGCGACGATGAAAGAGCGGGTCAATGTAGTCGGGGCCGCATTTGAAGGCCGCGCATGCAAGGCCGCGGCGTGCGAGCGCGCGCAGGAGCGCGCACGTAACGACCGTCTTGCCGCTCCCGCTCGAGGGCGCAGCGACCATGAAGCGCGGGATGGTCGTGCTCACCGGGCGCCGCCTTCCCCACCTGCACCACGCGCGCTGACGAGGAACACGGGGTTTTGCGCCTTCATAAGATGGTGCGAGCCTACAGCCTCGGCGCGGGCGGCCGACACCTGGCACGCCTCGAACCCCTTAAAGCGCGAACCCGAGAGGAGCGCGCACGCCTCGGTGAGCGTCTCAACGGTGACGCATGGCACACACAGGCGAACCTGCGAGTTTTTCTCGAGCGCCGCCTCCACGATGGAGGGAAGCTCACCCGCGCTCCCGCCGACGAACACGGCGTCGGGGACGGGCAGTTTCGCGAGCGCTTCGGGGGCGACACCGGGGACCGCATGCACGTTGCCGCAGCCGAATGCATCCGCGTTCTCTCGGATGAGCCGCACGCCGGCCGCGTTGCGCTCGACCGCCCATACCGACCCCACTCGCGCGACGAGCGCCGCCTCGATCGACACGCTCCCCGTGCCGGCGCCGACGTCCCACACGGTGTCGGTCGCGGTAAGGCGCAGCTTCGCGAGCGCGACGGCGCGCACCTCCTGCTTGGTCATGGGAACGTCGCCGCGGATGAAGAGCTCGTCGGGAATGCCCGAGGAAGCGTACGGCCAGCGGGAGCTCGCGGCGCGGGATGCGCCCGCAGAGTCCGCCGCGGAAGAAGCCGCCGTGGGCGCAGACGCACCGGCAGGCGCCTCAGAGGCTACGCTAGAACCCGCGGGCGAGCCGGCGCCGCCTGCGAACTCGATAAGCATCACGTTCAAGTCGTCGAACGTCTGACCTGCAATTTCACTTGCGGTCGCGCAGGTGATGCGCGCCTCGGGGTACGACAGGCGCTCGGCCACCGTCACGCGCGCGTCCCCGAAGCCCGCATGCACAAGCTCACCCGAAAGCCGCGAGGGGTCTTCCCCGCCCGACGTGACGAGGAAGAGTTCACCTGCGCGCTCGGCCTCGGCCACGATGTCGCACGCCACGCCGTGAGCGCTCGCGAAGCGCCAATCCTGCCATGGACGCGCGAGGCGCGCGGCGAGATACGACGCTGAGCTTATGCCGGGAATGACGCGCACGTCCACCTGCGCGTCGCCGGAGAGCGCCTCCACCAGGCGGCGCGCGCCACTGAACAGCCCCACATCGCCCGTCATCACGACCACGGCGCGCTGCCACGACGCCGCATCGGTGAGCGCGGCGACGATGTCCGCCGTCTTCACGAGCTCGCATCTCACCACGTCGGGCGGCACGTCGATGCCGGCAAGCGCGCGATGAGCGCCGATGACCACATCGGCGATGTCGATCGCGTCGAGCGCCGCGCGCGAGAGCAAGTCGGGGTTTCCGGGCCCCGCCCCGATTATCGTTACCTTTCGCATGGAATCTCCCGATACCCGCGCGGCGTGACCATACGGCCGCCTACGCGCTTCGTGTCCGCGTTGCCGACGAACACGGTGGTGAACATGTCGGCGTCGAGCTCCCCCAGCTCGGAGAGCCTGCACATGCCCGACTGCTGCCCCTCGCGCCCGATGTTGCGTACCCAGCCGCAGAGCGTGTCGGGGGCCTTCCATTCGAGCATAATCTTCGCCGCGCGCGAGAGCCTGTCGGCGCGCTTTCTGCTGCGCGGGTTGTACAAACAGATGCAGAAGTCGGCGCTCGCCACGGCGGCGAGCCTGCGCTCGATGACCTCCCACGGCGTGAGCAGGTCGGAGAGCGACACGACCGCGAAGTCGTGGGCAAGCGGGGCGCCGAGCACCGCCGACCCGCTCTGAGCCGCGGTGGCCCCGGAGATAACTTCCACGTCTACATCGGGGTAGTCCTCCGCAAGCTCCAGCACGGGGCTCGCCATGCCGTAAACGCCCGCGTCACCGCTGCACACGAGCGCCACGGCTTCTCCGCTCTGCGCGCGCGAAAGCGCCAGACGGCACCGTTCGACCTCGTGCATCATCGGCGTCGCGAGATGCGCCGCGTCGGGCACGGCGGCAAGCGCGAGCTCCACGTATTTCGTGTACCCAACAACGATGTCGGCCGCCTCGAGCGCGCGCCGAGCCGCAATCGTCATGCCGTCGGGGCCGCCCGGGCCGATCCCCACCACGAAGAGCTTTCCCATCACCGCTCCTTAAACGAAAGTTCGATAGATACTTTGGAAAACGCGACGGTCACGCCGCCGTGAGCGAGCTTCGGGAAGATAAGTTTGCCCCCGCCCGCGAGCGCCGCGCGCTCGCACACATTGTCGACCCCCACCGTCGCGCGCACGAAATCAGATGGCGAAACGCTGCCTTCGACCTGCGACAACTCCTCTGCGGAATACGTCGCAAGCGGGATATTGCGCGCGCGGCAGAAGGCGAGCAGACCCTCCTCGTGCGCCTTCACGTCGATCGTCGCCGCCTCGCGCACGGCCAAAGGCGAGATGCCCGCCTGCCCGCACGCGAGAAGAAACGCCTCCCCGATCGCTTCGGCGCACGCACCGCGACGGCACCCTATGCCCGCAACGATACAGGGCACGACAAGGCGAAGCGGCTCGGGCGCAGGCGCCTGCACCCGCATGCCCGCCGGCATCCCCGTCTCACCGGCGGGCACGACCTCGTCCGTTGTCTCCGCCGCGCGAACGAACGCGCCTGCATTCGCGCCAGCGAACGGCGACACGACGATATCGGCCCGAGCGCGGTCGGACGCAATGTCTACCCCCTCAGGCGGCTGTCCCGAAATCGGCATGTCGGAATAGAGTGCCACGCGCCCGCCCGAAAGCAGCCGCGCCGACACTCGCTTGATGGCCTCGGGATTCGAAACGGCGAGCCCCGCACAGCGCGCCCACGTATCCACCGCCCACACGCCGCGGACGTCGGTCGCCGTGGTGATGACGGGGATGGCCCCTACCGCGCGGGCCACAGTTTGCGCAAGCTCGTTCGCACCGCCCAAATGCCCCGACAAAAGCGGGACGGCAAAGCGCCCCGCCTCGTCAATCACCACAACCGCGGAATCGGTTGCCTTCGAAGCGACATGCGGCGCGATCGCCCGCACGGCGATGCCCGCCGCGCCCACGAACAGAAGCGCGTCCGACGCTTCCCACGCGAGCGCCGTCCATGCGCGCAGGTCGGCCTTCCCCTCGCCGAACCCGCGCGAAACGGAAACGTCCCAGCCAGGGTCGTCTTCACCTGTCTGTGCGCAATCGGAAAGCGCGTGTGCGGTGCGCACCGCCAACGCATACCCCCTCTCAGTGAACGCTATGCAGGAAACCCTCATCTAGCGCACCACCATCGTCGAGAAGTAGCTGCCCCGATCGGGCACATCGTCGAGCGAGCGGTACACGCGCTCGCCCGGAAGCCCACAGTCCTCTACGAGCTCGGCACCGTCGAAGGCGCCCTCCTCGCGAAGGATGCGCTTCGTGTCCGCAAGCGAGCGGCGCGCCTTCATGACCACCTTCGTCCCCGGCCAGCCGATTGCGCGGCGCACGTCGTCGTAGCCGCCGGGCACGATGTGCAGAGGCGACGACATCTCGGGCGTGAGGTCGCGCTCGAGCGCCGCGGCGACCGCGCAGAAGCTCGGCACGCCGGGAATGGCGCGCGCCTCGAACCCGCAGGCGCGCACGTCGGGCGCTATGCGCTGGAAGGTGGCGAAGATGCTCGGGTCCCCCAGGTTCAGCAGCGCGACGTCGCGGGCCGCATCCAGGTGCACGACAAGCTCGCGAACAAGCGAGGCATGCTCGGCCGCGCGGCGCTCGAGATCGCGCGTCATCGAGAATCGCACGGGGATCACCGTCTTGCCTGTAAGGGCGACGGCGCCGCGCACGATGTCGAGCGCGACCATGGCCCCGTCCGCCGTCTGCGGTGCGGCGATGACCGGACACGATTCGATTGTGCGGACGGCCTTGATCGTGAGCAGCTCGGGGTCGCCAGGCCCCGTGCCCACCCCGTACAGCACGCCTTTACTCATACGTCGCCCCCAATTCCCCGATAACTGCATCGGCGCCCGACGTGCGGAAAAGCTCGCGGCGCTCGGCGTCGAACACGACCGCGGCGATGTCGCAT
>RQBM01000168.1:0-10408 GCA_008668795.1 Collinsella aerofaciens | reverse complement strand
GTCTTCCTCACCAGATTCTTTATGTCCTTGCGCAGCGACTCCTCGTCGACTGTTACGATGTTCGCAGACACGGCCCGTGCCCCTTTCGTCGTTGATTTGTTGTTTAGCCGCTAGAAATCATATGACGGGGCGCGGGCCGTGTTCCGCTATGCGGTTGTCAATTTGCGAAAGAAATTATGCGTCACCCTGTGAGCTCGCAAGAGCTCGTCGAGGCGCTGGCGCACATCGCCGCCGACGCTTTATAACAATATGGCCCGGTTCCAAGGTGGGTTGGAACCGGGCCATATTGTTATTGATGAGGCCTGCTGAGGGGCTTACTTTTCTTGAATCTGCTTGCCGCAAAGATGCTCAATCGTAATCTCGTAGAGCTGGACGCCCTTAATGTCCTTGGCGATTTCCTCTTCGACTTCCTCGGCAGAAGGGTAGTACTTAAGGGCGAGCTGGCGGACTTTGTCCTCGATAAACGCGGGGGTGTCATTCGCCAGGCGACAACGGCCAAAGACGACGGTGCTCATAACGTAGGGAGCCCAGTCGCCGTCCTGGTACCACTCGTTTCCGTAAACGGTAAAGCAGACCTTGTCATCGCGCTTGAGTGCGTCGACCTTGTGGCCAGCCTTGGCGCCATGGAAATAAATCTTGTTGTGCTCGGCGTCAAAGAAGTAGTTGACGGGAATGGCGTACGGGTAGCCATCGTCGCCGTTGACGGCAAAGACGCCGCGCTTGCAGGTGGCGAGCAGTTCGCGCGCTTCCTCGTCAGTGATGGCGCGTTTCTTTCGACGTAAGGGCCTAAACATCGTTGGCTTCCTTTCTGGTCGTGCGTGGTTGTTGAGCACAAACTATAGCGAAACAGCTCCGTTTTTCTTGATGCGGGCGAGTATGTTTTTGAGCTTATTAAAGTCGAGCGGTTTGGACAGATGGGCGTTCATGCCGGTGTCGTGTGCCGCCTTGGCGTCTTCGGCAAAGGCGTTGGCGGTGAGCGCGATGATGGGGATATCGGCTGCATCGACCTTCTCGCTCAGGCGAATCGCGCGGGTTGCCTCGTAACCGTCCATGTCCGGCATCATAATGTCCATCAGGATCGCATCGAAGCTGCCGGCGGGACGGCCAACGTATAGGTCGACCGCTTCGTTGCCATCGGCGGCGCGAGTTACGACAATGCCTTCGCTTTCGAGCAGCGCCTGGGCAATCTCGGCATTGAGCTCGTTATCTTCTGCCAAAAGAACGTTCATGCCGGCAAGCGAGCAGCTGTCTGCTTGCTCGTCCGCGCGCTCTCTTGCCTGAGGGTCTTTGTCGATATCGAGCGGAATCTGGACGTTGAACGTACTCCCCACGCCAACCTCACTCGAAATCTCAATCGTGCCGCCCATCAGTTCAATAAGCGACTTGACGATTGGCATGCCCATGCCGGTTCCTTGGAACTTGCTGCGCGCATCGTCACCTTCTTGGGCAAACGGCTCGTAGATATGCTTTAAAAACTTGGGAGTCATACCAATGCCGGTATCCGAAACGCTAAAGCAAAAGAGCGCGCGCCCGTTATCGAGTGGCTTGGTCTTTGAGCTAAAGGTGACGGAGCCGCCGTGCTTGTTGTACTTAATGCTGTTGTCTAACAGGTTGATCATGATCTGTCGGATATGGGTAGGACTGCCGATCATGTATGGCCCCGTGGCGTACGGCAGACTATTGTCCTGCATTGTGATGCCGTTACTGGACGCGCGGAGCTTGCACAGAACCAGCGTATCGTCACAGAGCTCTTTGAGGTTAAAAGGCGCATGCTCCAGTGTTAGCTTGCGGTCTTCGATTTTGCCCATCTCGAGGATGTCGTTGATCAGCGAGAGCAGGTGATTGGCGGCAACGCGCGCCTTGGCACGGCTCTCGCGGGCGACCTGGATATCGCCTTCCTTCAATTCCTCGATCTCGATAAGGCCCAGGATGCCGTTGAGCGGCGTACGGATGTCGTGGCTCATGCGCGTGAGGAATGCCGTCTTAGCGGCGTTGGCGGCATCGGCTTTTTTGCGCTCGGTCCGAGCGCGTACGAGCGCCCAGATGAGCAGGACGATGCCGACCGACAACACACCGATGAGGACAGCTGCAACGGCGGCGCGGTTGCGATAAAGGAATTGAAGCGTGTTGGATTCCTGGGCCGTGTACGACGTGGATGAGTAATTGCTTGCGGAGAGCGATTCTCCGGCATTGATGATGCCCTTGTTGATGATTCCCAGCAGCTCGGGCCTTCCGCGCGAAATCCAGCACGAGAGCTCACAGGTGTCAGGGAGCTCGGCCGTCTCGCAGTCCTCGAGATCATAACGGTCGCCGATGGTTTTTACGCGTGAACTGGGGGCGAGGATGCAGTGCACCGTTCCCTTCCTGAGGGCGTCGAACGCTTCATCGTCGGATCGGTATTCGGTCACGGTCGCTGTGGGGAACAGACTTTCAAGTACATTTTGGTTGATAAACGATGATTTGGTGCAGGCGATGTTCTGAAGGTCTTTGTTCAGGTTGCCGCCGGTGTGGATGGCGGTGAGGGACACGGTTCCCAACGATACCGACTGCACAACGCCAGATTGCTCGGCAAACCAGTAATCTCGGTATACCGGCAGCGCAGCGTCGATGCTTCCCTTTGACAGGGCCTTTGACATCATCTTGTAGCTATCAAAGGCGACGGTTTTGACCGTAATGCCAAATTTATCGTGCAACGTCGTCGCAAGCGATGCGAGCGAGCCTTCCATTTTGCCGTCTTCGTCTTCGTTGCAGTAGGGGAGTTTGCCCGTAATGTAGCCAAGCGTGATGGTGTTGTCATTTGCTTTGAGCCAGGAACGTTCGGGGCCGTTGAGCGATGATGAACCGCTGTTTTGGGCCGAGTAGTTAGATTTGACTTCGTCGATATAGCGTGGGTTGACGCGGGCGATTGCCGACATGGCGGCATTGATGTCGTCCATCAGGTCGGGGCGGCTTTTGGGGACGGCAAAATAGTAATCACTCGAGCCAACGTAGAACATGGGGGAGGCATCGGGCGACGAAATGGTGTCGTTCATGATGACGGCATCGACTTCGTCGTTTGCGAGTGCGTCAAAGAGCATGGATCCCCCGTCATACTCCCTGTATGTGCAGGTAATGCCTTCGTTGGCGAGCCACTGCTGGCCAACGAAGGTTTGCATAACGTCGGGGTTGTAGCCGATGGTAAGGCCTTGGAGCGCTTGGGGGTCACCCTTGGTCAGGTCGTCGCGATCGGGCTTGGCGTAGATGTAGTAGCGCTCGGTGCCCTCGGGGTTCGAGGAAAAGAGCAGCTTTTGGGCGCGTTCCTCGGAATAGGAGATGTTGGGCATGAGGTCGATTTCGCCCGCCTCGAGCATGTCCATAAGCTCGGTGAAGGTGCCGGAGACGTATTCGTACCGCCAGCCGGGCGTGTAGTACGACAGGGTCTGGAGGTACTCGTAGCCCCATCCCGAAAGACGCTCCCCGGGGGTGCCGTTCTGGAAGCCTTCGCTGTTGACGAGCCAACCAACGCGGACCGTCTTGACTGGCTGACTAGAGTCATCGGCAAAAGCCTGGGCAGGCGCGATAGAACTCAGCACGACAAGCGCGGCAAGCACAACGGCCAGGGCGCGATATATAACTGAACGAAGGACAGTGGCGGCTCTCACATGCAATCCTAACGAATCGAGACATTACCGCATAAGGATACCAGCTCAACCTGCCCAGTCGGCAGCTGCACCGCTAAACGCTCCCGCCCGGCAGTCATTGGGGACGTTCTTAAACGACTAGTCATCGGGGACGTTCTTGTTTGACTAGTCATTTAAGAACGTCCCCAATGACTAGTTTCGTTTGCGGGGGAGGCGTGGGACAATACCGAGCGAACGTGATTGGGCGTCTGGGAAAAGGGGTCGCGATGAACAAGTTGACGACGCTTACCGACGTGTTGCGCCAGGCTGGCTTTGCGCGCATCACGGGCCTGTTTCTTATCTTCTATCTGCTGTGCTCGACGGCCGTTTGGCTGTCCGAGCCCACGACCCTCACGTTTGGCGATGGCCTGTGGTTTAGCTTTGAGACGGTCTCGACCATCGGCTTTGGTGACATTCCGGCCGAGACACCGGTTGCCCGCGCCATTACCGTCATTCTGAGCGTCATCAGCATCTTCTACATCGCCATGCTCACGGGCGTGGCGGTGAACTACTGCAATACGCTTATCAAGATACGTCAAAAGGACACCATGGCGCGCTTTATGGATGATTTGGAGCATTTGGAAGAGCTCGATCGCGTCGAGCTTGCCGATCTTTCGCGTCGCGTGCGCGAGTATCGTCGACGCCAGCGCTAAAACGGGCGCCGCGCGTCACGATAAGGGGGACTGAATATGAACATCACCGTGTACCTGGGTGCCAACACTGGCAATGCCCCGGCGTTTCTGCCCGCGGTGCAGGAGCTGGGCAACTGGATTGGCGCCAACGGACACGCGCTGGTATACGGCGGGTCAAAATCGGGCCTGATGGGTGCGCTTGCCGATAGTGTACTCGAGGCGGGTGGACACGTGACGGGTGTGGAGCCGAGCTTTTTTATCGAGGCCGAGTTTCAACATGACGGTATCGATGACCTCATCGTGACGAGCGATATGGCGGAGCGCAAGGCCAAGATGATTGAGCTCGGCGATGCGTTCATTGCCTTTCCCGGCGGGACGGGCACGCTCGAGGAGATTGCCGAGGTCATGTCCGCGGTGTCGTTGGGGCACCTGAGTGCGCCGTGCATCCTGTATAACCTGGACGGTTACTACAACGACCTTAAGGCGCTGCTCGGGCACATGATTGATAAGGGGCTTTCGAGCCCGAGGCGCCAGCAAGGCATCTACTTTGCCGACGATTTGCGCGAGATTGCCTCGATTATCAACGGATAAGTCTTGAGCTTGCCCCACTATAGCTCCCAATGGTGCCGTTCGCGGCGCAGACGGTTGGCTCGTTCGGGCAACGCTCGCTCTACAATAAAACGTAACTATGTCGACTTTGACCGCGGGAGGACCCGATGGATAACCTTGCCAAACCCAAAAACCGCGCGCTGTTTTTACTTAGCGTTGCCGTGACCGGTGCGTTCGCAGGTGCCGCGGTCTGGCTGTTCTTTTTTGCGATGGAGCACGGTATCGACTATCTATGGACCGAGATTCCGCACGCGCTGGGCGTCGCTTCGCCCGAGCTTGCCAGCGGCCCGTTTGGCTTTTTGCCGTACCCGTTTTTTGTCTGTCTGCTGGGCGGCCTGTTAATCGGTCTGTACGAAAAGATGACAGGCACCAAGACCGATGACCTCAACCAGGTGATGGCTAAGGTTAAGCAAGACGGGCGCTACCCGTACGACAACCTGGGCAAGCTTTCGCTCGCGGCATTGCTGCCGCTGCTGTTTGGCGGAAGCATTGGACCGGAGGCCGGCCTGACCGGCGTTATCGCTGGTCTGTGCAGCTGGGTCGGCGACCGCATGCGTCGCTTTGGCGCCGAGTTTAGGGAGCTCACGCTGCTGGGTACCCAGGCTGCCCTGACGGCGCTCTTTACCGCGCCCGTCTTTGGCTTTGTGGCGCCGCTTGCCGGTAGTGCCGACGGCGACGAGGGCTCCGCGTCCGGCGAGATCACGATCAAGCTGCCCAAGGCGCAAAAGACGGTGGTCTACGGTATTGCGATTGCCGGCGGTCTGGGTACCTACCTGCTGCTTGGCCAGCTTGTGGGCGGCGGCATGGGCATGCCCAGGTTCGAGTCCGCCGAGGTGGGCAACCTAGAGCTTACCTGGCTCGTCCCTCTGTCGTTGATCGGAACAATCTGCGGCTGGCTGTACTTTGTCTCTGAGCACGCGAGCGAAGCGCTTGCCCATGCAATAGGGGAGCGTCCTGTCGTTAAGGCCATGCTAGCCGGTCTGGCGCTCGCCATTTGCGGCACGGTCCTGCCCTACACCATGTTTGCCGGCGAGACCCAGGCCGACGTGCTCATGGAAACCTACTTGACCATTCCCACCGGCGTGCTTATCGCGACCGGTCTGGTCAAGGCCATGCTGACCCCCGCCCTCATCAACCTTGGTTGGCGCGGCGGTCACTTCTTCCCGGTTATCTTCTCGGGCGTAAGCCTGGGCTACGGCCTTGCCATCCTTACCGGCGCCGATCCGGTCTTTTGCGTCGCCGTCTGCACGGCATCGACGATGGGTGCGGTCATGCGCCAACCCGTTATGGTCGTGGGCTTGTTGCTCATGTGCTTCCCGCTCAAAGGCATCATCTGTATGATCATCGCCGCCGTCATCGCCGCCGGCATTCCGCTGCCCAAGTCGCTGCGCAAGTAGCACGGTGGCGCACGGTCGATACAAGCACCCTAGGCCCGGTGTGGCGCTGTGTCATGGATTTGCGAGCGCCTAGATCTCGCTCGGAATCGGCGCTATTTCCAAACCGCGAGCGCGGCGGTGCCCAGTACGATGAGGGCGAGACCGATAGCGCTGCGTCGCGAGACTTTTTCGTTGAATGCCAGGCGCGCAAATAGTACCGATACGACAATCGATAGTTTGTCGATCTGCACCACGACGCTCACCTGGCCTGTGGCGATGGCGTAGTAGTATAGCAGCCACGATGCGCCAGTCGCAATGCCCGATGCCGCGAGAAATACGAGTTCATAGCGGTCTACGTGCACGGCTTGGCCCATCTTGCCTTTAGCTGCCACGATTGCCCATGCCATAACCAGTACCACACAGGTACGGATTGCCGTGGCCAGGCTGGATTCGACGCCTTCGATGCCAGCCTTGGCAAGGATGGACGTGAGCGCCGCGAATACGGCGGCGCCGAGGGCGTAAGCGAGCCAGGTCCGGTCTTGCTGCTGCTCGGGTCCGGCAGACTGCTTCTTCTCGATCAATAAAAACGTGCCGAGGGTGATGACAGCGGTTCCCACGAGCTTAACCGCAAGGTTGCTCGTCTCGCCAAAAAGTACGATGGCGATCAGTGCGGCGAGTACGGTGCTCATCTTGTCGACCGGTACGACCTTATTGACGTCTCCGATGCCCAACGCCTTAAAGTAACAGATCCACGAAGCACCGGTAGCGAGTCCCGAGAGGACGAGAAAGAGCCAGGATCTGGGTTCGATGCTGCCGATGGTTCCAATGGATCCAGAAATGCCCGCCATTGCCCAGGCGAAAACGAGCACCACGCAGGTGCGAATGGCCGTCGCGACATCGGAGTCGGTCTGCTTGATGCCGCATTTGGCCAGGATAGATGTGATGCCGGCAAAGAAAGCCGACACAAATGCTGCTGCGACCCACGACACGGGTGAAATGCCTCCCCAAAGAACGACCGCGCCAGATTTACGGCGCTCGTCCGATGATACCGTCCCGCCATGAAGCTTTGATATCGCTGTGGTGAGACAGGGGCCATAGTTCGAGAGGGCATTTGGTTAAGGCTCGAATCGAAGGTGAATGGTTTTCCGCGAAGTGAACGAGTAAATCTGGACCCCTGGAACATGCACGCTTTTTTCGAACAAAACTGCAGGATTCTTAGACAAAAACCGCAGGAATTGAGTCCTTAAAAATGTCGATGCTACAGGGCACTGTTTTTACTCGTTCACTTCTCGGAAAAGTATTCACCTTCGATATGCTGACGGTGTCTTTTTGGTTGCCAAGAACTAGACGGCCTGCTGTGAGGGGCGGTGGTGACGCTATGCCGCCTTGTTTCATTGAAAAAATAAGCGGGGTACCACCTAAGCTTTTTTAGCTGTCGATTACAGGTCGCGTACTCGATAAACCTTGGTGCTGACGGTGCAGCTGATTGCACATAGCGCGAGGGCCAGCACGGCAATTCCTGCGCACAGACAGCCCAGAACGGCGGGATCGGGATTTGCTCCGGCAATCGACATGAGCCAGTTGCTGATGGGGTTGGAGGAGCTCAGCGTGGCCATTGTGCCGCAACCAAGCAGGGCAAACAGGCCAACGGATAGGCGCAGCGCCTCCATGTGTCCAAATCGAAAGAACAGCGGCTGCGCCAAAAACACCATCATGAGGGAGATGAGCATCGATGCCGCCGAGGCCATTGCGGTCTCAAAGACGGCCTGTCCCGTCGAGGGGATGCCCGCACTGTTGAAAAGCGGGATGGAGACGATGCTCAGAAGCGCGGCGGCGCAGGCCATGATGGCCGAGAAGACAACGATGCACAGGTAGCGTGCGCAGATGATGTCTTTGCGCGAGAAGGGCAACGTTGCTCGATAACGCTCCCAGCCGTTTTGGTTATCGTAGCCAGCTAGCGAGTTCATGATTATGATGGGCGACATTGCGCTGACCGCACAGGCGCCGGCGCTCATGCCGGAATCGACATCCGACGCGTTGGCAAGGGTCAGCACGACAAACATGAACAGGCCGACGCCTGCAATGCTCGGGATAAGCGAGCGAGCGATGGCGAGCTCGGACATAAAGGCGCGTTTCATTTCGAAGCTCCTTTCAGCATGAGGCGAAGATAGTCATCAATGGTTGCCCGATCGCTGGGAATCTCGGGGAAGGCCTCGAGCGTTTCGCGACGGTTGGGTACGAGCACGTCCACGCTATAGGCGTGGTGGACGGCACGGGCGCCTTCGACGCAAGCCATAAGCTCGGCGGCCTGTGCTTGGGTGCAGTGGGCGATGCCGGCTCGGTCGGTAATGTCCTCGCGCGGCAGGTCAAAAATAATCGAGCCGTTATCGATGCAGATGACGCGGTCGGCGGCGCGATCGAGGTCGGACGTAATGTGGCTCGAGAGCAGCACGCTGTGCTGACCGTCGGCGACAAAGGCAAGCAGCTCATCGAGCAGTTCCTCGCGTGCCATGGGATCGAGGCCTGCGGTGGCTTCGTCCAAAACGAGCAGTTTGGCATTGTGACTGAGTGCACAGGCAAGCTGCAGTTTCATGCCCATGCCGCGGGAGAGGTCCTTGACTTTTGTCTTAGGATCGAGGCCAAATCGGTTGATGAATCCGGCGAACGTTTCGCGGTCCCACGTGGGGTACGCCGGGCCTACGAGCGACTCGATCTGGCCCACCTTGAGCGTGGAGGGGAAGGGGCACGTGTCCAGGACAAGACCGACGCGGGAGCGTAGATGGCGCTGCGTCTCATCGGGCGCGTCGGCGCCACAGCGCTGCCCAAATAGGTGCACCTCGCCGGCATCGAGCTTTATAAGCCCGAGGGCAGCTCGAATCGTCGTTGTTTTGCCAGCACCGTTGGCACCAACAAAGCCGACGATCTGACCTGGCTCCACAGCGAGTGTGACATCACGCAGCGAAAAACGGTCGCTTACACGGCGTGAGATGCCTTTGAGTTCTAAAAGGTTTTGCATGGTATAGCCTTTCTTGCAGATGGCTACTGCATGGTTTCGGGGGCTACCAGGTCGAGCATCTCGTGCAGCTTGTCGCGCGTGACGCCCAGGGTTTCGGCTTGGCTCGCCGCTTTCGCAAGTAGCTCTTCGATATGGCAGAGCTGGTTTTCGCGCAAGAGTTCTTGGTTGCCCTCGGCGACAAAGCAGCCCTTGCCCTGCACGGTGCAGATAAACCCGAGCTGCTCCAGGTCGGCGTAGGCGCGCTTGGTGGTGATGACGCTCACGCCAAGATCGCTCGCGAGTGCACGGATGCTGGGGAGTTTAGCTCCCGCAGCGAGCGTGCCCGATAAGATCTGAGCTTTGACTTGCGAGGTTATCTGCTCGTAGATGGGCTTGTCGCTCGAATTGGATAGGATGATGTCCACAGCGGCTCCTTAGCTGTTGGGCTACACGTGTATATAACCGGTAAGCACAGTATATATACACTATGCACAGTTATGCAAGAGGCAAATACGGATTGGGTCGGCTACCCAGGCCCCAACTGATGAATTTGTCCTGATAGGCGCCCTAGAGCGGGATTTCGCGGCTACAATAGGGCGGTTACATCGACGTAATGCACTCAATGCAAGAAAGGATCCGCATGGCAAGCCTGTCGGATGAAATCTCGTCGCGCCGCACATTCGCGATCATCAGCCACCCGGACGCCGGTAAGACCACGCTTACCGAGAAGCTGCTGCTCTATACCGGCAGCATCCAGACTGCCGGTTCGGTCAAGGGCAAGAGCTCGGCCAAGCACGCCGTCTCGGACTGGATGGACATCGAGAAGGAGCGCGGCATTTCCGTTACCTCCTCGGTGCTGCAGTTCACCTATAATGGCGCCTGCGTCAACATCCTCGATACCCCCGGCCACCAGGACTTCTCGGAGTATACCTACCGTACCCTTATGGCCGCCGACGCCGCAGTCATGGTCATCGACGGCGCCAAGGGCGTCGAGGCCCAGACCAAAAAGCGCTTTAAGGTCTGTACGCTGCGCCATATTCCCATCTTCACCTTTGTGAATAAGCTCGACCACGAGGCTCGCGATCCGTTTGAGCTCATGGAAGAGATCGAGAACGTCCTGGGTATCAATACGTATCC
>RQBM01000133.1:0-4381 GCA_008668795.1 Collinsella aerofaciens | reverse complement strand
GAAGACGGCGTCGTAGCCCTCCTCGTGCACGCGGTCGGCCAGGGCGGTCATCCGCTTGCCGGCCTCGTAGACGTTCCTGCCGTCCTCGAGGTAGCCCTCCTGGTCGAAGTGCATGATCTCGATCTTCTCGGTCTCCTTCATGTGTGTCCTCCCATCACATGTGCGCGATTCTATACATCGCGCTTCTTGCTGATACCAATTATAGCCATACGATTGCTTGTTATTTAATACCAATCCAAACTCACGAAGATTTGCGGCGAACGGTCGGTTTCCTCGCCCGAGTGGTATCACAACGCCATTAGTTGTCTATTTAGAGCGCTGCTGCCGACGGGCGCCCCACAACTCGCCGGCTATAAAAGCATTGCGCCAGACCCGCCCAAGCGTTTCCGGCGCAACCGCGCAGTTTAGTTATTCGGCTTCCATCTCCGCTGTCACACGGCGATACATCTCGATAACCTGAGTCGTCGCCTTGGACGGATCCTGATAGTAGCGGCCATCGCACGTCTCGGCCGATACATAGCCCGTATAGCCGTGGCGCATGAGTGCCTCGAGGTCGGCACGCATATCACGCTCGCCGTCGCCCCAGGCAAGATGCGTCGTGCCGCCGCCCACATCTACAAAGTGGGTGTGAACGATCTTGTCGCCCAAAACCTCAAAGTAGCCGTCGATCGTGTCGCCGGCTACTTCCATGGCGCCAAAGTCGATACAAGCCTTACAATTGGGGCGATCGACCGCCTCGAGGATGCGCGCCACATCCTGTGCGGTGTTGACCAGCACGGACTCCGACGGCTGCAGTGCCTCGAGCGCGACGCGAATACCGCGCGTGTCGGCGTAGTCGCACACCGAGCGCAGCATGGCAACGCTGCGGGCCCAAGCGTCCTCAGCCGGCTCGTCCAGATAGGCCCAACCACTCGTCACCAGAATCTGCGGCACGCCCAACTCAACTGCTACGTCGATCACATTCTTAAAGTACGAGAGAACGCGTTTTTGGCCCGTCTCGCCACGTACCGCGACGTTCCACGGCTTGGGGTTGTTCTGCTCGGGGCACACGCACACGATCTTGATACCGTACTGGGCGGCAAGATCGCGAATCTTGTCCACCGAATCGTGCTCATGGCAATCCACATACAGGTGCATCGAGCCGGTCCACAGCTCGATGTTGCGATAGCCAGCCTCACCTGCAGCCTTAAAAAACGTCTCGATGCTGTAGTAACGATGGTTGATGTTCATGAGCGAAAGCTCGGGTACGACCATAGCCCTCCCCTTTCGTACGGAGTTTTAAAAAACAGGGGGCCGCCGCAGATGCGACAAGCCCCCCAAAGATCGACGCAACCGTTAGACGCGATGGAAGCGCGATTCGAACATATTAGGCAAGCACGCCAAAGTAAGCGCCGATGATGCCCACGACCATGGTGCAGAGGATCAGGACCATCGGGTTGATCTTCTTGGAGAGCAGCCAGTAGTAGAGCCAGAAGGCGGCCATGCCGAGCATACCGGGCATGATGCCGTCCAGGATGTCCTGGAGAGTCTGGGCGGAGTCGCCCTGACCGATGGCGATGGGCAGCGAAGCCCAGAACATGTCCTTGCTCATGGCGCCAACAACCATAACGCCGACAATGCCGACGCAGGCCATGATCTTTTGCATCAGGCCGGTCTTCTGAGCCTCGTCGAGGAAGCCAATGCCCAGCTCATAACCCTTGATAGCGCCAAAGATACGAATCAGGAACGCCGGGATGTTGTAGACGAGCAGGAAGGCGATGGGGCCAAAGACGTTGCCGGCCTGGCACAGGCTGATGCCCACGGCAGCGGCGACGACGCGCAGGGTGGACAGGAAGAAGGAGTCACCCAGGCCGGAAAGCGGACCCATGAGCGCGGCCTTGATGTCGTTGACGCTCTCGGGCTCAACCTCGCCACGAGCGACCTTTTCTTCCATGGCCATCGCGATGCCACCCACGAAGGGAGCAAGCTGCGGGGTGATGTTGAAGAATGCGCTGTGACGATGCAAGGCCTCGGCGTAATCATCGGGACGGCCGGCATAGATCTTCTTGAGCATGTTGGCGACCATCAGGCAGAAGGCAATGTTCATCTGCTTGTAGTAGGTCCAGGAGAATTCCATGCCCAGGGCGCCGGTGTTCACGGCGCTCTTAATGAGGTCGGAGCGAGTAATCTGGTTCTCGGAATTAGAAGTCATCGTCCTCATCCCCTTCCACAGAAAGCTGGGACTGGGCGCCACCAAGGCCCAGCAGGTCGTACTTGTCGATGCCGATGATGATTGCGATCAGGGCGACGCCGAGGACGGGCACGTTGGCATAGGAGCACAGCAGGAAGCCCAGGAAGTAGAACGGCACGAGCTGCTTGGTAAGCACCAGACGGCCGAGCATGGCGAAGCCCATGGCAGGCAGGATGTTGGCTGCGACGCCAAAGCCATCGAGGACGAACGTCGGGATGAAGTCGAGCAGGCCCTGAACAGCGTCGGCACCCAGATAGAAGGAGACCGAGCACAGGATAAAGGCCAGGACGACAATCACGAGACCGATAATCCAGTGCATAGCGTAGATACCCTTGAGGTTACCCTTGCTGGCAAAGACGTCGGCACGGTCGACCAGAAGGGGCATACCGGCGTTGACGACGTTCTTGATGGCCAGGCACAGAGTGGCGATGGGCATCGCGAGCGCGATAGCGGCCTCGGTGCTCTGACCCAGCTGAATAGCGAAGGCGCAGGCGAGCACGCCGCCAATCGTCTCATCGGGCGGCACGTAAGCGCCGATGGAGATAGAACCCATGAAGAGCAGCTCGAGGCTCGCACCGATGGCGAGGCTGGACTGCAGGTCCCCGAGGACTATGCCGACGAGCGGGCACAGAACGATCGGGCGGAACGCATAGAGCGTACCGAGCTGATAATCGAGCTTACCGAAGGCAGCGATAAGTCCGATGAGGATCGCTTGAACAAGCATTGTTCCTCCCTTTGATCCCTCTTGGATCCGCACGGCGATTCCCGACTTGTCAGCGCGCCCTTTTCCATGCCGACAATCGCCCAGACAGATCCAGCTTGTACCGGTGTGCTGTTAACACCTAAACCGGTGCAAATGATTTGATACCAATTATATAGTCATGCGAAAACTATTTAATACCAATCGCTCAACGGGCGTGTACTCTCGGTGAACGGTAGATGGGGGTAACGGGTAAAGCGTTTATCCGGTACCCCCACGGATAGGGGCGGCGCCGTACGTGCCGCCCCGTGGTTCCCAATTAGAGGGCGCTTAGGGCATCGACCTTGGGGTCGTCGGCCAGAGCGCGAATCTCGACCTCGACACCGCGGCCGACGAGCTCGCGAATGTCCTCTTCCTCGGCAGCAGTCACAAAGATCTGGCGGGAAATCTTACGGGCATCGGGACGCTGCTCGTCCTTGGACTTGGTGTTGCCCAGGTTGATGGAGGTGATCTGCGGGCAGCCGTCGACAAGCTGCTTGGCCTCGGCGATGCTGGCGACGCAGATGATCATCTTGTACTTATCGGTAACACCGGAGTTGATGGCCTCGATGGCGTGCTCCATGTCCTTGATGACGAGCTTGACATTGGCCGGCTTTCCCATCTTGAGCGTGGTCTTCCAGACGGGATCGTTGGCAACCTTGTCGCCAACGCAGAAGATGCAGTCGGAGCCCAAGCCCTGGACCCAAGAGACGGCCACCTGGCCATGAAGCAGACGATGGTCGACGCGAAGCAGTTGAATCATGATTGACCCCCAAAGGTCTCATGCCGGAAACCCGGCCCCATTAATAGCAGGCGGTGACTAGAACTCTTCCTCGTCATCCGCATCGGTCAGCAGATCGTTGACAAACTTGACGCGCGTGTCGTCAGCCGCGAGGATCTCGCGGATAACCTGGTCGGCGGGAGCCTCCTGGTCCGAAAAGAGCAGCTGGATCAGCAGCGGCAGATTCATGTTGGCAACCAGGTAGGTGTTGGGGCGCGTCTGGACGATCTTGGTGAACTCGTTGTTGACGCTGCCGCCAAACAGGTCGGTGCACACGATTACGTCGTCGGCGGGGTCGAAGGTCGCCAGGAGCTTGGCGGCTTCCTCGGCGACGTCGGTGCGGCCGTCGACAAACATCGACAGGTCGTGGACGTTATCGCGCGCGCCCGAGAGCAGCTCGGTGCTCTCTTTGATGCCGGTCGCAAAATGCGCGTGGCTGGCAAAGATGTATTGCCTCATTGCGGTTTCCCCCAAATGAAATTAGTAGTCGAACTGGTGGTAGTAGCGGCGGTACTTGAGGTTGTGCTTGGTGACCAGCTCGTAGTTGCGCGCGAGGCGGTCGGTGGTCAGCGCGGACAGGATCCAGGGCGACACGATGACGCGGAAGTCGTCGTCCAGGCCCGGGATCGCG
>RQBM01000015.1:0-4225 GCA_008668795.1 Collinsella aerofaciens | reverse complement strand
GACATCGGAATAATCGCCGGCGTAGATCTTCATCGGCTCGGCAAACGTCATGCCGTGCGCGATATCCAGAGCCTCACCCTCGGCGCGGTTCTTGTCCACGTCGATGAGGACCATCTCGGAGAACAGACCGCTCTGCATCAGAGCGAACGCCGAAGACGAACCGACGAAACCGCAGCCGACAATAGCGACCTTCTTCTCGTTAACCATTAGAAACTCCCATCTCTCTCCACAAACAAGCCGCCCGGGAACGACCCGAGCGGCTTGTCGTAATCCCAATACATCCAATCGGGACTTTGATTATGCCCCTATTCGCAGCCGAAAATCGACCGTTTACCGAAATTGTTTGCAGTATTCGTAAAATAACTGCACGAAATCGGTTTCGAGCTATTGACGGGCCGAAACAGGTTTCTAATACAGGCCCGCCTCGCGAATGGCCTCGACAGCCAAAGCGATCTGGTCGGGCGGCAAGACCAGCGCCATGCGCACGTGCCCCTCGCCCGAAGGACCAAAGCTCGCGCCCGGCGTCACCACAACGCCGGCCTTCTCCATAAGCTCCTCGCAAAACGCCATGGAATCGGTGCGGCCACCGGGAAGCTTGGCCCACACAAACATAGAGCCATGCGCGTTGGGACGCTCCCAGCCCAGGCCCTCAAGACCGTCGCACAGGGCATCGCGGCGTTCCTGGTACTTCAGACGCTGCGCCTCGACCTCATCGCGCGGACCGTTCAGGCACGCGATGGCGGCCTTCTGAATCGGGAAGAACATACCAAAGTCGATCTGGCCGCGCAGCTTGGCAAAGGCAGAGACCACATCCTCGCGACCGACCAAAAAGCCGATGCGGGCACCGGTGACGTTAAACGACTTGGAGAGCGAGAAGAACTCAACGCCCACCTCGAGCGCGCCGGGATACTGCAAGAAGCTGCCGCCGGGCTCGCCGTCAAACACGATGTCGGAGTACGCGTTATCATGGACGATCAACAGATCATGCTCGCGGGCAAAGGCGATAATCTCCTCGTAGACCTCGGGCGTGCCCACCGAGCCGACCGGGTTCGCGGGCAGCGACACGATCATGTACTTGGCACGATCGGCAACCTCGGGATCGATACCCGCCACATAGGGCAGGTAATTGTGCTCGGCAACCAGCGGATAGTATTCGAGCTTGGCATCGGCGATCTTGGCACCCGCCTCAAAGACCGGGTAGCACGGATCGGGAACCAAAATGGTGTCACCCGGATCGAGCAGGGCAAGGCCCAAATGGCCCACCCCCTCCTGCGTGCCGTTGCACGACTGCACCATAGACGGCGTAATGCCCGAAACGCCAAAGCGACGCTCATAGTAATCGCACACGGCCTGCTTGAGTTCGGGCAGGTCGCGCAGGGCATACTTCCACATCTCGGGATCTTGGGCTGCCTGCGTGAGCGCCTCGACCACATGGTCGTACGGCTTAAAGTCGGGCGTGCCCACGCTCATGTTGTAAATGGTCTTGCCCTGAGCCTTCAGCGCGAGAAGCTTGTTGTTGAGCGAGGCGAAGACCTCCGCGCCAAAGCGGTCGAGACGCTGCGATGCCTGCATGGTGCCACCTTTCGATATAAAAAACGCGGCGCTCCGACAAGAGCGCCGCGCGATACGGGCCATCAGATTGCAAAAGTGTAACGCTTGCAACCCCCGTATTGGTTCAATTTAGCCAACCTTAGTCAACTGGATTGAGCGCGTCGATCTGCGCAAGCCACAGACGCGAGCTAGCGTCACTCGGCATACGCCAATCGCCGCGCGGGCTGAGCGTCACCGAACCCACCTTGGGACCATCGGGCAGGCAGCTGCGCTTAAACTGCTGGGCAAAGAAGCGACGGTAGAACGTACGTAGCCACGTGTAGACGGTCTTGGCGTCGTAGACGCCCTCGAAGCTCTTGAGCGCCATGCGGTAGATCTTGCCCGGCTCAAAGCCAAAACGCAGCAGGTAGTAGAGGAAGTAGTCGTGCAACTCGTACGGGCCCACCAAATCCTCAGTCTTCTGCGCAATCTCGCCGTCGCCCGTGGGCGGCAGAAGCTCGGGAGATACCGGCGTATCGAGGATATCGAGCAAGACCTCGGCAATACGCCCGCCAAAGACATCAGCCGCATAGCGCACCAGATGGCGCACAAGCGTCTTGGGCACGCTCGCATTGACGGCATACATGCTCATGTGGTCTCCGTTATAGGTAGCCCAGCCGAGCGCCAGCTCCGACAGATCGCCCGTACCGATGACAAAACCGCCAGCCTGGTTGGCCAGATCCATCAGAATCTGCGTGCGCTCGCGGGCCTGGCTGTTCTCGTAGGTCACGTCCTGCACGGCCGAATCGTGCTCAATGTCCTTGAAGTGCTGCTCCACAGCCGCGTGGATCGAAACCTCGCGGAAGCTCACACCCAGGTCGCGGGCAAGCGACTCGGCATTGGACTTGGTGCGATGCGTCGTGCCAAAGCCAGGCATGGACACGGCTGTGATACCGGTGCGCGGCAGCCCCAGCGCATCGAAGGCACGCACGGTCACAAGCAGCGCCAGCGTGGAGTCCAGGCCGCCCGAAAGGCCGATGACCGCAGCCTTGGTACCCGTGTGGGCAAGGCGGGTCTTGAGGCCCGCAGTCTGCAGATCGAGGATCGTCTCGCAGCGCTCTGCCAAGTCGCCGTGGTCGGCCGGCACAAAGGGAGCACGGGGGAAGACACGGTCGATGTCGAGTGCATCGCGCAGGACAGGCTCTTTGGCCAGCACGCCCTCAAACGAAAATTCAACGGTTGTGGCCTCCGGCGCATCGTCCGCGCGCGTCCACGTCGTCGAGCGACGGCGCTCGGCAACCAGACGGTCGAGGTCAACATCGGCAACCGCCATATCGCAGGTAAGGAGCTTCGTCGCCGCCAGCTTAGAGCCGTTTTCGTAGACGAGGTTCTCGCCCGCAAAGACCATATCGGTCGTGGACTCGCCCTCGCTCGCGTCCGCATAGGCATAGGCACAGTAGAGGCGCGCACTCTGATTGGAGATGAGGCTACGTCGGTAATCTGCCTTACCGATGATCTCGTCGGAAGCGGAGGGGTTGAGAATCACCGTGGCACCGGCAAGCGCCATCTCGGTCGAGGGCGGCGCAGGTACCCACAGGTCCTCACAGACCTCGACGCCCAGCACCAGGTCCTCAGCACCCTCATCACAGCAGCGGTAGACAAGCCCCGAACCCAGCGGAACCGGACCCTGACCGGCAAATTCAACCCACACGGGATCTGTGGGCGCCGGAGCAAACCAGCGGCGCTCGTAGAACTCGCCATAGTTGGGCAGATACTTCTTGGCCGTGAGGCCCAAAAGCTCACCCGCGCAGCACACGGCGGCGCAGTTGTAGATATTCTCGGCAACTGCAACGGGAAGACCGATGGTAAAGACAATCGGCAGCTCACGAGTCACATCGAGGATATGCACCAAAGCAGCCTCGCAGGCATGCAGTAATGTGCGGTTATGGAACAGATCGGCCGCGGTATAGCCGCACAAGTTAAGCTCGGGCAGCACCAGAGCACGAACGCCGCGCTCGGCAGCCTCGCGAACAGCCGCCAACGCAACCTCGGCATTGCCCTCGACATCGGCAACGCGAATCTGCGGCGACGCCGCCGCCACACGCAAAAAGCCATCGTTCTTATTAGCCGAAACGCAGCATTGCCTTGTTGATCTGGACACTGGAGGCCCCTTCTACCCTGAGATTCAGTCTAACGAACGTTCACATACCTCTAACTAGCCAAAGCAACCTCCCAGTTTACTGAGAGGCCAACCTGTGCTAAGAGCATGTATTTCAAAAAAATCTTTAATTAAAAAAGGAGAAATCGATAATCGACTTCTCCTTTAAGCGAGGCGAGTAAATTCCGAAACTAATGGCAGAATTTATCCATGTAGTCCTCAAAGTCGAACACTTCTACCACGACGCCCTCTTCCTGAAACTCTTTCAGTTGCTCCAAGAGATCTTTGTTAATAACGTCCATGCAGAAACCTCCTCTATCTAATCAATTGTAGTATATCTGCTTTCATGCAATTATCAACCAACTTGTTTAATTGCTCCTCGTTTGCCGATAGTCCCCTTGATTCTCATCTTCATTGCAACAGCCTCAGGACTCAGCGCAACGCGTTGCGCTGAGTCCTGAGTCGCGAATCCGGGTAGGCAACCCCAGAGGGGCCGGAATCCCCCGGCCCGCGATGGAGGGAGGCCGAAATGTCCAG
>RQBM01000244.1:0-18633 GCA_008668795.1 Collinsella aerofaciens | reverse complement strand
TTGCGATTTTCTATTAAACAGGTGTAGAACATTGCAGCCCTGTTCGTTATTGCCTACGTTTTAGGTTAGATTTTCCTAAGGACAATTGGCTTGTATTGGGGGTCCCTATGAACGAAGCAGTTCCCGAGGCGCCGTCGAGTGTCGAATCGATGGCAGAGCAGGGTTGCGAAAAGCTCGGCTTGGAAGCGTTTGATGCGCTGGTCCGTCGTGCCCGTACGTGCCGCCGTTTTGACGAGTCCATGCGCGTGCCGCGTGAGTTTTTGCTCGAGCTGGCAGAGCTGGCTCACCTGACTCCCTGTGGTGCCAATGCTCAGCGTCTTCGTTTTCATGTGGTGAGCGATGCCGAGGATTGCGCGCGCGTATTTGATGAGCTCGCGTGGGCCGGTGCGCTTAAGGATTGGCCGGGTCCTGCCGAGGGTGAGCGCCCGACCGGCTACATCGCGATTTTGGCCGAGCGCGCCGTTCCGGGCAAGCCCGCCGCTCCCATTACCGAGGTCGACACGGGCATTGCCGCGCAGACGATGATGCTCGCCGCCCGCAGCGCCACGCCCGAGGTGGCAGCCTGCATGTTCAAGGCCTTTACGCCCCACGCGATCGATGCCATGGGGCTCGATAACGACAAGTATGAGCTCAAGCTGATCATGGCGTTTGGCGTTCCGGCCGAGACACAGGTGATCGATGCGATCGATTCCAACCCCGACGGCTCCATCAATTATTGGCGCGACGAGGCGCGGGTGCACCACGTACCCAAGCGTCCGCTTGCCGACGTGCTGCTGTAGTTGTGCGTCGTTGCGGTGCAATCCGGCGGCAAAATCACCACAAAGGCTCCTGTCCCCTTTGTGGTGGTACGAGGGGAGGGTGTGTGGCAGATCTGTATTTGGTGCGGCATGGGCAGACTGAGCTCAATGTGCAGAGCATTTTGCAGGGCTGGCACGATTCGCCGCTTACGGCGCGCGGGCGCGAGCAGGCGCTGGCGACGCGCGCGGCGTTTGAGGCGCGCGGCGTGGCCTTTGACCATGTGTATTCCTCGCCGTTGGGCCGGGCGCGGCATACGGCCGAGCTTATCGTTGGCGAGGGCCGTTCCATTGAGCTGGTCGATGACCTGCGTGAGTGGCATTTTGGCTCGCTGGAGGGCACATCAAATCGCGAGATGCCGCCGCAGCCCTGGGGCGATTATCCGGTGGCCTTTGGCGGCGAGTCGGAAGTGCAGCTTCAGTCGCGCATGGTCGCGGCGCTGTCCCGCATCATGGCCAGGCCGCAGCACGACTGCGTGCTGGCGGTTTCCCATGGCTCAGCCTGCCAGGAGTTTCTTGAGTATGTGACTGGCGAGGGGGAGCTACCCGACAACGGTGCCGTGCTTCATTTTGGCTATTGCGACGGGGCGTTTTCGCTCTTGGGTTGGTAACGAACGAAAGGACCCCTATGAATAAAGATCTGTATCTGGTCCGTCATGGACAGACGATATTCAACCTTAAGCGTATCATTCAGGGGTGGAGTGACTCGCCGCTTACGCAGTTGGGTTGCGACCAGGCGGCGCGCGCCGGCATGTTTTTACGTGCGCGTGGCATTGAGCCCGATCATGCCTACACCTCCACGCTTCATCGCACCGAGCAGACTATCGCCAACTTGTGGCCGGGCTTGGCGTACGAGCGCCTGGACGGTCTGCGCGAGTGGTTCTTTGGCGACTTTGAGGCCGAGCGCGTGATGCTTATGCCCGAGCGCCCGTGGCGCGACTTCTATTGCCAGTTTGGCGGCGAGGGCCAGATGCAAGTGCGCGAGCGCATGGTGGCGACGCTGATCGAGCTTATGCAGCGTCCGGACCATACGTGCGTGCTCGCGGTAAGCCATGGCTCGGCCATCAAGGAGTTTATGGATCACGTGAAGGGTGCGGCGGCCGACGAGCGCGATCGCGTGCCGGGCAACTGCGCGGTGCTGCACTTTGCGTTTGACGACGAATCCGACACGTTTGAGCTGATTGAGATTTTTACGCAGGAGGATTACGCACGCGAACTGGGGCTTGAACCGCTCGTGGCGGCAGCAGGCCCGCAGCGGGGATAACGTGAGCGTGGCGGCACGGGTCGCCGGCATAACTTCTCGACGCAAAAGGGGCGGAGATGCATGTACCTGCTGCATCTCCGCCCCCTGTTTGTTGAGCTGCCGATTTTTGTGCTGGACGGTCTGGTCTTGCTAGAACCGCGCGACTTGGTGCGTGAGCAGACCCGTCGGAACCTGCGGCGCGCCGCCGCTGACCTGCGCGGCGGGGAAGAGCGCAGCTACGGCAAAGTTGAACGGCTCCTTGCCGGTGTACGTTCCGGCGGCACGGGCCTCATCGGCCAGCAGCTGCGACGCCCCGGCCAGCGCGGCAGCGTAGGCGGGGTCGTCGGCCAGTGCCGGCTCTGGTACTTGGTCGAGCATGGCACGGATGGCGGCAACAGCGTCCTCGCGCTTGACCTCCCACACGCGGTGCGTAATGCCCGCGGGGTCGGTGACGGCGTAGAGCGAGGCGCCCTCTTTGGCAGCGCCCAGGATGATGTCCATGACGGGCGACGCCTCGTAGGCGAGCGACACGGGGCGCGGCTGAACTTTGAGTTCGGCGATCGCGCGCGCGGCGGCGGCCACGTCGGCGCTGGCATCGCCCTTGCCGCCCGCAAGTACACTCGTCGGGCAGATCGCCACGACACCCGTCACACGTCCCGGCTCGCCCGAGCATTCGTACACGTAATACGCCGCACCCGGGTCCTTGAGCATCAGACCATCGGCAATGGCTCCGCGCAGGGCATCGTTGCCGCTTAGGATGCTGCCCATTGCAGGCAGCGCCTCGAGCACGCGGTCCTGAGCCGGGCGGATGCAGGGAAACGGAAGTGCTTTCATGGGCGGTCCTAACGCGCGAGTCGGTTTGTTCGCGGCTTATTATGCCCCAACTTGGCCGCTCGCGTCCCAGAGCACGTTATCGGCGAGCGCGATTAGCACCTGCTGACAACGAACGATATCGGCGTGGGGCACATATTCGTTGGGCTTGTGCGCGAGCGCGAGCGACCCGGGACCGTAGCTCATGCAATTGCGGTTACCTGTCTTGCCGGCAATGACGGCGGTGTCGGTGTAGCCGGTAAAGAAGCCAACGGTCGTGTCCGCGTCCGTCACGTCATCGGCGGCACGCTTGAGCGCTGCTAGAAGGGGAGAGTTTGGGTCGCGCTCGATGGCGGGGCGGTCGCCCGTCACGACGTAGCTGCCGTGGCAACCGGGAATGGCGGCTTCGGCGACGGCGATGGCCTGCTCTACCATGCGCGTTACGGCGGCCGTATCGGTCGGCGGGGTCAGGCGCATGTCGACCCAGACTTTGGCGCGGTCGGGTACGACGTAGGGGCGATATCCGCCCTCGATTTGGCCGAACGTGATGGTCGAAGGCCCCAGCTCATCGTGCGCGGGCAGCGCCACAAACGCGCGACGGAGCGAACACACGACCTCGGCCATGGCGGCGACGGCATCCGCGCCCTTCCAGGGCCGGCTTGCATGCGCCGTCACGCCATCCATTTCAATCTCGAACCACGTACGCCCCTTGTGCGCCACCTGGATCTGTCCGTCGGTGGGCTCGGTGTCCAGCACCCATTCGCGCGAACCGACCCAGCCGGCATCGATGGCTGCCTCGGAGCCTCGCATAAAGTCTTCCTCGTCGACCGAGCAGATGAGCGAAAAGCCGCGGCGGGGCAGCGCGCCATCCGCCGCCACGCGCTCGAGCGTATGGACCAGTGCGGCAATGGCACAGGCCAGGCCACCCTTCATATCGCAGGCGCCGCGGCCGTAGAGCTTGCCGTCGCGCACGACCGCCCCGAGCGGCGTAATGTCCGCGTCCCAGCCGTCGCCCAAGGTGACTGTATCCATGTGGCAGATGTAGACGAGCCGTGGCTCGTCGCTCAAACCGGGCACGGTGACCATGAGATTGCGGCGTCCGGTCAGCACCTCGAGTTCCTCAACCTGCACGGCATGGAGCACCGGATGACTCAACCGCTCCAATTGAGCCTCAACCAACACTTTGATATAGCGTTCAATCTCGCCCTCATACGCACCTGGGTCGGAACTGTCGATCCGCACGAGCCCTTGCGTAAGCCGCCAAGCAAAATCTGTATCAACCATAGGCACCTCACAGATAGTTAGGTCAACATACAAATTGTATGTCAAGAAGCGGCTCGGTGCATTTAATGGAGCGCTCACAAAAACGGGGGCGCCTCTCGTGCGAAAGGCGCCCCCGCGGGCATTCAATGTCAGTAACGGGCAGGCCACATGGGGAACTGCCCGTCAGATCAGCCGGCGCTATTTGATCACGCGCACGCGATACATCGACGGAATCTGCTTGAGCGCCTCGATGGTGCTGCTGTCCAGGTGCTCGTCGGTGTCGAACATGGTGTAGGCGTTCTCGCCGGCAGACTCGTTGGTCATACGCTGCACGTTGGCATTGTCCTTGGCCAGGATTGCCGTGATCTGACCGATCATGTTGGGCACGTTGGCGTGCAGGCAGGCGATGCGGCTTGCGGCGCGCGCCTTGCCCATGCTGCAGGCGGGGTAGTTGACGCTGTGCGCGATGTTGCCGTTCTCCAGGTAATCCTTAAGCTCGCTGATGGCCATGTCGGCGCAGTTGGCCTCGGCCTCGCCAGTGCCGGCGCCCGAGTGCGTGGTGATAAACGTGTTGGGCATCTTGACGGTCTTGGGCGTGGCAAAATCGCAGCTAAACCAGCTCAGCTTGCCCTCGCGCAGGGCGGCGTCAACGGCGTCCTCGTCAATGATGGTCTCGCGTGCGTAGTTGATGAGCACGGCGTCCGGGGCCAGCAGGTTGATCTGCTCGGTGCTGATCATGCCGATGGTGTCGGCCTTGCTGGGCACGTGCACCGTGAGGTAATCACAGCCGCGGCAGAGATCTTCGAGCGTGCCCACGCGCTGCACCTCGCGGCTCAGCACCCACGCGTGCTCAACGGAAATGAACGGATCGTAGCCGTAGACGTCCATGCCCAGATTGACGCAGGCGTTGGCGACCTTGGAGCCTACGTTGCCCAGGCCGATGACACCGATGCGCTTGCCCTTGAGCTCGCGGCCCACAAAGGCCTTCTTGGCCTTCTCGGCATCGACCTGAATCTCGGGATCGTCGGCGTTGTCGCGCACCCAGTTCATCGATTGCACCACGCCGCGGCTCGAGAGCACCAGCATGCCTAGGACGAGCTCCTTAACGGCGTTGCTGTTGGCGCCGGGGGAGTTAAAGACGACGACGCCCTTCTTGGCGTACTCCTCGACGGGGATGTTGTTGACGCCGGCGCCGCAGCGGGCGATGGCGCGGATGCCCTCGGGCAGCTCGTAGCCGTGCAGGTCAGTCGAGCGCATCAGGATGGCGTCGGCCTCCTCGGCGGTGCTCACAAATTCGTAGCCCTCGCCAAACTCGACTTTGCCGTCCTTGGTGATGTCGTCGATGGTCTTAATCTTGCGCATGAAAAACTCCTTAGCAGGTTTGGTTTAAACAGGTGGTTTGAAGTGGCTGGTCGGCCCGCGCGTTGCGGGCTAGTTAGATCGCGGGCTCAAACTACGCTGCGTTTCGAAGTCCTTCATGTACGAGGCCAGTGCCTGCACGTCCTCCATGGTGACGGCGTTGTAGACGCTGGCGCGCATGCCGCCCACCAGGCGATGGCCCTTGACGTTTTGAATCTGGTGCTCGGCCGCGCCTGCGACAAAGGCCGCGTCGAGTTCGGCGTCGCCGGTGCGGAAGGTGACATTGGCGATGGAGCGGCTGTCGGCCTGCGTGGTGCCATGGAACAGCTCGCTGTGCTCGAGCAGGTCGTAGAGCAGGTTGGCCTTGGCCCAGTTGCGCTCGGCCATGGCGGCAAGTCCGCCGGTCTCCTCGACCCAATGGAACACCTTGCCGCACACGTAGATGCCAAAGGTGTTGGGCGTGTTGAGCATGGAGCCCTTGGCGGCCTGGGCCTTAAGGTCCATGTACTGCGGTGTCTGCGCAAAGGCGGGGCCGTCGGCGATGAGGTCGTCGCGCACGATAACCACGGTCACGCCCGCGGCGCCGGCGTTTTTCTGAGCGCCGGCGTAGATGAGCCCGTAGCGCTCGACGTCGAGCGGCTGCGACAGAAAGCAGCTCGAGACATCTGCGACCAGCGGTACGTCGCCGCAAGCGGGCAGCTCGTGGTACATGGTGCCAAAGATGGTGTTGTTCTGGCAGATGTAAACGTAGTCGAGCCCGTCGCCCGCGGCCTCGGCGGCAATGCGCGCGTTGACGTCGGCCATGGTGGGTATGCGGTCGAAATTGGTGTCCTTGGAGCTCGCGAGCAGCACGGCCTCGCCGTACTTGGCGGCTTCTTTGTATGCCTTGTTGGCAAAGTTGCCGGTCACGATGTAGCCGGCGCGCCCGCGGCGCATGAGGTTCATGGGGATGCCCGCAAACTGCAGCGTGGCGCCGCCCTGCAAAAACAGGACACGGTAGTTGTCGGGGATGCTCAGCAGACGACGCAGGGTTGCCTCGGCGTCGTCGATAATCTGCTGGTACATGCTAGATCGATGGCTCATCTCGAGCACGGACATGCCACAACCGCGGTAGTCCATCATCTCGTCGGCGATCTCGGCGAGCACGCTGGTAGGCAGCGCGGCCGGGCCAGCTGAGAAGTTGTGCACACGTGCCATCTTCTAGTCTCCCTCGTAGTCGTTTGAACGTTCGGGATACTTTAGCACAGTGGAGCGCCAGGCGCGACCGCATCACGGTAAAACTCGACTGCGCCGCTATGATTTACAGGATGGTTACATGGGGGAGAGGTGACCTTACTCCTCAGGCAAATCCAAATCTGCGAGCGAAGACATGAGGTTCTCTAGGCGCTTGATCTCTTCGCCGCAAATTAGCTACCTCCTGCCTGCTACGACGCCAGTGTGGCAATGACGGCTTCGTCGCCGGCGTATATTAGGGTGTTGCCGTCTGGGATGATCGTTTGGCCGTCGCGTTTGAGCATCACCACAATAAACGGATGCTTGCCTTGCGGCACGTCGCGCAGGCGCTGACCGGCCAGGCGACCGTGGGGAGTCACGGTGACCTCGCGCAGTGTAACCTCGGCACGCTCTTCGAATGTTGGGGCGGCCATCACCAGAAGATCGCCTTCCTGGATCACGGTATCGCCGTTGGGCAGTACCGGGTGCGCCCCGTCGCGCAGCACCAGGACCACGAGCATATCCGTGGCGCTGCCAATGTCCGCGAGCGAGCGTCCGGCAAACGGATGTCCAGCGCCCACCTTGAGCTTTACAAACGACATGCCGTCCTCGTCGCGGTAGTCGTTAAAGGTGCGGCGCACGTCGCCGGTCGCATCGATCATATCGAGCTTCTTCGCCAACGCCGGCAGCAGCGAGCCCTGCACCACAATGCTCGACACGGCAATCACAAACACCAGGTCAAATAGGTCGTGTCCGCCGGGAACGCCGGCCACCACGGCAAAGAGACTAAAGACGACCGAAGCTGCTCCGCGCAGACCCGCCCAGCTTACGAGCGCAACCTGGCGAGGGTTCGTCCTAAACGGCGCCAGCAGCATGCCCACGGCGATGGGGCGGCTCACGAAGAGCATAAACGCCATGAGCGCCAGGCCCGGTAGCAGCATTTGCGGCAGGCGTGCGGGTGTAACGAGCAGGCCCAGCAAAAAGAAGATGGTCATCTCGGCCATCTCGGTGAGAGTGTCAAAGAAGTGCGCCATCTCGACCTTGCCGGTGATGTCGCTGGCACCCAGCACAATGCCGGCCAGGTATACAGCCAAAAAGCCGTTGCCGCCCAGATAGCTTGGTAACGCGTAGGCGACGATCGCCACGGCGAACAAAAAGATGGTCTGCGCGCCCTCGGCCGTTGCGTGCGCGCGTTCAATCAGGCGGCCCGCCGCCCAGCCGATTGCAAGACCCAGGCCCGCGCCCAGGATAATCTGCTTGGCCAGCAGTGCGGGAATGTTGATGTCGCCGCCGGCCGCGAGTGTGGCGAGCACGGCGGTGAGCATGTAGGCGACGGGGTCGTTGGAGCCCGATTCGACCTCGAGCAGCGAGTCGGTGCCGCCCCTCAGCGAAAGGCTGTGCTCGCGCAGAACGCTAAAGACGCTGGCCGCGTCGGTGGACGCCACGACCGATCCCAGCAGCAGGCCGCCGATCCAGTCGAAGCCCAGCACAAAGTGGGCGAATACGCCGGTGATGCCGGCAGTGATGACGACGCCGAGCGTGCTCAGCAGCACCGCGGGCACGGCGACGGGCTTGGCGCGGTCGATGTTGGTGTTAAAGCCGCCGTAGAACATGATGAACAGCAGCGCCGTGCTGCAGACGGTTTCGGTGAGTGCGTAGTCGCTAAAGTCGATATGCGTCGGGCCGTTGACGCCCAACAGCATGCCCAGCGCGATAAAGATGAGCAGGGTGGGGAAGGGGAGTTTTTTGCCGACGGGTTTGATGGTCAGGCACAGAATAATGACGAGGCCGATAAAGAGAAGGATCTGGTTCATGGATGGTGTCCGCTCCTGGGTGGTTGGCGTGGCACGGTCAGTTGTCTGCGGTTATTTGTACCCAAAGATGGTGGGTTTATGGGGTTGGATTGCGGGCGTGCGCGATATCGTCATAGACGGCTGCCGTCTTTGCCTCTGCTCGGAAACCCTTTCCAGCTTTATTGCAACGGAGTACAATGGGTAACGTTTAAGTTCAACTTGAAGTTTTAGTTGCGGCGCCGGGCTTCGGCCGCAATGCAAGGAGAGGCGTACCATGGCGATCTATGTGACATCTGATGCTCACGGGCACGTGCGTGCGCTTGACGAGGCCCTGTCTAAGATCTCGTTGACGTCCGACGACACGCTGTACGTGCTGGGCGACATGATCGATCGCGGGCCCGATCCGGTCGGCGTTATTAAGCTCGTGCGCTCGCTGCCCAACGCCCACGTGCTCAAGGGCAATCACGAGCAGATCATGCTCGATGCCATCATTGGCCAGGACCCGCTCGATGCCGAGACCTGGGATATCAACGGTGGCTGGACGACGAGCGAGCAGCTCAACGACATGGAATTTGAGGCATACGAGGAGCTCGTGCGATGGATGGCCGCGCTGCCGCTCTACGCGGTGGCCGAGACCGAGGAGCGCCCGTACCTGCTGGTGCATGCCGGCATCCAGACCGAGGCGGCGCGCGCGTTTTTGCTTGAGCATGGTGTCGATTGCGGTGACGGCAGGGGAGCGGTCGATGCCGATAGCGAGCTGCTGCGGCAAATGCTCGCCGTGCAGTCGTCCGATGACCTGCTGTGGATTCGTCACGGCTATTGGGATGCGCCGACGGGACTGCTTTCTGCCGAGGGCGAGGGCCCGGTCGTGGTGAGCGGCCACACGCCCACGGTGTCGCTTGGGCGCTATTGCGAGGTTGGCGGCCTGGCGGGGCTCGATGAGGAGTCGGGCCGCGGGCAGATTGTGCGCCTGGGTGGCGAGGATACCGCCGGCGTGCCCGATCGCATCGACATCGACTGCGCCGCCGCCACCGGCTCCGAGTTCGGTCGCGTGGGCATCCTGCGGCTCGATGATGGGGCGGAGTTCTACGCGAACATCAACCCGGGCGAATAATCGGTGCAAGTGGTAGCTAATTTGGGACGGGGCTTTTTTGACTACTCTTGCCCTTCTGCCCGCTAATTGATTTCTCTGGGACGGGGATTAAATAATCATTTGGCTGCCCGCTGGCTAAGTGAGTAGACTTTTTTGGAAATGCCGAGCACCCAACATATTTGCCTCAATAAAACCGCAGGTCACAGACTTGTGCTCTGTCGGTGTGGTCAGGGATTCGGTAAAAATCTACTCACTTAGTTTTACGTAATGCATATTGTCTTCAACGAGACCCCAGCCGGGGCGATTCCATCGCAAATTCCGGTGACCGGGGCAGCTAATTAGGCGCCGTAGGGGTTGCGGTCGCGCTCGATGCGCTGGCGGATGTGGGCGTACTCGATTATCAGCAGCACCAGGAGTAGGGCCATGATGGCTAGGTAGCTCACCACGGCGCCCATCAGACCCAGCAGCTTAATCAGGATCACCGGCAGCACCACGCTTACGGCGAAGCAGATCAGGTAGATCTTGGTGACATCGCCGGCGTGGCGCAACACCGTGATGATGGCGTAGATAAAGTCGATTGCCGCGGTGACGCCGCCGGCGACAACCATTAGCAGTGCCAGCGTGCGGTAGCGCTCAAAGTTGAGGCCGTACATAAAGCTCATGATGGGGATGCCGGGGCCTGCCATAAATGCGGCGCACGCTCCGGTAATGACCACGATCAGTGCCATAACGGCAACAATAATCAAGTCAAAGCGGCGACGCTTGCGCGGATTCGCCCAAATGCTCGACAGACGTAGGAGCTGCGGTTTATAGATAAATCCAATGCTCAACAAAATAGCCTGCGCTGGAAAGAACAGTGCATTAAAGTACAGCTGGTATTTGTAGGCCAGTGTGCCTTCCATCACGAACTTGGGCATGCTCTCGATGAGGTTGAACAGGAACAGCGCACCAAAGAGCGGGGCGCACTGGATAAACAGGTGACCAGCCTCGCGCAGACTCATACGGCGTGATTTTTCGGTTTCGAGCAGGGCGAGCGGGGCGGTGACCAGCACGAGCGAGGCAATCGCGGCGATGCCCATGGCCATGGCGGCGATGGGCATGCTGCGCGTGAGGAACAGTGCCACGCTAAAGACCGCGATGACGCCGACGGATCGTAGCGTTTGGCTCATGCCGGCCAGGTAGAGTTTGTCGGCCTGCTGCAGGCGTCCCTCGTACACGTCGGCAATGCCGTCGATCACCTTATACAGGTAGACGCCCAGGCCGATTGTGGCCATCTGCGCATCGTAGCCGCGGGCGCTGCTGTATACCAGGCCGCATGCCAGCGCGAGCGCTCCGCAGATCCAGCGGTTGAGCTGGTAAGAGGCAAAGGACGTCTTTTCGTCGATGTCCGAGACCTGGAAATTGCGCACGCCGTAGTTGCACGCGATCATGATGAGCGTGCCGGTGACAAAGGCGATGGAGAATTTGCCAGCCTCCTCGGCGCCCACGAGCTGTGTGGACACGATGGTGAGCAACGGAAACACCATGCCCCACACGGCGGTGCCCAGGGTATTCCAAAGGTAGTCGCGACGGGTGGCGTGATCTTCGTACTCGGCTTCTTGCGTGGAGAAGCCGCCGCCGTAGACGGCTCCGAGCAGGCGGTTCCACCAGGCATTGACCATGCGGTGGATGGGGCCGGGCTGGCGATCGCGCTCGCGGCGACGGCGTGTGGCCTGGCTGCTGTCGGGACCGCCGGCGTTACGCTGGCTTAGCTCTTGGATTCGTGCGAGCTCCTCGGCGGTGTGCGATGCGGGGAACAGGCCGTTCTCGATGCGTCCGCCCTGCCCGTGCGCCCCGTCCGATACGGTGGGGTCGGCGACGCCATTGCGGCGGGCGATGGCGCGGCGAATGCTATCGATGGGCGTGATGCTCAAGGCGGAGTCCTTTCTATTGCTGCGCTCTAGTATAGACGCGGCGGTGTTTGCTCGTGTTTTTGAACGGATTGTTCAATATTTCGGCAGGCGGCAGAAAATTGTCGGTAAGCGTGCGGTATCCTGTTCAAGTTTTATGACACCCCCGATGCCGCCCTCGCGGTACCAAGGAGCTTTTACCCATGGACGTCGCCGCATTTTTGCTGGCTCTTGTGCCTATCATCTGGCTTGTCGTGATGCTGCTGTGCTTTAAATGGCCGGCCTGGAAAGCCGCGATTGGTTCGTTTGTTCTTTCGTGCGTGCTCGCCTTTGCGTGGTGGCATTTGCCGGTGGCGCAGATAGCCACGGCCTCGCTCGAGGGCTTTTTGATGGCGCTGTGGCCCATCGTGTTGGTGATTATCGCCGCCGTCTTTACGTATAACCTCTGCGTTCGCACGGGCGCCATGGACGTGATCGGCAGCATGATCACCTCCATCAGCAGCGATCGCCGTCTGCTGGCGCTGCTCGTGGCGTGGTGCTTCGGCGGCTTTATGGAGGGCATGGCTGGCTTTGGTACCGCTGTCGCCATTCCCGCCGGCATGCTCGCGGGCCTTGGTTTTGAGGCCGTGCCTGCCGTGCTGATCTGCCTGCTGGCCAACGGCGTGCCCACGCCCTACGGCTCCATCGGCATCCCCACGGTGTCCGTTGCCGACCTGGTGGGTCTGGATTCCCTGCACCTGGCGACCGTTCAGCTGGTGCAGCTCGCACCGTTCTTTGTGGTGATGCCGCTGCTCATCGTGTTGGTTGCGGGCCGCGTGACCGACGATCAAGGCGATGTTGCGAGCGTAGGCGAGCGCCTGCACGGCGTGGCCGGTATCGCGCTGCTCTCTGGCGCGTCCTTTGTCGGCGCTGCCCTGGTCGTCGCTATGTTTGTGGGCCCCGAGCTTGCCGTGGTCGTGGGCTCCATCGTGTCGCTCGCGCTGACCGCCGCGCTTGCCATGCGCGCCGAGAAGTCCGGTCACCTGGACGCGCGCTTTCACATGAATATCGAGGCCGGTGAGCAGCTCACCGCTAAGTCGGCGCTTTCTGCCTGGTCGTGTTTCATCCTGATTTTTGTACTGCTGTTGGGTACGTCCAACCTGGTGCCCGCCGTGCATGCCGCGCTTGCGCCCTTTGCGAGTCACGTGCAGGTGTATTGCGGCGAGAACCCCGGCACGCTCACGTTTTCGTGGATTAACACGCCGGGTGTTTGGATCTTCCTGGCCGCGTTTATCGGCGGCGCCATTCAGGGGGCTTCGCCGCGCATGATGGGCGAGGTGCTGACCGCGACTGTGAAGCAGATGATGCCGACGGTAATCACGATGCTTTCGGTGCTGGGCTGTGCCAAGGTGATGGGCTATGCGGGCATGATCTCTTCGATCAGTGCGTTCTGCATTGCCGTCGCCGGTGGTCTGTACCCGATTCTGGCCCCGTGGATCGGTGCCGTCGGTGCGTTCGTGACCGGTTCGGGCACATCGTCGGGCATGCTGTTTGGTCCCATTCAGAGCCAGGCCGCTTCGGCGCTGGGTGTGAGCGACTACTGGATGGTTGCGTTGAACGCCCTGGGTGTCGCCGCCGGTAAGATGGTCTCGCCGCAGACGCTCGCGATTGGCCTCGCTGCCGTGCACGTGCGCGGTAAGGACGCCGAGCTCCTGGGCGCAGTGCTGCCCTACGCCGCCGGCATGCTGGTCCTCATGAGCGTCATCGCCATGCTCGGCCAAGGCCTGCCGCTGTAGTCGGCACTTTGGGAACGTCCCTAAGTGCCGGCATCTAGGGACACTCCTTGGTTGTTGCCTGTTCATAAGTGTCCCCAACGATTAGTCGATTAAGAACGTCCCCAATGACCAGGCCGCTTGCCTGTGATTTTTGACCGTTGGGCGGGCGCTTCGCCGTTGCCGCAAAAACGTTTTTGCATATCGGGTACAACGGGCTTTACGTGAGTAAAGTGCGCGCCGCGTCCACGTGTCGCGTTTTTAAAGGAGGCCCCATGCCTGGTATTACCCCTGCAGAAGTTCTGTCCAACTTTGGTATTACGCTGGTCGAAGATCCCGCCGAGAATCAGCCCCGCCTGCTGGTCGATCTACCCGCCGCGGAGCTCGTCGAGTACGCTATCCGCCGCGAAGAAGGTCGCATGGCATCCAACGGCGCGCTGGTGATCGAGACGGGGGAGCGCACCGGCCGTTCCCCCAATGACCGCTTTATCGTCGACACCCCCGATGTTCACGACAAGATCGCCTGGGGCGCCGTCAACCGCCCTCTTTCGATCGAGAGCTACGAGACCATCAAGGCCGGTATTGTCGACTACCTCAACGAGCGCGACGTGTTCGTCACCCGCGGCATGGCCGGCACCGACCGCAACCATACGCGTCGCCTGCTCGTCGCCTGCGAGCGTGCCAGCCAGGCGCTGTTCATTAAGCAAATGCTCGCCCGTCCGCTCGCCCGCGAAATCGCGCGCACCGGCGAGCCGGACTTCTGCGTGCTCGCCGCGCCGGGCTACCAGTGCGATCCCGCCATTAAGGGCCTCAACTCCAGCGCCGCCGTGGTCATTAACTTCCAGGAGCGCGTGATTCTGGTTGCCGGCACCGGTTACTCCGGCGAAATCAAAAAGTCCATCTTCAGCGTCATGAATTACCTACTGCCCGTCGAGGACGACGTGCTACCCATGCACTGCTCGGCCAGCATGGATCCCGTCACGCACGAGACGGCCGTGTTCTTTGGCCTTTCCGGCACGGGCAAGACCACGCTTTCGGCCAACCCCACGCGCCTGCTGATCGGCGACGACGAGCACGGCTGGTCCGACATGGGCATCTTCAACATCGAGGGAGGCTGCTATGCCAAGTGCGAGGGCCTGGACGCGTTCCATGAGCCCGAGATCTTCAACGCCGTCCGCTTTGGCGCCATCTGCGAAAACGTGGTGCTCGATGAGAATCGCAAGCCTAACTATGATGATGTCTCGATCACGCACAACACGCGCGTGGCCTATCCCGTCGAGCATATCCCCAACGCGTGGACCAAGGGTATGGGCACCACCCCGAGCGTCGTGCTGTTTTTGACCTGCGATGCCTTTGGCGTGCTGCCGCCTATCTCGCGCCTGACGGCCGATGCCGCCATGTATCACTTTGTGACGGGCTTCACCGCCAAGATCCCCGGCACCGAGGTCGGCGTCACCGAGCCCACGCCCACGTTCTCCTCGCTGTTTGGCGAGCCGTTTATGCCGCTCGATCCCATGGTCTATGCCAAGATGCTCGGCGAGCGTATCGCCGACGGACGCACCCGCGTCTATCTGGTCAACACCGGCTGGATTGGTGGCGGTTATGGCGTGGGCCATCGAATCGAGCTTGCATACACGCGCGCCCTGGTGGCCCGCGCCCTCGACGGTACCATCGAGGACAGCGAGTTCGTGCACGACGATATCTTTAACGTCGACATTCCCACCACGTGCCACGGTGTGCCCGACGGCATCCTGGTGCCGCGCCAGTACTGGCAGAGCACCGCGCGCTACGACGAGGCTGCGCACAACCTGGCGGTGATGTTTGAGGAGAACTTCGAGAAGAAGTACTCGCACCTGCCCGAGTCCGTCAAAGCCGCCGGCCCGCACGCCCAGGTGTCCGCCGAGGCCCGTCATCGCGGCCGCGGGTTGCTGGGACTCCGCCGCTAGCGCCGCCTTAGACCCAAAACCACCACGAAGGGGACAGGCACCTTTGTGGTGGTTTTGCTCGCGCGGATGACTCGGGTTACAATACGCCTGACATATCGCCCCCTTCTCCGGATGGGGGCAGCGCAAGCGCTCTTGTGACGGCACCGTAGGACTTTGAAGGTGGCCGTCGTAAGGGCGCTTTTTGTTTGGGTGCCCTCGCTCGGGCGCGAATCGTGAAGGGAGCACGTATGAAGAGCTTTATTGCCGAGGATTCATTTTGGGAGCTGTTTCCTCAGGCGGCGGTCGGTGTTGTGGTCGTGGAGGGTATGAAGCCCGCGGCCCAGATACCTCAAGAGGATGTGGACGCGATAGCGGCGCTGCTCGACCGTGCCAATATCGATGCGGAGCGTCATCTGACCAGCGATACAATCAGCGAGAACGCACCGGTCAAGGCATGGCGCGAGGCCTATCGTCTGTTCAAGACCAAAAAGGGCGCGCGCTGTTCAATCGAGAACCTGCTCAAGCGCGTGCTCAAGGGCAAGCCGGTGGGCCACATTACGCCCGCGGTGGATATCTATAACACGGTGTCGCTGTCCTATGCACTGCCCGTGGGAGGCGAGGATCTGCATGCGATTGAGGGGGACCTTCGCTTGAAGGTGACCGACGGCGGGGATGCGTTCCTGCCGCTTGGCGAGGAAGCGGACGACCCGACGCTGCCCGGCGAGCTCGCCTACATTGACGATGCGGGCGCCGTGTGCCGCTGCTGGAACTGGCGCGACGGCGTCCGAACGGCTCTATCCGACGATTCGGCCGACGCGTTTTTGGCGATTGAGTGCGTAGAGCCCGAGCGCATGGGGGACTGTCAGGCCGCCATCGATCGCTTAGCCGAGCTGCTTGAGCGCTATCTGGGAGCGACGGTTGTCGTTAAGACGCTTGTGACCCGCGACAATCCCCGCGTGGAGCTGTAGCAACTTCTGCAAATCATACTCGCCGGTCAAAACCACCACAAAGGTGCCTGTCCCCTTTGTGGTGGTTTTTATGTTGATGAGTTAACAAATAGGGCGTGCGGGGCTTGCGGTCGCTGGGTACGGCTAAGATGTTTACCCGTTAGCATTATGCAAGCGAAAGGCGGTCGTCTCCCATGCAACAGAGCGACGAGACACGTTTCGAGGACTTTGTCGGACTGATCAGTGGACTCTACAAGGAGATCCAGCGCATTAAGACATCTGAGGGCGCAAGGCTGGGCCTTAAGGGCTCCGACATCATGTGCCTGTACTATCTTGAGCGCAGCAAGGACGGCCTGACTGGTGCCGACCTCGCCCGCATGGCTGGCGTGACCCGCGCTGCCGTCTCGCGCACGCTGGCGCATCTGGAGGAGGGCGGCTACGTCGAAGTCGACGATTCGGGCGATGCCGCCGTTAAGTATCGCGCCCCGGTTCGCCTGACCACGTTGGGCGGCGAGAGCATGAACGAGGCCGATTGCATTATTCGTGAAGTGCTCGACACCACCGGCAAGGCCATGGGCGTGGAGCAGCGTGAGCAGATGTATGCGTCGCTGCGTACGATTCTCAACACCTTGCGCGAGCTGTAGGGCCGCCTAGGCATTTGCTTCCCATTAACAACTGCATCGTCCCGTTTGAGCGCGTATACCGTGCCGGGGCATTGCTGTCAAAATTCCCTGCGCGGGACCTGCGCAAGAAAGGATTCGCTATGTCCGTCCGCATTATTACCGATTCCGCAAGCGATATGTCGCCGGCCGAGCACCCGGCACTGGACGTTTTGCCGCTGTCCGTCACCTTTGGCACCGATGTGTACATGGATGGCGTCGACATCGATCACCAGCGCTTTTACGAGATGCTCGTGGAGCGCGATGAGCTGCCCAAGACCGGCCAGGTCAACCCGTACGCGTTCTCGCAGGCTATCGCCGAGATTCGCGAAGCCGGCGATGAGGCTGTGATTATTACCGTGGGCGCTAAGCTGTCGGGCACCAATCAGAGCGCCCGTACCGCACTAGCCGAGGCGCCGGGCGGCGATGTGTACGTGGTTGATAGCAACAACGTCACCCTGGGTGAACGCATTCTGGTTGAGTATGCGCTGCGCTTGGTGGACGAGGGCCGTAGCGCGGCCCAGATCGCGGCGGCGGTCGAGGCCGTGCGCGACCGCGTGGTGGTTATCGGCCTGCTCGAGACGCTGGAGTACCTGGTGCGCGGCGGTCGCCTGTCTGCTGCTGCCGGCGCCGTGGGTACGCTGCTCAACGTAAAGCCCGTGGTAGCTGCCGAGGACGGTCTGATTGTGCAGCTGGGAAAGGCGCGCGGTTCCAAGAACGGCCGCAACCTGCTGAACCAAAAGGTCGAAAAGGCGGGCGGCATCGACTTTTCCATGCCGCTGGCGCTCGGCTATACGGGCCTTTCGGATGCGGTGCTCAAGAAGTATATCGAGGACAGCGCGGCACTGTGGGCTGGCCACACCGAGGGCGAGCTGCCCGTTCACACCATCGGTGCCACCATCGGTACCCACGTAGGCCCCGGTGCCGTAGCCGTAGCCTTCTTCCAGCCCGCCAACTAACCAACCTGCCAACAAATGATCCCTTGGGGACGGAGGAAAACGGATCATCGACCGCACGGAGGCCGCGAATGATCCGTTTTCCTCCGTCCCCAAGGGATCATTTCTTTATGCTGTTAATGCGGAGAAGGGAGCGAGCGATGGCGTCTGAGGGCTTTTTTGAACGGGTGTACGAGGTGGTCGAGCAGATCCCCGAAGGGATGGTCGCCACGTATGGTCAGGTGGCGCTGCTTGCCGGTCGTCCACGAAGTGCGCGGTACGTGGGGTATGCCCTGCACAGCAATCCGCGCCCCGGCGAGATACCCTGCCATCGCGTGGTGTTTGCCGACGGGCGCATATGCGAGGGTTTTGCTTTTGGCGGTCCCGATGCTCAACGTGAGCTTTTGCTAGGGGAGGGCGTGACGTTTGTCGACCCCATGCACGTCGATCTGGGCGCCTGTCGCTGGCCCGCCGGACTCTAACAGATCTGCCGTGGCCAAAACTACCACAAAGGTTCCTGTCCCCTTTGCGGCGGTTTTCCGATGTAGGTTTACCGGGGCTAACTTATGGAGAAGCTATGGCGGCTCATATTGATGCTGCAAAGTAAACCACGGTGAACTATATTTTATTCAACAACGGAGCGGGCAATAGGCGATGAAAAAGCCTGCCCTGTTGAGTTTGATTCGCATCCCTCCCCTCTGTGCGATTCAACGGTGTACTTCGGGAACGGGCCCGCTGGCAACTGACTGCCGGCGGGCCCGTTCCCGTTTGTCGGGGGAGTGCGATGGGCGGAGCCGAACCGGTCGGGCACCAAAAAAAGGGGCTTATAGGACAAAATGTGTGTCCCGATAGAACATCCGTTTCTATCCATTAATCAAGCCAGAACGGGTACGGGTCCCTGTGGTGGAGGTCCTCCCACACGGCCCTGTCGCCCCACTCCGGCCCTCCGTCCTCGCGCGA
>RQBM01000121.1:0-2558 GCA_008668795.1 Collinsella aerofaciens | reverse complement strand
TGACCGTTCGAACACCGTCTTAATACTACGCGTCTACCAATCCGCCGTCCTGTATCCGTGCCGTCGGCATCCACGCCGGTCTCAAGCCCATGAGACACTTGGAGCCATGACTACAGTTATCATGCGCACCTCTGATGATAATCACATGTGGTCATTTTTGGCTCTATTCCAAGGTTTTCCGATCTTGGGAAACCTGCCAATCAGCCTCGTTTTCCGTAAGGCACCTACAGGCACCCAAGAATAATCCGGGAACATTCCACCGCCCTGCCGGCGCTCAACGTCTTCGCCGACCGGCGTGGAAAAAGACAATCCCCCTGTGGTTTCATGATGTTCCACATGTGCGATGCCCAAAAGCATTCCCGGCAGCACGCCTCCATGGCGGACAGCAGACAGAACGATACGTGGCCCGCGCAACCGTCCCAGCCGCCAATGGCATCCCAAATCCATCCTAGATCCCACAAGCCCATTGCAGACAGCCCAAATCAGCTGGCTCATGGTATAAAGCCTTCTGCGACGCCACTCCCTGATGTCAGGAACGGTCAACTGCGCAGTATGGCTTCCACCCTGTCGGCCAGTTCCCGTTCGCACACGCCCATGGCAGACAGGATCGCTTGGCTCCGCGATGGCATGGCGGACGTCACCCGTGCGACCAATGTGGAGAAGCGACGGAACAATTCCAGGTAATCGTCCTTGTCAAGCAGATAGCCAAGATCCCCGATGGCCTGGTACACGTTCTCGTTAGCGCGCCCATCGTACCGGGCGCAATAGCAACGCTCGTCATGCGCGCACAGGTTGCGGTAGAACACCAGCCTGTTGAAGATGCCATCCAACCGCTTGATGGTGATGCGCCGTGGCTTGTCGTGCGTGTCCGCGTACAAACCGGTGAAGCTTTCGGCGACTGCCAATCGGACTGCCGGGGACTGGACTTGGAAGAACCATACCGTCTGGCCGAAGGAAAGATCGTTGGCCAGCACCCACAACGGGACCTGGCCGTTGTGGTCTTCCATGCAATGGCGGATATACGCCTTGCCGCCATAGTCGCCCCTGTTGCGCGGATTGCCGTCCAATTCAAGTATCCGCTTGAAGACCTTGTCGATCAACGCCATGGCGCTCGGACGGCACCTGGAATCATAATAGTCGGGATTGAGATACGGGTTGACCTCGTCGGGGTGCAGCCAGGTGAACTCATGCGCGCATACTGCCTTGAGCGCGGCCTCCGCCCGTGTGATGGCGGAAAACAACAGTTCACGCAACTCACGGTCGAACAGGAACAGGGCGTACAGATTATCGAAACGCGCGCCCGTCCCGTACCGGTCATCACCAGCGGTCAGGCATGCCTTTCGGTCGAGGAACAAATCCTTATAGCCATTGACGATCGGATAATAGCCCTCGCGCCTGAGCACATGATCCGCGCCGGCCTCGACGGTCATGCCACGGGACCGCAGAATGCGCAACTGTTCGTCCACACTCCTGTAGGGCTTGCGCAACGACATGGATCCACCCTCCCCCGATCCTGTGATGAAAGCACTGAGGCCACCCCGCATCCACGGGATGGCCTCAGCGAACCGGACGAAGTCCGGCTTATTTCGCCTTTACAGGATAATGCCAATACCCCGCGAACGCAAACCGGCCTGACGGCGGACGATATAATGAAACCTCCATATCATCATTCCAGAGGCACACGCCGGTCCATCAAGACCACCACCAGAAAAACCCAAACGCCCACAAAGGAGAAGACGCGCGTCTCCACGAGGCCTGTATGACCCTCGCTCTTTCAAGCGTCTGCACGAACCGGGCGAAGTCGTAGATGCCGTATGTCGTACATCGATGATGTCGGGTCCCCCAAGCAGGGTGCTCGTGACTCTTCACCAAGAGGCTGGAACACTTTCTCGTCGATGCCGCAGGAGCGACGCAAGCCTTCCGCTCCTTGAACTGGGCCTGGCCTCTCCGGCAAGCCTTGCTTACAATAGAACTCATTCCTCCGCAGTTCGAGAATCGAGCCAATATGCGCCGAATTTGCCACACGCTTGCAGTCCTCCTAGTATGCGTTGGACTCTTATGCACAGCAAGCGGCTTTATTTTTGACTACCTGCATCCAGAATACGTATCTAGCTTTCCTTCATACCTTTATCTTTTACGAGCGGTCCCCTTCCTCATCGCTGCTGGTGTTGTCGAAACTGTTTTTCACCTACTAAAAAGAAGAAATAAAGGTAGAAGGAACGCAAGCAATTTCCCGAACCGCTCATGAAGCATGGCCCAGGCTCCAGCGATACCCATTCGAGTTCACCCAACCCCTGGGGGACTTCTTAATCCGCCCTTACAACAGCACTCCATGCAGCCATCGGCCCAGCCCCGAACACGTCGATGTGCCACCGGCCGGTCTCAAGCCCATGAGACACTTGGGACCATGACTACCATTATCATGCGCACCTCCGAAGGTGACATCAAAATCAACCTGTTCGACGACGAAACCCCGGAAACCGTGGCCAATTTCCTCGGCCTTGCCACCGGCGAGAAGGAATGGATCGATCCGATGACCGGCCAGCCTTCCCATGAGC
>RQBM01000068.1:0-12515 GCA_008668795.1 Collinsella aerofaciens | reverse complement strand
GCCTCGACCTCGGCAGCCATGGTCTCGTTCTCGGTCTCGTTCATGATCTCTTCGTTCTCGGACATGAGACTCCTTCTTGGCCCTCTCGGGCATCATCGCCCCATTCGCGGGGCCCGTCGCGCACTCTTTGCGCTTTAAACAATCATGCCTCTCGGCAAAACGTCCATTAGTTTATGGTGTCGCCATCCAATCTAGCTGCAGAATCTATGTGCACACATTAATGCGACATGTGTGACTCGCGACGAGCGTACACCAGCGACGCCACGAACCCGACCGCGGCAATTACAGCCGCCACACGCACGGCAGCTGCAAATCCAATCGCCTGGGCAACGTCCGTCGCAACGCCAGCGGCGCCGGCAGTCGCCGCAGAACTCGAGAGCAGGCCGATAAACAGCGACGGGCCAAACGATGCGGCAATCATATTCCACGTATTGAGCAATGCCGTTCCGTGAGGATGCTCGGCGGCAGGCAGCGTCTCCAAGCCGGCCGTCTGCGAGGGGCTCAGCACCAAACCGACTCCGGCATACACCACAACGGTCAGTGCCACGACGACGCCGATGTTCATACTCGCCGCCGTCATCGAGATTGCAGTCTGCCCCACGGCAATCAGGGCAAAGCCGACCGGCAGCAGCGGCCATGCGCCACGGGCGTCCATCACGCGTCCGCCCACAATCGAGGTCACGGCGTTGCAGGCAATCGCCGGCAAAATGAGCAAGCCCGCAGCAAGTGCGGTCATGCCGTATGCGCCCTCAAAATAGAGCGGCAACAAAACGCTCATCGAGAACGTCGTCATCATCGACACCACCACAAGCAGGCACGCAGGCCAATAACGAACGCTCGCCATGGGACGCACGTTAAGCACCGGATGCTCGAGCTTGAGCTGGCGGGCCGCAAACAGGCCGAGCAGCACAATGGCGGCGAAAAGCGTCACGATACCGGCAATCGGATTGGTCGAGAACTCGCCTACGGAATACACGAATGCCGTAATGCCGGCGGCGAGCAAAACAACCGACAGAATATCAAGCGTGGTGTTCGAGCGCTCTCCAACATTCTGAACAAGCTTTACGCCCGCCGCAGCGACCGCAATGCCGCCCACCAGCGGTACTACGAACACCGCCCTCCAGCCAAACAACGTGCACATAAGACCGCTGATCACGGGTCCAAACGCCGGCCCTAGCGTAATGCAGGCACCGCCCAGGCTCAGATACAGACCAAGCTTCTCGCGCGGGGCGCAAGACAGCACCACGTTCATCATGAGCGGGAACAAGATGCCCGATCCCGCAGCCTGCAAAATACGGCTTGGCAGCAAAACGCTAAACGACGGAGCGAACAGGCACAGGACTTCGCCGGCGACCATGCATCCGCATGCGAAAAACAGCAGCTTGCGCGTCGAGAAACGGCCGGACAGGAAGGCCATGATGGCCGTAAAGATCGACGTCACGATCATGTAGCCCGAAACGAGCCACTGCGCCGTGGTGGCACTCACCGAAAAGGCTGCCATAATGTCGTGCAACGCCACGTTAATGATGTTCTCGTTAAACGCGGCAACAAAGGCTGCAATATACATTACGACGAGAATCGCCGCAGTGGCCGATGGCGCTACTTGAACTTGTTGCTGAGATTTGCTCCCCATGCATTTCCTTCCTCTTGGAACGACAGTCGCATCGCCCCAGAGGAACAGTCCAGGGCGAAAAATGAGCCCTAGACTTACGCCAGACGCCGTACACGACGAATCTGGCAACATGGTCCAACGTCGAAAGATTGTAACGCGGACGCACAGCTTTCCTTCCGCGCTATTATTAAAAGTCCACGAAAGCATAAGACATGAGGAGCCCGCCATGATTAAGCCCATCATGAAATCCGAGTTCTTTTTGCGCCTGCCTTCCGAAGACGCGGGCCCCGACGATGCCGCGACCGGGCAGGATCTCCTAGATACACTCCACGAGCATGAGCGCGAGTGCGTGGGCCTCGCCGCCAACATGATCGGCGTGCGCAAACGCATCATCTGCGTAAAGGACGGCAACAGGACGCTCCTGATGTACAACCCTCAAATTCTTGAGCAGGTCAATGCCTATCAGACAAGCGAAGGATGCCTCTCGCTAATCGGCGAGCGTCCCTGTACCCGCTATCGCCGCATTAAGGTTGAGTATTTGGACGAGAACTTCGTCCACCGCATCAAAAACTTCTCGGGCTACACCGCCGAAATCATCCAGCACGAAATCGACCACTGCAACGGCGTCGTGGTTTAGGCCACCTGCCAAAATGAGGGTACCGGAGGCCTCCCTATGGATATCAGCCGCTTTGGCGAATTCGCCATCTTAGCGCAGTCACGCACGTTTCTTGATGCGGCGGAGCTGCTTTTCATGTCGCAATCAACCCTCTCCAAGCACATCATGGCAATGGAGCACGAGCTCGGCTGCAAGCTCATCGATCGAAGCCAGCGCCACGTAACACTCACCGCGCAAGGTGAAGCGCTCCTCCCCTATGCGCAAAAAATTGCGACGCTTCAGCACCGCTATCTTGCCGCCATTCAAATAGGCGCAGGTGAGCCGCTCGAGCACCTCACCGTAGGTTCTATCCCCATTATGGCCCCTTATGGGATCACGGACGCCGTCATCGATTTTCAGCAGGCGAACCCCTCATATTCTGTCGAGCTCATCGAAGGCGAGGGCGACACACTCAAGCGCATGCTCCTGCACGAGGACATTGACCTGGCCTTCATCCGTGACAGCGGCGCCATCGAGCCAGAGTTCAAAAAGATTCCCTTTACGACCGACCGGCTCGTGGCCGTCCTTTCGCTCGACCATCCACTCGCCGAACGTGACACCGTCGAGATAGACGACCTTATCGACGAGAATTTCCTCATGCTTCCCCAAGGCTCGTTCGTAAGCGAGCTCGTCCTTTCCCTTTGTCGCGAAGCTGGATTTGGCCCACGCGTTACGTTCACCGGCAAACGAGCCGAGAACATCATCTCTCTTGTCGCACGCGGCGCCGGCGTCTCATTCCTCATGCGCAAGCCGGCGGAATCGCTTGCCAGCGGAAAGGTAGCCCTGGTGCCGCTTGAGCCCGCGACGACCTCCGAGGTCAGGCTCTACCTCAAGCGGAACGCCGCGCACTCGCAGGCGGTCGTCTCGTTCATCGGCTTCCTCCCCTACCGTCAGCTCCTGCAGGGCGACCGTGCGTCTTCCACCGCGGCACGACCGTCATAATCCCCGCTGCTCCACAACCGCAGACTTGTGTCCGCAAACACGCTGACAACGGCACAAAACACAAATATGCCTCGGGCGGCACGTCGCCGTCCGAGGCATATTTAGTTAAAGTGCGCAGACAGACTAGTCCACCGAGATGTTGAGCGCCTTACCGCCCTCGTCCTTCCTGGTACCGATCGCCATAGCGGCGACAAGAGCCAGAACGAAAGCGACCACACCGGAGATGACAAGGCCGATAAAGCCCGTGTCGATGCCGGCAGGGTTAATAAAGCTCGGGAAACCGAGCGGGCCGGAGGCACCGAAGGCATAGAGTTTGGCACCCATGAGGCCGGCAATGGCGCCGCCTACACCAGCGGAAATAAAGGTTGCCCACATAAGACGCTTACGCGGCAGCAAGATGGCGTAAAGCGCAGGCTCGTTGACACCGAAAATCGAAGAGACAAGGGCGGGAATGTTGACGGCAGCATTTTCCTCGGAGTCCTTGGTTCGGATGACCATGCCAAGCACAGCACCGGCGATGGCACAACCGCCTGCATACACGAGCGGGTTAATGAGGTCATAGCCGTAGGTTGCGACATCGAGAAACCACAGCGGGATGATACCCCAGTGCAGGCCGAACATGACGAGCAGGCTCCAGAACGTGCCGATGACGAAGCCGGCGATGGCGGGCTGGAAGTTGATGAGCATCAAGATGATCTGGGCAACGATGTTGGAGAGGACCGTCATGACCGGACCGACCACAAGCAGGCCAAGGATGCCGCAAATGAGGAGCGTCAGGATGTTGGAGAAGAACGAGCTCACAAGCGCGGGCAGCGCGTTAGAAAGGGCCTTGTGCACCTTGGAGGCAATCCAGACGATAAAGATCGCAGGCAGAATCGTCGATGAGTAATTCTGCATGATCAGCGGGATGCCAAAAATATCACCGTAGACATTGGACTCGAAGACCGTGCCGGCGCCGAGCGTATAGAGCGGATCTCCGCCCATAAGGGCAACGAGCGTCGGGTAGACGAGGATACCACCGAGCGCCATTCCCATAACGGGCTTAAGTCCGAACTTCTTGGCCGACGTCCAGCCAATGATTAGCGGAAAGTAATAGAAAACCGAATCTCCGATTGCCGAGAGCGTCACATACGTTAGGCTCTCCTTGGGAAGCCAACCGGCAACCGTGCAGAGCGCGAGCATCGACTTGATAAAGCCACCGGCCATAAGCACGCCAAGAACCGGTTGCAGAATCTCGGAGATGATGGCCAGCAGACGCGAGAATGGATCGCCCTTTTTGACGTCGTCGCCTTCATCGATATCGAGTGCGGGTTTGGAGTCGAACCCGCCAATCTGAACAAGGTCGTTGTAGACGGCCTCGACAGTGGCACCAATCACGACCTGATACTGTCCGCCGGCCTGGATGACGTCAACGACGCCCTTCGTCGCCTTAAGCTCATTGGTCTGGGCGAGCGATTCATCCTTGAGGTGGAAGCGGAGACGCGTAATGCAGTGGCTCACGTCTAACACATTGTCTCGACCACCGACCTTTGTGATGATTTCATCGCAAAGCTTCTGGTATTTCATGGAATTCTCCTTTTTCTGAGCGGGGTATAGCATCGATTTCATGCCTCCGTAGTCGACGTGGGAGGGCAAGGAACCCGCTTCCCCCTTTGAAATCCGCGGACGCACGTACGCCCGGGATGGGAAACGGCAGAGAAGATGGAAAATGCCGATCACATGGCAGCGAGCCTCATTGGCCCATGTCACGCAATCAGGCCTACAGACGCGAATCTGCTGCGCCGAGAAGTCTCGTCGTCTGGCAGAACTTGTCACACAGGCGTTCCGGTTCGCCCTGGGGAATCTGAGTACGCTCGGTCTCAAAGGAGAGGCCGTACTCGCGTGCCGGAAGGAAATACTCGAAATAGCCGTTGGTGTAACCGCAAACTATTCCCTCGACCGGGCATTCGCGCTTCATGCGAATACCCAAGTCGCTGCCGAGCTCACTCGGGAACACAAAGAGATGCAGGCCGCCCAAACTGATGACGGCACACTTAAGCGTGAGCGAAAAGTCGTCATGGGCAACGGTGTGATAGAACGTCTGAGGCTCGATGCGATCGAGAACGACCTCGCGATCGAGCTTGATCTGGGAAATCGCCTCGGCAAGACCGGTCGAAACGCGCTCGACCTCGGGAATGCCGCGTCCCTGGCGAAAATTGCGGTCGCTACAGTCGCCAGCAGCACCGACGACCATGGCCGGATAGTAACCAAGACTCTGAGCGAGCTTTTTGCCGGTAAGACCGGCGAGTTCGCTCGTGAGCTCCGTGCAGTCGGGTCCGACACAGGCAGAATGCACCGCCCAGTTCACAAAGCCCGCAAACGATTTGCCTTCGTCATCGAAGAACGACACCACGATAACCTCATTGTCGGCAAGCTCTCCGGGAATGATGCGGTTGTCGTAGAAACCGGTGATGACTTTTTTGCCCATGCGGCAGGTCGCAGGTCGCGCGTTGGTGCGGCACTCTTCGAAGCATTGACAGATGGTATCGAGGAACCAGCGATAGTAGTTCTCGTCGAATTTTCCCGTCCACCAGCTGCGGTGGTAAGCGACGATTGAAGTATGGTCGTGCGTCGCCGAGAGCAGAACGCAGTCACGGTCGATTCCATAGCGCTCGGCGAGCATCGTCTTAACCTCCTCGGCCATGCTTTCCTCAAACTCGAGAACATCGGCGTTGAAGAGAAAAACTTCGCGGTCGTCCTGTTGGAAAAGAATCGCGTTGGCGAAGACGTCGTCATGGACGCCTGTCGCAGGCTCCAGACGGTTGGGGAGGTTACGGTATCCGATTAGATAGATGTCGCCTTGCGGGGTGATCTTGCGGCGTGCATGTCCGATATTCATGCAAGTTCTCCTTTTTGTCGCGCCGCGTTCAAAGCGGCAAGGATGGTTTGGAGGAGGCGCTCATGGGAGCCGGCGGCAAAACCGGAGTTCATGGCCTCATAGGTGATTTTCTCGTACGCGTCGGGGGCCGGCAGATACTTCTGCCCTCCGTTGACAAGCGTGGCAAAGAGCACGGGGCAGAATCGGGCGGCGCGCACGGCGGCGCCAAACGAGCTCGAAACCTCGGGCTGGATACCAACGAACTCGGCATTTCCCAGCCGAAGTAAATAGACCCTCGTACGCTGTTCGCCTGCCGCATGAAACTCATAAGTTCGATGCGGGGCCAATGAGCAGAAGTCGGCGCGCGTCTGGGCGGGCAAAAGGACGTCGACCGTGCGAGCATCGACGCCGATGGCATCGTCCTCACGCGCCGCACGGACGGCCTCAATCAACGCATCGCTCATAGCGCGACCCTGTCGATGCAGCATGCGATATCCACTCTCGTGAGCATCTAACGTTTGCTTCGCCCCGGTCGAATCGAACGCAACGGTCACGGCGCGCTCCGCCGGACTCTGATCCCCCGCGGCACCGGGTAGCAGCAACACGACTCCGCCCAATTCGCGCTCGAGAGCCATGGCGGCAAAGCCAAAGAGGTCCCCGCTCACCAAGCGCTTCCCCTGAGAATCGTGCGATCCGTCGAGCACGGAAGACTGGACATCAGCCGTCGCAAGCATGGCAACGAGCCCGCCCTCGGCATCCCTCGCGACAAGTACGGGCATCGCGTGGTCGGCAAACCCCTTGGGGTCTACTCCCAGCCACCAGCCGGCCGGTGTCTCAATGTCGCGGTTAACGTTCACAGGACAGTAGCCCTCCGCCGAGGCGAGCGTGACAGAGCGAATGCCCGCAACCGCCTGCTCAACGGCCGCGCGTGTCGCGGCGATGAGCGCGGCACGATAGCGCTCATTTCGATCGCGGGCATCGGTGTCGGCCAGATGCCCAGGGGTGCGCACGTGAGGCGCAGAAAACGTGTGGGTCGGGACCACCCAAGAAAAGGCGCCGTCGCAATTGGAGACATCCTTGACAACCTCACGCAGATCGACGAGTAGGGCCGGAGCGATCGAGGTAACCTCAAGTGAAAGGATGCAAGCGCGCCGCCCCATCCCTTCGACCACGAAGGCACGGGCAAAGATTTCATGACGGAGTGCGTCGAAACCGTCGAACGGCAATACGTCCTCTAAGTTAATGGCCACCCGGGCGGCTCCGGCCTTCATCTCTCCCTTATCCATGGCGAACGCCCTCCTTTATCTGTCGCTCACTCGATGCCGTACAAGCGCTGTGCCGTGCCGCCAAGCATAAGGTCCTTGTCCGTATCACTTAAATCTGTGGCGCGGACGCAGGCGACACCCTCTGTTAGCCACTCGCGTTTAACGGGATAACTCGTACCAAAGACAATATGGTCTGCACCAAGGACTTCAACCGCACAGGCAAGAAGCGTCTCGCCCCAAGGCTGAGCATGGGACATGTCGAAATAGATGTTGTTCTCAAGACGCTTGGAGACCGTCTCGGTATCGGTCTGGAAGCGACCCGAGGCATCTGAACGCTTGGGACCGTGCGGCAGCAGCATCTCCTTAAACGCAAAATAAGCGCCACCGAGCATGGAGTGGACCATCTTGACGTTGGGATAACGCTCGAAGAAGTCGCTGAAGATTTCACGACCGATTGCCGTGGTCTGGTCGACGCAACGGCCGTAGGAGCGACGCAGGTTGTCGTATGCGAGCAGCGACGTATGCTCGACCGGTACGGGCACATGGTGCACGTAAACGGTGACGCTGCGTTCGTTCAGTCGCTCAAAAAAGTTCGAAAAGATCGGATCGTCAAGATAACGCTTGCCGTAGTGAGCGCAGAGCTGCACGCCCGCGAAACCCTCGTCGAGCCTGCGATCGAGCTCCTCGAGGTTCGCCTCGGTGCCAAAGGGAGGCACGGCGACAAGCGGTATCAAGCGACCGTTCGACGCTTTTGCGTCAGCGGCCATACCGTCGTTGAAGCGCCGGCACATCTCGAGTGACATCCACTCATGGCAGCCGGGGAGTTTGAGAATCGCTTTATCGACCCCCGCCTCGTCCATGTCTGCCAGACGCTTCTCAAGGGTGTAGTCTCCCTCGATATAGTTGAGGCCTGGGAAGCCAGCGGGCTTTTCAATCACAATCTGTCGCTTGCCCGTGGGGCTTACGGTCAGGTAGCCCTCGGTGTCGTAAGCGCGGGGCACCTCGGCCAAAAACTGTTCGCAGAGCGTCTCGTCATGAAAGATGCGCTCGTCGAACCAGTAGGAATTTGCATCGATAATCATTGGTTGGAACCGCCTTTCATCTTGTTGAAAACATTCTAGAAAAGCAGGTACCCGGACATCAATTCCAGCTTAAGCCAACTGTATTCCATTTTGGAATAGAACTTACCGCTCACACGCGAACCTCGCCCGCTCAACGAGACAAGCGCTAACAGCACGGGCTTAAACAGAAAACGGTCGGCCCGCATCCGTTGCGGGCCGACCGTTTCATTACAGGCTACCTTTGCCGTTACGCCTGGCGGTAGTGATCGAAGAAATCGGCGAGGTCTTCGAGGGACTCTTTGAGCACTTCCATGCGCGGCAGGTACACGATACGGAAGTGGTCGGGCTCAGCCCAGTTGAAGCCGCCGCCGCGCGTGATCAGGATCTTCTTCTCGTGCAGCAGGTCAAGGGCGAACTGCTCGTCATCGGTGATGTTGAACTTCTTAACATCCATCTTGGGGAAGATGTAGAACGCCGCACGCGGCTTAACCACCGAGATGCCGTCAATCTTGTTGAGCGCCTCATACACAAAGTTGCGCTGCTCGTAGACACGGCCGCCGGGACGGATGTAGTCGTTGACCGACTGATGGCCACCGAGTGCCGTCTGAACGATCGACTGAGCCGGCACGTTGGAGCACAGGCGCATGTTAGAGAGCATGTTGATGCCCATGATGAAGTCGCTCATGCAGCGCTGGTTGCCCGAAAGCACCATCCAGCCAATACGATAGCCCGCGATCATGTGCGACTTGGAAAGGCCGCTAAAGGTAACGCAGGGCAGGTCGGGAGCGAGCGAGGCAATCGAGACGTGCTCGTAGCCGTCCATGCACAGGCGGTCGTAAATCTCATCGGCAAAGATCATCAGCTGATGCCTGCGTGCAATCTCGACGATGCCCTCGAGCACCTCGCGCGGATAGACAGAACCCGTGGGGTTGTTGGGGTTGATGATGACGAGGGCTTTGGTCGCGCTCGTGATCTTGGACTCCATATCCTCCAGGTCGGGATACCAATCCGCCTGCTCATCGCACAGATAATGTACGGGATGACCGCCAGCAAGGGTTGCGCACGCCGTCCAGAGCGGATAGTCGGGGCTGGGGATCAGAATCTCGTCGCCATTGTCGAGCAGCGCGTTCATCGAAAGCTGAATGAGCTCGGACACGCCGTTGCCCGTGTAGATATGCTCCATCTGAACGTTGGGCAGGCCCTTGATCTGCGAATACTGCATAATCGCCTTGCGCGCGGAGAACAGGCCACGCGAGTTGGAATAGCCTTCGCAGTCGGGCAGCTGCTGGCGCATGTCCTTGATGACCTCATCGGGCGTGCGGAAACCGAAGGGCGCCGGGTTGCCGATATTGAGCTTGAGGATGCGCTCGCCCTCGTCCTCCATACGGGCGGCCTCGTCGACGACGGGACCGCGCACGTCATACAGGACGTTATCGAGCTTGGTGGATTTAGAAAAAGTACGCATGGTGGTGCTCCTTGCAATTTGAGCTGAGGGATGGGGTTCGGGCTTGGAATCGTTGCGGGGTGATGATGCCTCGCCTTGATCGGCGTCGCCGGCAAGCAGCCAGGTAACATCGACCTCCAAAATACGGGCGAGCAGCTCAGCCACATCGCGCCGCGGGATCGTCTTGCCGCTCACATATTGGCTCATCTGACTCTTGCCGAGTTTTTTGCCGAGCATCTCCGATGCGCGGATTACGTCCGACTGGCGAACGTCGCGATCGGACATAGCCTGTCGCAGGCGATCGCTAAACGTCTCTTGGGCCACTAGAACCTCCTTGCTGGCAAAGTTCAATTTATAGAACACGAATTGAACCATGGTTCAATTTAGCAAGCAGTATAACGCGGCGCTTCATTCGAAAGTTCAATTTCATAAGAAAATGTACCGGACTCCGAGATTTGCCCAAAGCGGACAATGACGCGCACACGTTTAGAGGTATTCGAGGAAACGGGCGGCAGCAAGAGAAACGTCAGCCGTGCGATATATCGCATTGATCTGCCGATGGGGATGTCCCTCGAGTGGTCGCACGGCAACATCGAACTGACAGCGGCGCAAGATGAGCGCGGGAAGAATGCTCACGCCCAAGCCATCCTCGACCATAGCCATAATCGCATAGTCATCCCAAGTCGACAGTTTTGAGCGCACCGCCAGTCCCGCCCGACGAAACAGCGGCGTAATCTCGTCATCGGTGCCGCGTTCTAGCAGAATAAACTGCTCGTTGGCTAAATCGGCAAGAGAAACGACCTCCGCCGTGGCAAGCAAAGAATCTGCCGGCACTACCGCCATCAACTCGTCGCGCACCAAAGACCGCGATGCCATGCCGTTTTCTCGGGGCGCACGCGGGATAAAGCCCAGGTCGCAGCGGCCTTCCGCCACCCATTGCTCAATCTCGGAGTAATCACCCATCAGCAGCTCGTAATCGACATCCGGATGATCGGCGCGAAAGCGCGCAATCACCGGTGGCAGCACGTGGGTCGCCACGCTCGAAAACGTACCGATGCAGATTTTGCCGCGCATGAGCCCGCGCATCTCATCCACGCGTCGCTGCAGGCGGCCAAACTCTTCGCATAACGCCTCGACTGCCGGCATGACCTGCCGCCCGTCGGCAGAAAGCACCACGCCCTCGCGACTGCGGTCGAGCACCTTAAAGCCCCAATCGGCCTCAAGGTCGGCCACCATACGGCTCACGCCCGACTGCGAATAGCTCAGGCGCTCGGCAGCACGCGTAAAGCTTCCGGCGCGCACCGTCTCCAGCAGCACCTGCATCTTTTGGATATTCGTTTCCACGACACGCCTCCACCTTTACATGAATTTTTGTCATGTTAGCCATGCATTATATTCGCTTTTCTTCTACTACCAGTTCACCCATAGTGAACATGCTCGAATATAGAGGGGACGGAAGCGCATGGACAACGGACTGTTTACGTACTTAGCAGCATTGCTATTGTTTGGCTCCAACGGCATCATCGCCGCTGCCATCGCGCTGCCGAGCGCCGATATCGTGCTACTACGCACGTTTTTGGGCGCGCTCTCGCTTGTCACCATCCTCGCCATCACCCAAAGCCATAAGTTGCAGGCGCCATCTCGCCCCCGCGAAGCCGCAGCCCTCCTCCTCTCGGGAGCCGCGCTGGGCGCCAGCTGGATTTTTCTGTTCCGCGCCTACCAGACGATCGGCGTCGGCGTATCCTCGCTGCTGTACTACTGCGGCCCCATCATTGTTATGGCGCTCTCCCCACTCATCTTTGGCGAAAAACTGACCGGCGGCAAAATCGCCGGGTTTATCGCCGTCGCCTGCGGTGCTTTTCTCATTGCAGCACAAGGTCTAGGCGGCAATATGCCCATTGCGGGTATCGTCTGCGGTATCGCCTCGGCATTTTGCTATGCGCTGATGGTCATCGCTAGCAAGGGTGCGCCACACATCGAAGGCCTCGAGAACTCCACGCTCCAGGTGAGCGCCGCCTTTGTGACCGCGCTGGTCCTTACGCTCATCACGCAGGGCGCTCCCTCATTCCTGTCCGCCGGCGTCGCCGCCAGTATTGATTGGCGCGCCGTCGTCATACTCGGCGTCGTCAACACCGGCATCGGTTGCCTGCTTTATTTTAGTGCCGTCGCCAAGCTGCCCGTCCAGACCGTCGCGGTCGTCGGCTACCTCGAGCCACTTTCGGCCGTCGTGTTTTCCGCCATCCTTTTAGGTGAAGCCATAACACCGGTCCGCCTGATGGGTGCCGCGCTTATCATCGGCGGCGCGATTTTTTGCGAACTCGCCGGCAAACGCGCAAACGCCAAGGCTGGCATCGCCCAGACAGTACGTGCTTAAAAGCCCCTGCTTTGAAATGCTACCTGCGTAGATAAATAATCCCCAGCTGAGGATTATTGTCTAAAATAACCCGATGTGCCAAACTGCTCTTGTATGTATAAAGACGGCATAAAGTTTTTTGTCCTAGACAGATAACCGGATGTCTAAGGGAGTCCTCGTGGCACACAATAAACTGGAGGCAAACCTCCAAGACCAGCGCGGGCAAGGCGGGCACGGAGCCATCCCCCTCTCCGCTGGCATGCTGCTCGTAACGCTCGGCGTCGTCTATGGCGACATCGGCACGAGCCCCATGTACACCATGAAAT
>RQBM01000021.1:0-2848 GCA_008668795.1 Collinsella aerofaciens | reverse complement strand
GGAAATCAGCACCACATCGGCATGGCACTTGGCCACGCCGGCAGCGATGGTGCCGACGCCGAATTCGGAGACGAGCTTGACGTGGATGCGGGCCTTCGGATTGGCCATCTTCGCATCGTTGATCAGCTGCTTCAGATCCTCGATGGAGTAGATGTCGTGGTGCGGCGGTGGGGAGATGAGCTCCACGCCCGGGGTGGCGTGACGTACTTTGGCGATCCACGGCGGAACCTTGGCTCCCGGCAGGTGGCCGCCCTCGCCCGGCTTCGCGCCTTGGGCGAGCTTGATCTGCAGGTCGGTGGCATGCACCAGATAGTCGCTGGTCACACCGAAGCGTGCCGAAGCGATCTGCTTGATCTTGCTGTAGCGCAGCGGATCGTTGATACGATCCTCGGATTCGCCGCCTTCACCGGAGTTGGAGCGTGCGCCGATCGTGTTCATGGCGATGGCGAGCGTCTCATGCGCCTCCTGGGAGATGGAGCCGTAGCTCATGGCGCCGGTGGAGAAACGCTTGACGATTTCGCTGGCCGGCTCGACTTCGGAAATGTCGATCGGCTTGCGGGTGGACTTGAACTTCATCAGGCCACGCAGCGTCATCAGACGGTTGGAGGTGTCGTTGATGTGGTTCGAGTACTTCTTGAACAGGTTGTAGTCGCCGCGCTGGGTGGACTGCTGCAGCAGGAAGATGGCTTCCGGATCGTTCAGATGGTCCTCGCCGGTACGACGCCACTTGTAGTCGCCGCCGGTACGCAGGTTGCGGTGCGGGCGGGCGGTCCATTGGGTCGGATACGCCACGCGATGGCGGCTGGCGACTTCCTCGGCGAGCTCGTCGAGGCCGACGCCGCCCACACGGGACGTGGTGCCGGTGAAGTACTCGTCGATGACGTCCTTGTTGAGACCGACCGCTTCGAACAGCTGCGCGCCACGGTAGCTCATGATGGTGGAGACACCCATCTTGGCCATGATCTTGAGCACGCCGGTGGACAGTGCGCGGGTCAGGTTCTTCACGGCGGTTTCCGCGTCGACCTTGAGGTAGCCCTTGCGGGAGAGGTCTTCGACGGATTCGAATGCCAGATACGGGTTCACCGCGGCAGCGCCATAGGCGATCAGCAGTGCCACATGGTGGATTTCGCGCACATCGCCGGCTTCGACCACCATGGAGATCTGCGTACGCGTGTGGCGGCGCAGCAGATGGTGCTGCACTGCGGAAGTGAGCAGCAACGATGGAATCGGACCCCACGCATAGTTGGAATCGCGGTCGGACAGCACCAGGAAGTTGGCACCGTTCTCAATCGCCTCGTCGATCTCCTGGAAGATCTCGTCAAGACGGTCCTTCAGTGCCTGTCCGCCGCCGGCCACCTGGTAAAGGCCCTTGACGATGAACGGCTTGTAATAGCCACCGAGAATCTTGGCGCGGTCGAGGCGCTTGAGCTGTGCCATCTCGTCGGAGTTGAGCACCGGCAGCGGGATGAGGATCTTCTTGGCGTGCAGTTCGGAATCGGCCAGCAGGTTCGGCTCGGGACCGATGGCGGATTCGAGGCTGGTCACGATCTTCTCACGTTCCCAGTCGAGCGGCGGGTTGGTGACTTGCGCGAACTTCTGGGTGAAGTAATCGAACAGCATGCGGCTGTGCTTGGACAGCGCGGCGAGCGGCGTATCGTTGCCCATGGAGCCGAGCGGCTCCTTGCCGGTGTTGGCCATTGGGGCGAGCAGCAGCTTCAGATCTTCCTCGGTGTAGCCGAAGGCGCGCTGACGACGCTGCACGGACTGACCGGAGTGGTTGACGTGCTCGCGCTTGGGCAGCTGACTCAATTCCACGGAGTTGCCTTCCACCCACTTGCGGTAGGGGTGCTGGCTGGCAAGAGTCTTCTTGATTTCCTCGTCGGGGATGATGCGACCCTCGTCGGTGTCGACGAGGAACATCTTGCCCGGTTCCAGACGGCCCTTGGTGACGATATGCTCCTCGGCGACTTCCGGCAGCACACCGGTTTCGGACGCGAGTACGACATAACCATCATCGGTGACCTGCCAACGTCCCGGGCGGAAGCCGTTACGGTCAAGCAGAGCACCAACCTGGGTGCCGTCGGTGAAGATGATGTGCGCCGGGCCATCCCATGGTTCGATCAGCGTGTTGTTGTATTCGTAGAAAGCCTTGACGTCCGGATCGAGCTGGTCGTTGTTCTCCCATGCCGGCGGCAGCATCATGGAGATGGCGTGCGGCATGGAACGGCCGGCGAGGTGCAGCAGTTCGAGGCATTCGTCGAAAGTGCCGGAATCGGAATAGCCGGGGGTGGCGATCGGCAGCAGCGGCTTGAATTCACCGAGCAGTTCGGAACTCAGTCGGCCTTCACGTGCGGACAGCCAGTTGCGGTTGCCTTGGATGGTGTTGATCTCGCCGTTGTGCGCCAGCTGGCGGAACGGCTGTGCCAGCGGCCAGCTTGGGAACGTGTTGGTGGAGAAGCGGGAATGCACGATGGCGATTTTCGCCTTCATGCGTTCGTCGGACAGGTCCAGGAAGAAGGGCTTGAGCTGCATGGTGGTGAGCATGCCCTTGTAGGTGATGGTGCGTGCGGACAGGGACGCGAAGTAGATGCCCACCTCATGTTCCACACGCTTGCGAATGCGGAAGGTCTTACGATCGAGCTCGATGCCACCGAGCTTGCCTTCCGGATCGGCCACGACCAGCGTCTTGAACGCCGGCATGCTGGCCAACGCCTGCAGGCCGAGTCCGTCCGGATTGGTGGGTACGACGCGCCATGCGAGCACTTCGAGGCCCTCTTCGCGCACGATCTTGGAAATGGCCTGCTCCTGCTGGCCGGAAGTGGCGATGTCGCGATCCAAGAAGGCGATG
>RQBM01000171.1:0-3018 GCA_008668795.1 Collinsella aerofaciens | reverse complement strand
TACCGTGGGACCGTCCAACTTCGGATGGTCCACAGCGATTCTTCTTTGCGTTATTTCCCCTTGTGGGGGTGGCTGGCTCACATAACCAACAACTCTCAGCGTAGTCGTATTGACATCGTTTGCAGTACCAGATGCAGTGCACCAATCGCACCAATGATGTTTCATCCACCGTTTTCATCACAACCCCGAATCAAACTTTTTCAATACGATTGCATAACCCCTCTTCACACAATCACCACCATCCGATTCCGTAACATGCGTTGAGTCCGTCAGTCTACCGGTGTACCTCTTCGTCTGAAACGTTTGCCCTGGAATAGTTATATTTTCAATAGTGTTTCAGAAAATATTTTCAGCATTTTTTGACGAAAATTCATCAAAAAACCATTTTCCCCCGGGCGCGTCGGGGGTATTTGAAAGTATAGAAAAAGGGCTCCCCCACAAGGGAGAGCCCTTACAGACACCGTCATTCAACGACATTGACTGAAGTCGACCGAAGCACTCGAACCCACATTGCGAGCTGTAAACGATGTCAATGTGTTCGAGGTGACCGGCTTGCCACCCACATACGAACCCGTCACCGGCGAATACCGCACCACGCGCGTACCGCCATCCATGCTGAACAGTTTGTTTTTGAACAGCGAATCATCGGACGTTGAAGCGGTACTGTTGTTCATCACCGCCGTCAACACCGCATGCTCGCTCCACGCTCCCCCCGCACCGGTTGCATATGGTCTGGTTTTTACCACGACGGAACCATAATCATCAACTCGCCCGCCGGACCACGTGGCCTCTGTGTACTCAATCACAGCGCATTGCCGAATCCCATCGGCATCAGTGGCCACCAAAGTCAACCTGTCACCACTGGCAGCCTCTTCCACACCTTCGGCATTGCGAACATATCGGTCCAGAGCCTGCACCGATGTAGCTATTTCCGTAGCCGATCTGGTACGGATAGCATCGGCTGTGGTGGAATGCAAATATTGTACGATCGACACCGTGAACATGGTGGAAACAATGGCAAAAATAAACAATGAAACCATCATCTCCACCAGGGTAACGCCGCCTTCACCACGAGCACGCCTACGGAGCGCACGTAATAATCGGCGATTCAGACTGAATCCAGAGTTCTTCTCTTCCATAAGCCGTCCCGCTCCTTCAGGCCCCGATCACATTCAACAGTTCATTGGTGGTATACACGGCCGTTTTGTCTGCGTCAATATTGTCCGACCAGGTGACGCCTACCACCACGCGTACCATCGGCATATACGTTTTCGCCATAAAGGTGAATCCCTTAGTAGGAATGTTGTCCTGACTCAGGATGCTGGATCGCAGCGAGGCGTCAGGAGTACCGTCAAGACCGCTAATGGACGCATGCCCGTCAATACCCAGTTCCGAAGCGGTTCTACAATCCATGGTGCCGCTTTCCCGATAGCACTTCTCAATCACGGTGTTCACCGTATATGTAGTATGTTTGGCGTCTTTGCCCGTGGTAGTGCGCACCGGCTGAATGTACTTGCTCGTATCGGCATCCGGAGTGGCCGTAGCCTCCAAATCCGAGAATTGTGAGGTGATGGCCCCCACTGCCGTGAGATTCGCATGTGCTTTCTTCACATCATCCACACCCATGCCAGGCAGCAAATCCGTGTAATAGGAGGATGGCGCAGAAGTATGATCCGCTATCTGTGCGCGCATGCGTTCGATACCATCACTACCCAAAGCAATGGCTGCTGAACGCTGCTGCTGGGCATAAGAAGTACGAATCGCAGTAATCGCGAACTGTGCGGCGGCAAGACCTGTGATGCTCAGCACCACAATCGCCACCAATACCTCAACCAATGTGAAACCCGACTCGCCACGTTTCGGCAATCGTTTGACGTTATGTATTGCAAGCCCTGTCGCGGCATCATTTACCGCCCTACGCCAGCTGTGCTCCATGAGCAGCTCCTTCATGCAGTATCACCCCATCATCGGAGGCAACAGGAAAAATCACCGCAGAAAAGGCGGTGCATGAATATCTGTACTGTATCACGATTCCCTGCCAACGTTTTCACACCCTTCCAAACACCACATGACAATTGGCGTTTCAGTCACAAAGCCGCTAAACTATGCGAGTAGTAGTGCACAACACTGCAATCGTTAGCTCACATGACCATGAACAACTGAACATTCTCAGGCCCGCAAACACCTGTGTTTGCAAAGAGTCATAAGTCATACCGTGCGTTCCGGCGCATGGTCCAGGAGGTCATTATGAGCGACGCCGGTTCGGGAAGCCGTTTCCCTTTCCTCAAGCGCAATCGAAACGACGACACGCCGAGCGATTTCTCGGAGCGCATGGATTTGAACTCCCCGGTCACAGGAGAAATCAACCAGATTTTCACGCCGAGCCAGCCACGCCATGCCGCTGCACCCAGCGACGCCACTAGCGACTTTCCCGCCATGCCCACATCCACCGAAGGCATGGACGAAAACACCGAACGCGAATATGCTATGGCGCTAGCTCAAGGCATGAGTCTGCCGTTCGTAGACCTCAACGAATACCAAGTAGACAAAGAAGTCATCAGCATGGTGCCGGACGACCTGTGCCGTCGCAACCAGCTGCTGCCATTGTCCATTGTCAACGGACGCATCACCGTGGCCATGGCCAACCCGAAAAACTTCGCCGCCATCGACGACGTGTCCGCCAGCACCGGCATGCCGGTCATTCCCATGGTGGCGATGCCTTCTCAGGTGAAGGACGCCATCAACCGGTACCTGCGCGCCAACGCGGAGCTGACCGAGCTGTCGCACGAAATCGCGGCGACCGCCAAGAAGGAAGTGGACCTCGAATCCGACAGCGGCGAGGACGCCTCCCCTGTGGCACGCTTCGTCAGCCTGCTCATCAACCAGGCCATCGACGACCACTGCTCCGATATCCACATCGAACCGCAGGAAGACGGTCTGCTCGTGCGCTACCGTATCGACGGTGTGCTGCACGTGTTCCAAAAGGCGCCGAAAGCCATGACCCAAGGTGTGATCAGC
>RQBM01000025.1:0-3812 GCA_008668795.1 Collinsella aerofaciens | reverse complement strand
TTGCGCGCAGCGACACGCTCGCGGCGTCCTAACCGGTTCGGTCTTAGCCTGCGCCATACCGATTACGTGCGCAGGAGCATTCCCCTAAAATGACGTCGCGCCGGTGTCGGGGAAATCACCGGGTTGACGCGCCGCTATAAACTAAGCAGCGAGAGCCATAGGCTCAAAAGAAGAGTTGTTGTCAATTCAATTTGACGGTACCCCTGTTTAACGAGGCGAGGAGACCTCGGCTTGCTTCCTCTCTCAGAGCTATCGTGTCGAAACCAGTCGCCCCCGAATGTCGGGAAAGTCTGGATGGCATTGGGCACGAGCGCCCAACACCCGTCGACTTTTCAAGGAACATGCGGGGCGAGCCCCGCTTGTGGAGTGTTATCTTACCACGTTCTGAAAGCGGACAGCTGTTCTATGCACGAGCTGTGAAGACCCCAATGTGCGCCGCACTTCGCACTTTTGCTACCGATCGCGTCACGTATATTTTCGCCAAGCGAAATTGACCCGTCGAAAGGACCGTTATGGATACCAAGCAGCAACTCGTCAATGCCCTCGCAGGCCTGGGCTCAACCATTACCGAAGCTATGGATGTCATCGAAGGCTTTGTCCCCTGCGGACATCCCGCCCTCACGGTATCGAACGCACTCGTTGCGCTGGACGCCGACGATAATGCAGCTCTCGCCCAGCAGCTTGAGACCGTCGAGAGCTTTATCGACCACGTGAGCGAGAACCGCGGCGTGGCCGCCCACCACGGCATCGAGGTCGAGCTCGCAGGTCCCAAAGCCGATCTGTTCGCAGCAATCCGCGAGGCAGGCACCCTTATGCAGACCGCAGGCGTCAAGAACACCCAGGTCAACGAGTGGGTCTACCGCAGCCTGGCAGCGCTAAACGATTCCGACGAAAAGGCAGCCGAGCAGCTCGCAGAAAGTCCCACCATTAAGGCCGAGCTTTTGTAAATAGCAGACGCGGGCCCCTTGGCGCATCGTCGTCCAAGAGACCCGCAAACAGTTCGCGTCAACCGATAGCCGCGCCGCTGCGTTCGGCCAAAGCAAGAATCGGCATCATTTGACGAGGTGTCTTTGCTGCAAGATCGGCATGTTCGAGCAGTTTGCGATCGTTGGTCACCAAGTAATCAACCTGGGCGCGTTTGCATGCGGCGAGCACCAAGTTGTCCTCGTAATCGCGATGGAGCGTCAGATATTTGTCGGCCAGCCAAAGGTCCGATGCATCAGCGCCCACGGCCGTAGCGTTTTCGGTCATATTCCGAACAAACGCCAACGCCGCATCGCCAATTGCACGGGCAGACGCCTCGTCGAGTGCTCCCCCGCTGGCAAGAACGCTACGCTTCAGCTCGTGTTGGACAACGTACAGTACGTCCTTGGCGATATGGACCGGAAAGAACAGCAACGCCCCCGTCTCCGTCGCCTGCCCAATAAACGCACGCGCGGCAAACGACTCGGCATGGTCGGCGCAAAACGAATCAACCCATACGTTGGCATCCACCATTATTTTGAGGGGAGCCCTGCTCACAGGATCATCCCCTTTTGGCGATAGCGCTCGTCCATGGCTTCAGAATAGATTGTGTCCCAACCGCGATCGTCGGATACGGGCGACGCAGCGATACCCAAATCTGCATAAAGCCGGTCTGCCGCTGCCCACGACGCGGCAAACGGAGTATCGGGCGCGACGGCCTGGTGCCGGTCGTCGACAGCCGCAAGCACCTCCTCGCACTGCCCGCCACCCTGCGCGACCTTGGCCACCACCTTTTTGATGAGCTCGGGCAGTGACCCGCCCGAAAGCCGCAGCGCTTCCTCGGCACGGTTCTTGACCTGGCGATCCACGCGAACGTTCACCTGCGCCATGCCGCTAACAGCACCCACGTTGATCCCGCTCCCTTCAATTGCTAACACCGCTAGCAACACTATATAGAGGAGCTAGCAAATGGTCAAATGCAAAAGGCCTGCGCCCAGACGGCACCGATGCCGTCTGGGCGCAGGCCAGATAACGTGGGCGAACACGCCTGCTAACGCAGATATGCCTTCGCGTTGCCCAGGCTGTAGGCAATCGTCGAGCCGTTGTGCAGCAGTGACGACGTCTGCGGAGTGATCATGCCGGTAATGCCCAGCGCCAGGAGCGCCGAGTTGGTGAGCATCACCTTGGAATACGAACTCGTCAGACGGTCGATAAGCCCCTGGCTCATGCGGCGCAGGCGCACGATCGCGGCAAGATCCGTATCGGTCAGGATGATATCGGCGACCTCCTTGGCGATGTCACTTCCGCCACCCATCGCCAAGCCCACGTCGGCCAAACCGAGCGCCGGCGAATCGTTGACGCCGTCGCCCACCATGGCAACATGGCGCCCCTCGCTCTTAATGCGCTCCACATAGGCGTACTTGTCCTCGGGCAGCAGTTCGGCCTTAAACTCGTCGACACCCGCCTCGCGCGCAATGCGCTCGGCCGTGCGCTCCGAATCGCCAGTGAGCATAACGACATGCTTAACGCCCAGCGCATGCAGATCGGCGATGGCTTCACGGACCCCGGCCTTGAGCGGGTCCTCGATACCAAGCACGCCCACGACCGTGCCGTCGACCGCCAGGTACAGCGGCGACAAGCCCTGCATCTGGGACTCGATGCGCTCCTTGATGTCGGATTCGAGCTGCGCGCCCTCATCCTCGAATACAAAGTGAGCGGAGCCGATGATGGCGCGACGCCCTTCGATGGACGAAGCGATGCCGTGCGCCACGATGTACTCGACAGCAGCGTGACGCTCGCGGTGCTCGAGCCCGCGTTCGCGCGCCGCATTGACCACGGCGCGTGCAACCGGATGCGGGAAATGCTCCTCCAAGCAAGCGGAAAGGCGCAGGACCTCGTCCTCGCTCCAGCCATCAGTCGTCAGCACGCAGGCAAGACGCGGCTGTGCCTCGGTGAGCGTGCCGGTCTTATCAAACACAATGGTGTCGGCCTTGGCAAACGACTCAAAGTACTTCGCACCCTTGACCATGACGCCCATCTTGGCAGCATCGCTCATGGCAGTCATGACGGCGACGGAACCCGTGAGTTTGAGTGCGCACGAGTAGTCGACCATCAGCGCCGCTGAGGTCTTGATGAGGCTGCGCGTGGTGAGCGCAACCAGGCCCGCGAGCAGGAAGTTCCATGGGACGATCTTGTTGGCGAGGTCCTCCATGTGCGACTGACCCTCGGACTTGAGCGAGTCGGCCGTCTGCACGAGCGAGACGATCGAGCGGAGCTTGGTCTGAGCCGTGTTGGCGCGCACACGCACCAAGATGCTGCCATCTTCCACAACGGTGCCGGCGAACACGTCGTCGCCCACGCTGCGCTCGACGGCCAGCGGTTCGCCGGTCAGGGTCGCCTGGTTGACCATAGCGCTCCCCTGCTCGACCACGCCGTCGATACAGATAGACATGCCGGTGCGCACGGCGACCAAATCGCCGGGTTCAAGCTCGGTGGCGGCAACGCTTACCTCGGTGTCGCCGACGACCTTTTGCGCCTTGTCGGGCACATCGAGCAGCGAGTTGATGAGTTCGTTTTCGCTCATGGCGCGGGTGTAGTCCTCGAGCAGCTCACCCACGTTGAGCAGGAACATCGTCTGGCCCGCGGTGTCGACATCACGTTTGACGAACGAAATGCCGATGGCCGAAGCGTCAAGCACAGGAACGGTTAGGCGCGGCTGCGCCAGCTCATGAAGGGCAGCGCGCAAAAATGCCATGTAACCGGCCACGACAAACACCGCACGCAGAGGCGTCGGCAAGAACCAGCGGCGCGCGTAGTGGGCGCCGATAAGTGTGGCAAGATCCATGACG
>RQBM01000181.1:0-7195 GCA_008668795.1 Collinsella aerofaciens | reverse complement strand
GATATAAGGTTTATCGCGAGTTCCGCACGCAAAGAAGGCCACTTAATGTGGCCTTCGTCTTGCGCAGGACTGTAGAGCAGGAAACCTTATATCCGGCCCCTCCGTCCGGGGACCGCGCCGTACCAGCTACAGCGTCATGTTCGGATCGGCGTCGACGTCGAACGGCGAGATTTCACCTCGGTCGAATTTACGGCGGGCGACCTCCGCGATCATGGCTGCGTTATCGGTACAGGCAGACAAGGGCGGCACCGTTACGCGAATCCCCTGACGCCCAAGCTTCTTGATCATCATCTCGCGCAGATGCGGGTTGGCCGAGACGCCGCCGCCGATGCAGTATTCCTTGCATCCGGTAGCGTGCAATGCGTTTTTGGCCTTCTTGTACTGCACGTCAAAGACAGCTGCCTCAAACGAAGCTGCCAGATCGGGCAGGTGAATCGTGCGCCCGGCCTTGGTCTCCTGCTCGATGTAGAGCGTCACGGCCGTTTTAAGGCCCGAAAGCGAGAAACGATAGTCTCCCCTGCTGTTGAGCGCACGGGGGAAATCAATCGCGCGGGGATTGCCTGTCTCGGCCAGCTTGGAAATGATGGGGCCACCGGGATAGCCCAGGCCCAGCGCCTTGGCCACCTTGTCGAAGGCCTCGCCCACGGCGTCGTCGAGCGTCTCACCGAGCACCTCGTAGTCGCCCCACGCCTTCACGTGCACGAGCATGGTGTGCCCGCCCGAGACAAGCGTGAAGATGAACGGCGGCTTGAGGTCGGGCTGCGCCAACAGGTTGGCAAACAGGTGCCCCTCCAGATGGTTGACGCATACGAGCGGCTTGCCGGCAGCGTAGGCAAAGCCTTTGGCAAAGGCAACGCCCACCACGAGGGCGCCCACCAGGCCCGGACCCTGCGTCACGCCCACGGCGGCAAGCTCGCTGGGGGCAATGGCTCCACCCTCAAGACCAAGCGATGCTGCGGCATCCTCGAGCGCCGCATCCACGACACTCACAATCACCTCAACGTGTTTGCGCGAGGCGATCTCGGGCACCACGCCGCCAAAGCGGGCATGAAAATCAATCTGTGTCGACACCTGGTTGGCCAGCATATTGCCATCCGCATCGATAATCGCCACGGCCGTCTCGTCGCAGGAACTCTCGATAGCGAGCACTAGGCGGCGGCGCTCAATTTCGGCACGCTCCCCCTCGGAGCGCCCAGGCGCAGGCAGCGGCCATACGCGCTGCTCTGCCGCCGTCGGCTCGGGCGAAGCATTGTCGACCGGAAGCACGAGGGGCAGCGGAGCCGTCATGACGATGGCATCCTTGCCGGCACCATAGTAGCCGCGGCGACGGCCAGCCTCGGTAAAGCCCAGAGCGTTATAAAGCGCAATCGCTCCCTCGTTGCCGTCCTCGACCTCGAGCGAAGCCGTGGTGCAGCCGAGCATCTGGGCATCATAGCTCACGTGCGACAGCAGTTTGCGGGCAATGCCCTCACGGCGATGTACCGGGTCGACGGCGACATCCAGAATCTGCACATCACCGTCCACGACCATACCGCCGGCAAGGCCCAGCAGCTTGCCGTCGTCGTGTGCTACCCACCAACTACGCGGCACAGCGACGTCCTCGCCCAGTTCGGACAGGAACATGCCCGGCGTCCACGCCTCGTGTCCGGCACCTTCAAAGCAGGCAGCCTCCAGCGCGCTCGCGCCCTCGGCATCCGCCGCGCCCATGGGACGGAACTGCAGATGACGACCGGCGAGCTCATCGGCAACGCCCGTAATTTCACTCTGCGCACTCTCGGCAAGACCAAGACGCTTGCGCTCGTTTTCCTCGGCATCCGAAAGGCGCGTGTAAATCGGCAGGACGCGAGCCGGATCGCCGTCACCCGCAGCGTGCGCGAGCAGCAAGCCCTCGCCCGAAGGCCACCACAGGTCGCGCTCCACGCAGCGGGCGGTCTCGTCCTCACCCAGCAGCTTGCCATAGCGCACGAGACCGTCACCGGTCAGCTGAACCTGGTCCCAGTCCGCCGCTTGGCGCCACTCATCGAGCGCCACGGCGGTCTTGACCACGTGTTCGCGCTCAAATTGGCGCTCGGGACCCTCATCGACCAGCATATACAGCGCCGGATATACCTCACCGCGCATAGCATCGGCCAAGATACCAAGCTTGCCGCGCACGCCAGCCTTCCACGCCGTCCAAGCGCAAGCGTCGAGCGTCGACACGCCCAGCAGCGGAACATTGGCACCACGCGCGAGGCCCTTGGCAGTGGAGATGCCGATACGCACACCCGTAAACGACCCCGGGCCGCGGCCGACCACGTAGTAACCAACATCGCTGCGATCCAGACCGGCTTGAGCCAGCACGCCATCAACGGTATTCACGAGCTCAACGTTGGCGTGGCGGCGACACATGTGGTCGCCACTCACGAGCTTCGTCTCGCCCGTCTGTCCATCAATCCAGCTTGCCGCGCAGGCAAGCATGTCGGTCGAGGTATCGAGCGCCACCACCAGCGCGTTGTCGTTATGCAAGCTCATCTTGTACAGCCTTATCAATCAAATGGGAAAGCTCCATTGCGCGGTCACCGTGCGCCTCAAGCGTTATCGTTCGCACATCGCTGTCGCCCTCATCACGCTTGAGCGTCACCGAAAGATACTCATCCGTCAGCTCGTCCTGGAATTGTTCGCCCCATTCCAGCAGGCAAGCACCCTCATAGCCCAGCACATCGAAAATGCCCGTATCCTCGAGCTCGTAGGCATGCTCCAGGCGGTATAGATCAAAGTGAAACAGCGGAATACGACCTTGATCGTGAACGGCCATGAGCGCAAACGTAGGGCTCGTAACCATATGCCCATCGCCCAGCCCGCGCGAGACGCCCTTGGTAAAGTGAGTTTTGCCCACTCCCAGGCCACCGGTCAGGATGAGCACATCGCCGTCCTCAAGGCACGGTGCAATTAGCTCGCCAAAGTACTCCGTATCGGCAGCGCAAGTCGTTTTGTAAGTACCTACCCCCAGGCGCTCCAGGGACATACATGCTCCTTATTATTCCGAGGCGTTCTCTGGCGCGGGATGTCGCTCCAGATAGTCGCCCAGCATCTTAAAGTCTTCCTCCAGCAGCTCCTGCCACGCCGGATTGCGCAGCGCTGCTGCCGGATGGAACGTGGGCATTACTACAAAATGCCCCATCTGGTGGAACCTGCCGCGCAGCTTAGTAATGCCAATCTCGGTCTTAAGCACAAAGTGCGTCGCGGGGTTGCCGAGCGTCACGATAATATCGGGCCAGATGCTTCGAATCTGCTCACGCAAAAACGGCGAGCAAGCCAGCACTTCCTCGGGACGCGGATTGCGGTTTCCCGGCGGGCGGCACTTAAGCACGTTGGCAATGTAGACGTCTTCGCGTTTGAGGCCCGCCAGCGACAAAATGCCGTTGAGGTCCTCGCCTGCCGCCCCCACAAAGGGCTCGCCCTGCAAATCCTCATTGCGGCCCGGCGCCTCACCAATAAACATCACGCGAGCGCGGGGGTTTCCCACGCCAAACACGATATTGTGACGCGACTGGTAGAGCTGGCAGAGGTGACAATCGCCCAGAACGGCCTCGATCTCCTCGAGTGCGACCTCACGTGGTGCCTGATGGGTATGGCCGGGGATGTGCATGACGCCCATAGCGGCTCCTACACGTAGACCTTGTCGAGACGCATGCCAAAGCCGCAGGCGACCTCGTAGTTAATCGTTCCGCGCAGTCGGGCCATCTCGTCCATAGTGATCTCGGCATCGCCATCGCGGCCGACAATGATCATCTCGTCACCATACTCGGCCTCGGGAATCTCGTGTGCCGGGTTGGACTGAATGGCGACCATAAACTGGTCCATGCAGATATTGCCAACCTGATGCACGCGCTCGCCGCGATACAGCACATCCATACGATTGGAAAGCGTACGCGATAGGCCGTCGGCATAACCGATCGGCAGCGTGCAGATCTGAACGCGCGTGCGCGGTACGCGGTAGGTAAAACCGTAGCCCACGCCCTCACCCATCGCAGGGTGTGCCACGCGCGTCACGCGCGCATGGACGCTCATAACGGGATCAAGCTGCATCACGCGGCCACTCAGCTCGCACGGCTGCATGCCATACAAGCCAACGCCGGCGCGAATCATATCAAAATGCATCGAGGGGTCGAGCATCGAGGACGGCGTGTTGGCGCAGTGCACGATACCGCACTCAAAACCCGCATCCTTAATGGCTTGAACGGCCTCGGTAAAGCGCTGACACTGCAGTTTGTAGTCCCAGCCCGAAGGTTCATCGGCCGTGGCGAAGTGCGTAAATACGCCGTCGCACTGAATACCGCGATGGAAATTAATACCGCGGACAAAGTCGAGCACCTGTGTGTAGTGTACGCCGATACGATTCATACCCGTCTCGATGGCGAGATGATACTTGCCCACCTTGCCCGCCGCGACGGCACATTCGCCATACGCAAGAGCAAAGTCAGACGTATAGACCGAGGGCATGATATCAAACTCGAGCAACGTCGGAATGGCCTCGATAGGCGGCTCGCTTAGGATGAGGATGGGTTTCGTAATCCCGCCCTGTCGGAGCTCAACGCCCTCGTTAACCGTCGCCACGGCAAACATGTCGGCACCGGCCGAATACATGATCTTGGCGCACTCAACAGCTCCATGACCATAAGCATCGGCCTTGACCACGCAGCACAGGCGCTGACGTGGATTCAACAAGTTCTTATAGGCCCTCGTGTTGCGACGGAGCGCCCCGCGGTCGATCTCGACCCAGGACCAGCGCGTCAAATCGGCTTTATTCATGATTAGTCATCCGACCCTTCGTCCATGATTCCCAGATCTTCGAGCGCATCCTTTGCCGCCAGTTCCATGGCGGGACCGATCAAGTCGATAAGATCGGTCGCGATGACGCTCTTCTCACCATACTCCGTCGCCGCGGCAAAACCGGCGTAGCTGTGAAGTGCGACGGCGTACGAATACAGCAACTCCCAACGATCCATCTCGTCGCGCATGGTGGCAAGCGTGCCGGCCAAAATACCCGCGAGAACATCACCTGAACCGGCAGTTGCCAGAGAAGCCGGACCCGAGAGCGGCAGCAGTACACGCTCAACGCCACAGATAGCCGTCGTCGGCCCTTTGGCAATGACCACCAGATTGTCGGAGCCTGCAGCCCAGACAACCTTCTGCGCGGCTGCAATCGCGGTACCAAGGTCGTTCACCTCGTCACCGGCAACCAGACGCGAAAGCTCACGATAGTGCGGTGTCATAACCAACGGCTGCTCGCGACGATACATCTCGGGGTTACTATCAATACCGTCAATGGCAATCTTAGCAAGGCAGTTGAGTGCATCGGCATCCAAAATAAGCGGTACATCAAGCTCGAGCAAGCCCGAAACCACCTGCATAGCGCCGGCAGACGTCGTCATACCGGGACCGCACAGTACGCAGCTGTACTTCTTTGCAATCTCGCACACCGTCATGCGCGCAGCGGCGCCAAAGGAGCCGCGGGAATCAGACGGAATAGCAAAGACCGGAATCGAAGGAAGTGCCATGCGAATGAGATTGGCGCAGGCGTCAGGAGCCGCGACTGCCACGTAACCAGCACCCGCGCGAGCTGCAGACTTGGCCGCCATAATGGCAGCACCAGGATATTGCGCTGATCCGGCGACAATAAGCACGGAGCCACGGGAATACTTATCGATATTCGATGGTAGCGGAGCAAAGTAATCAACTAAGTCACCGGGCTCGACAATCTCGGCGGCGTGGTCGACATCATCGATGACCTCGTCAAGACGGTCGTAAAGATTGCCGCAGATCAAATCGCCAGCATACTCAGGGCCATCAGCGCTATACAGACCAATCTTGGGCGCAATCATCGTCACCGTATGTTCGGCACGAATGCAGTCGTCATCAACAACGCCCGTCTCGGCATTCAGGCCCGAGGGGACATCAATGGATACGACACAATCGGCGCATTCATTGACCGTAGGAATCCAGATGGAGAACGGCGCACGCAGATTCCCATGGAAACCGGTACCAAAAATGGCATCGACAACAACATCGGCCTTATCGATCAAAACCTCGAGTTCGTCACGCGAGGGGCCGACGCAAACGTGCACATCGCGGCCGGCAGTACGACGAGCAACATGACGTGCCAGAGCAGCAGGAATCTCATCCGGCTCAACCGGAGAAACGATATCGACGTCCACACCCTTATGGCTCAGGATATCAGCGGCAACCCAACCGTCGCCGCCATTATTACCAAAACCGACCAGAACGAGAACCCGATCGGGATTGAGCTTCAAGACCTCGTTGGCGGCAAACTCACCCGCTAGCTCCATAAGCTCGGCCTTCGAAGTCCCTTCGCGTTCGATGATATCCTCGAGACGAACGACTTCTTCGGTACTCAAAACCGGTTTCATCTATGCTCCTAGCGTATCTTGCGAAGCATCGCCCAGGTGCTCCGTCAATGCTGAATTCTGCAGCTGCTCAAGCTCATCTAAAACAGAGCGAGCCTCTTTAAATGTCTGCGCTACGCGTTTCTTGGTGCTCACCTTTTCATCTTTTGGCTTAGGCCGAGCATCTTCGGTAATCGCGATGGCATTCGCAACGGCTAAGTCTCCTGTAAGCGTAATGGAAAGAGCGACCTCAACAACACCCAGCTCATGAGCGATCTCGAGTGCACGGCCCGAAAGCAGCGCCTTCGGTTTGCCGAGTTTATCACGCGTTACCGAAACATCCTTGCGACCCACGCCTTGACTAAAACCCGTGCCGAGAGCTTTAAGCACCGCCTCGCGCGAAGCAAAGCGGCTCGCATAGTGAGCAGCGGGACGCGATGATACATCGCAATACGCACGCTCTTCTTCGGTAAACACACGCCGAGCAAACGACGGCGTCTTTTCAAGAATTGATTTCATGCGGGAAATCTCGACGATATCAACGCCGATACCAGCTTCAGCCATGTTCACCTCCATATCGCACAGACTAAGTTATTGTAGCCCGTTCACAGAAGATGCGACAAACGAGGGTTATAAAACACAGCTACTATGTGAGACAAAAGCCCGTAAACGCAAAAAGGGGGAGGCCGCGAGGCCTCCCCCTTCTCAGTTCAAGCGTACGGCTCGGTGCCGTCCACCGGTCAGCGGCGCCCTGGCCTCCCACGGGCTGACCCCGCAGTACTCTCGGCGCGATGGGGCTTAGCTTCCGG
>RQBM01000013.1:0-9634 GCA_008668795.1 Collinsella aerofaciens | reverse complement strand
TTTTCGTCGGCCTCGTGAAGACTACCCTGCTTGGCGGTGCGCATGTAGGCAATGGCGGCGATGGCACCCAAAACGATGCCAACGAGCGCTGCGATGATAGGCATGCTCACTCCTTTTTATGGATTCGTTACACAACAAAGCGAACCGTCCTTACGAACGGCTCGCGACATTTGAGTAATATGGGCGCAGCTTATGCGGGTCGGATACAGATAAACATATAAACAAACTCATCACAGATGAGCACATATCACAAAGCAAATGACAGTGTTTATCGTACGTTGAACCACAACAACTGTCAAATAAATGGCCCCGGCACGGCGGCTAAAACGCGGTGAACGGCAGGGCCACAAAGCGCATACGCCTAAACCGCACATTTCTCGCGTTCGGCATCGAGACGTGCCTTAACGGCATCGGCGGCGATGTGATACGAGAAGCCCTTGCCCATCAAAAACCGAACCAGTTTTTCGAATCCGCGCGTCTCTGGAACACGCCGCTTGGCGAGCAGGGCTGACGCACGCGCCAAATCGTCTTCGACGGCAAAATAATCCTCGGGATAACCGGGAATGTCATCGAGCACGACATGACGGCGCTTGAGCTCGGTCTCGATTTTACGCTGTCCCCAACCGCGCCGCTTGCGTTCCTCGATAAAGTACGAGCAAAAGCGGTTCTCGTCTAAAAAGTGATACTCTGTGGCGCGCTCGACGGCGAAATCGATCGCGGGCTGGTGAAAGCCGTAGCGAGCCAGCTTGTCACGGACCTCACCCGTCGCATGGTCGCGGCGCGATAGCATCTCGGTCACCATGGTAAGTGCACATTTACCCTCGATGAGCTGCACCGCCTCACGAAAGTTGTCCCAATCACAGGGAAGATCGGGGCGGTTTTTGACATACAGCCGCGCGACCCGCACGGGAATCCAAATGGACCGCTCAAAACCGCCCTCAAGCTCACAATCGATATGTGCGCAAGGCTTTTTGGACGCATACCCGCTCGAGAACGAGGAAGCCGCCTTCTTATCGGGAAAGAAGGCCGTGGCCTCGGTCACCGTATACGACATGAGCGTAACCGCTACTCGTCGTCATCATCGAGCATGGCGGAACCATCGATGGCGTAAAGCTCGTCAAACTCCTCAGGCGCAGGCTGATCGGTCAGCTCGACCTCGGACGGAGCATCGTCATCAAACTCAAGTCCGCAGGCAAGGCGGACCTTATGCTCAATCTCGTCGGCGCAATCGGGGTGTTCGCGCAGGAAAGCCTTGGCGGCCTCTCGACCGTTGCCAAGCTTGTCCTCGCCATAGGCAAACCAGGAGCCCATCTTCTTGCAGATGCCGCACTCGACAGCCATGTCCAGAATTGAGCCCTCCTTAGAGATGCCCGTACCGTACATGATGTCGAACTCAGCAGAACGGAACGGAGCTGCCACCTTGTTCTTAACGACCTTGGCGCGCACGCGGTTACCGATAACCTCGTCCTTAAGCTTAATGCTGTCGATACGGCGAATGTCGATACGCACCGAAGAGAAGAACTTAAGGGCGCGGCCGCCCGTCGTAGTCTCGGGGTTGCCGAACATGACGCCGATCTTCTCACGCAGCTGGTTAATGAAGATGCACGTCGTGTTGGACTTGGACAGCGAGCCGGCGAGCTTGCGGAGCGCCTGACTCATTAGGCGAGCCTGAAGACCGACCGTAGTATCGCCGATTTCTCCCTCGATCTCGGCACGCGGGGTCAGCGCGGCGACGGAGTCGACGACGATGGCATCGATGGCGCCGGAACGCACGAGCATGTCAACAATCTCAAGCGCCTGCTCGCCCGTATCGGGCTGGGAAATGAGCACCTCGTCGATATCCACGCCGATGCGCGCGGCATACGTGGGATCAAGCGCGTGCTCGGCATCGATAAATGCCACAACGCCACCCATTGCCTGGGCCTCGGCCAGGATCTCGAGCGAAAGCGTCGTCTTACCGGAGGACTCAGGACCGTAAATCTCGACGATACGGCCGCGCGGCACGCCGCCGATACCCAGCGCGGCATCGAGGGCCAGGGCGCCCGTGGGAATGGCCTCGACCTCGAGCTCGGGACCACCGTCGCCGTACCTCATGATGGAACCCTGGCCGAATTTCTTCTCGATCTCGGCCTTGGTGGTGGCGATCATCTCATCGCGCTCTTTACCCGTCGTGCGAGCATGAACGGTACGTACGGGACCTGAATTCTTGGCCATGAATAGCCCTCCTCTTAACAACCTGCATCGATAATAAACGAACGGCTGTTCGTGGTCAACCGTTCAGGCCAATCATATGCAGGCGGTCTTTCCAAAACCCAACCAAACGCCGACCAAACACTGACCAAATGCTTGACCACAAAGGACCAAATATGAACAAGGCAGGCAAAAATACATCTACAACCAGCACAAACGCCAAATGAGCCTAAGGTCCCTATCTCCACAATTAAGGGGCTCGGAGGCCCCTTAAAACACGTCTATTCCATAGAGTTGAGCACAAGGGCAATGCGACCCAATGCCTCCGTGACCGCATGGGCACGAACACACGAACGGTCGCCCTCATAGTGGCAGCGCACAGAGTCCACGACCGGCACGCCCCCATCGGCGGAACGATGCGCCCAGCCAATATAGAAAGTGCCCGCCGGATCGTCCTCAGTGCCACCGCCGGGGCCGGCATAACCCGTTGCGCTCACTGCAATATCGCTCTGGTACAGCTCCAGCGAACCCACCGCCATCTCGCGCGCGGTCTGATGCGACACCGCGGTATAGCGGTCGAGCGTCTCCTGCTCAACACCAAGAACACGATGCTTAATCTCATCGCAATAGGTCACCGCACCGCCACGCAGCACCGCCGAGGCGCCCGGGATATCGGCAATCGTCGAGGCGATCATACCCGCCGTCAGCGACTCAGCCGTCGAAACCGTCACGCCCCGAGCGCTCGCGCGCTCGACAATATCACGCGCCAGCTCCTCGTTATGTGCGGAAATCTGCTCAAAAGAGTCCGTCATACCCACTAGGACCTAGACCGAAAAGACGATCTTGCGGCAGTTCCAGAAGTACTGGGCGCCCGAGATAACGGTCAGGACAACGGCAACGGCGTACAGGAAGCGCGACACCGAGTAGATGCCGAGCGTCAGCGCCACCGGGCCAAGGTGCAAGCCGGCCATAGCAAAAACGCACAGGTAACCGCAAATGGAGACCATCGTGGTTGCCGTCTTGTACTTGCCGAGCTTATCGGCCGCAACGACCACACCGGCCGCACTCGCGACCATGCGAAGGGCGCTCACCAGCAGCTCGCGGAACAGGATAATGAACACGGACCACACGGTCACCATACCAAAATCCAAGAACAGCAGCAGGGCCGAGAACACGAGCAGCTTATCGGCGATGGGGTCCAAGAATTTACCGAAGTCGGTGATCTCGTTGCGCGAACGCGCCAGATAACCGTCGACCTTATCGGTGCACGACAGGATCACATACAGAATGAAGGCAGCGGCGGCGAGCGGGCCGTCGAAGGTGCTCCAATCCGTACCGGCAACACTCGTGTGAGAAAGCGCCGACACGATCATGAACACCGGGATAAAGACGATGCGAACGCACGTCACGATGTTGGCGGGCGTCCAGACACTCGTCAGTTCCTTATTGCTCTCGTTAGCCACGACGCTCTCCTACTCCACAACATGACCGATAAGCTCATAGCAGAAGCTATCGGTAAACTCGACGGTCAGAATATCGCCCACGGACGCCTCGCTGGCGTCCAGATGCACCGCGCCATCGGAATCGGGCGCCTGGAACCAGGCATGGCCGATCAGCTCGGCGCCATCCTCGGTCTCTTCGATACCGTCGACGATCACCTGGGCGCGCTCGCCCACATGTGCGGCGGTGGCGGCAAAACCGAGCGACTCGGCCAGGTCCATGGCCTCCTGGGCGCGCTCGAGCTTGACCTCTTCGTCGACCTGGCCCTCCATCTTAGCGGCCAGGCTGCCCTCCTCCTGCGAGTAGGCAAAGACGCTCGTGTAGTCAAAGCCGACGGTGTCCATAAAGTCGATAAGGTCGCGGAACTCGTCGTCGGTCTCGGTCGGGAAGCCGACCATGGCCGTGGAACGGATCACGATGCCGGGGATACGCTCACGCAGATCGCGGAACAGGTCCTCGAGCTCCTGGCGCGAACCAGAACGGCGCATAGCCTTAAGGATGCGCGCGTCGCAGTGCTGCACGGGGATATCGATATAGGGCAGCACCTCGGGCGTATCGCGAATCGTCTCGATGAGTTCGTCAGTCATGCCCTCGGGCTGCAGATAGAGCACGCGGACCCAGACGTTGTGCGGGCGCACGGCCTCGGCGACGGCACGCAGCAGCTGCGCCAGATTGCGCGGCGAGCCATCGGCGACGTCCTCGTCGGCAAAGTCGGTACCCCAGATGCCCGTGTCCTGGCCGATCAGCACGATCTCGCGCACACCGCCGGAAACCAGGTCGCGCACCTCGGAGATGATGCTCTCGGCATTGCGCGAATGATAGCGGCCGCGGATGTAGGGAATCATGCAGAAGCTGCAGAAGCGGTTGCAGCCATCGGAAATCTTGACGTAAGCGACAGCACCCTCGACGGTACGTTTGACCTGCGGGATATAGGCTGCAATCTCACGCTCGACACCCAGCACGCCATCGATGACCGCCACGATGCCATCTTCCTCGTCGGCCTTCACAAAGGCAGCGACCTCGGGCAGCTCGTCAGGCAGGTCATCGCCATAGCGCGACGGCACGCAGCCGCACATGACGATGGGACAAGAACGAACGCCGTCCTGAACCTCGTTGGCGAGCTCGAGCGTGGTCTCGATGCTCTCGGACGTTGCGGAGGCGAGGAACGAGCAAGTATTGACGATGGCGATATCGGCATCCTGCGGGTCGAATGCCTCCTCGTAGCCCGCGGCGGTCAAAAGAGAACGCATGCGGTCGGTGTCAACCTCGTTCTTAGCGCACCCGAGGGTGATGTAGAGCACGGAGCCCAACGGTGTATCCATGTTGGAGAGCGGTCCTTTCGATTGATATTAGCGGTAGTTGGTGAACTGCAGCGGCTGGCCGTAGTCCTGGTCGCGCAGGAACTGAATCACGGTCTGCAACGCGTCCTTCGAAGCAGAGGAAACACGCAGTTTGTCGGCCTCGATGGTCACCTTGACCTTGAGCTTTTGATCCTTGATGTCCTTGTTGATCTTCTTGGCGGTCGCCTGGTCGATACCCTCGACGATATGGCCGAGCACGCGCACGGTGCCACCCGATGCCGCCTGCGGAGCATCCCACGAGACAGCCTTGAGGTCGATGCCGCGCTTGATGAGCTTGGAGCTCAGCACGTCAACAATCTGTTTGGAGACAAAGTCGGCCGGGGCGTTGATCGTAAAGAGCTTGTCGCCCTTCGAAAGCTCGATCGTGGCGCCGGAATCCTTAAGGTCATAGCGCTGGGAAATCTCGCGCGTGGTCTGCTGGAAGGCGTTGTCGACCTCTTGCATGTTGACCTCGGACACGACGTCGAAGCTGGAATCTTTAGCCATGATGTTTCCTTTCGCGTACGAGCGGCCTAGTAGCTATCGTACGAATTGTCGGTAGAATCGGTGGGTGTCTGACCGTCAGTTGCGGTATCGGCGCCATCCGTGGACTGGGCATCGGTACCGTCGGTGGCATCGGTACCATCGGTGGTGTCGGTACCATCAGAACTTTCACCATTCTCGGAATCAGACGTCTCCTTCTTGGGAACGGTGATCGTCACACGCGCCACGCCCGAGGTCTTGGTATCGTAACGAACCTTTTCACCGTTCTTGGTAACGGTGACATCGGAAGGCTTGGACGTGGTGATCTCGATCGAAGACTCGGGCGTGTACTCCTGCTCAAAGGGGCCAGTCGCCTGGGCGCCATAGACCGACTTGCCGTCAACCTTGACCTCAATCCACGCGGTCTTTCCCTTGGCAACGGAGACTTTGACCTTCGTGACCTCGTTCTCTTCCTTCTTGGCCGTCGTCTTGGTAGCGTCCGAATCAGTCGACTCATCCGTCGCCTCATCGGTGTCATCGTCCTCGTCGACCGTTTCGGTCTTCTTAGAAGACTTCTTGGTCGTCATCTTGGTAGCAGTGGGCGTCTCGGGCGTGTTCTCGGGCGCCGAAGATGCGCAGCCACGTAGAAGCACCACGATGAGCACAATCAACAGCAGCACAACGGCACCGATGCCGGCGTAGACGATACGCGGATCGAGCCCGTTGTTTTGAGGAGTACGTGATCCGCCGCGTCCACGACCGGAACTGCTGCGGCCGCTTCCCTGAGGCATACGACCGCGATTGCTATCGGAACGGCCGCGATAGCCGCCCTGGCCCTGAAGGCTGCGCTGACCCGAGCGGGGCGCAAGTTCACCGCGGCCTTGATAGCCACGCTGGACCGAACGCGGAGCCGAAGAGCGCTGGCCATACGGCTGTGATTGAGAGCGAAGACGCGGCGTCACCTGCGTGGTATCGGCATCCGAATAGCCACCGCGAGAGCGTCCCATAGAGGCACCACGGTAACCGCGATCGGAATAGCCGCCGTCGCCGTAGCCGGCACGAGGGTCACGCGCCACGCCGCGGGCAGCGGGAAGTGCACGGTCCTCGGGCATCGGCGTACTGCGGAACCGGTCACGCTGTGAGCGAATCTCCTCGCCCGAACCCGTCTCAGTAATATAACCGGCCTGCTGAGGACGCTGTCCATAGCGGGTTGAACGACCGCCCTGAACCATCAGGAAGCGCCCGTTATCGACCGAGGAACGCGAATTGACGTAGCCGGCGGCGTCCTGAAAACGACCGCCCTGCTGCGACGTCTCGCGTTCGTATGCCATCAGGTCGTCAAAGTAGGCATTGACGACCTCGCGCGGATTGAGGCCCAAAAAGCGAGCATAGCTCGAAATCATGCCCTGCGCATAGCCGCGCGGCGGCATCGAAGCAAAGTTACCGGTCTCGAAAAACTCGATGATCTGCGGCCTGATTTTGATGGTGTTGGCGACCTGCTGAATGGAAAGGCCCATCCGGCGACGCTGCTCGAGCAGCATGTCACCAAAGCGTGCAGCCATCAGAATCCTCCAAACTCACGATCTTCACGTGCCATCTCGGCGTCGACAGATTCCAGCGCGGCAAGCCCCTCCTCGTCCAACAGGACCTCACGCGGCTTGGAACCGTCGGGCGGGCCGACGACACCCTTTTCTTCCAGCATGTCCATAATACGCCCGGCACGCGCATAGCCAACCTTCAGACGACGTTGCAGGCCAGATGTGGAGCCAAGCTGCGATTCCACCACAATATGGGCGGCTTCCCAAATGAGCGGATCATCGTCTTGCGGCTCGGCTACTCCGGTGCGGACAATACCGCCGCCACCCGCCATGGACATGGAAGCGGGCGCCACGGCAGACAGAATCTCCTCGTGGTAGTCGGGCTCGCTCTGCGACTTGACGAACTCGACAATCTCGTTGATTTCGTCATCCGAGACAAAGCAGCCCTGGATACGGCGAGGCTTGCCCCAGTCGACCTTGGAGAACAGCATGTCGCCCAAACCGGTGAGCTTTTCGGCACCCATCTGGTCAATAATGACGCGCGAGTCGATGCCCGTGGCGACGTTAAAGGCGATGCGGTTGGTGATGTTGGCCTTGATGAGGCCCGTCACCACGTTGGAGCTGGGGCGCTGCGTAGCCACGATAAGGTGTATACCGGCGGCACGGCCCAGCTGGGCGATACGAACGATCGAGGCCTCGACATCCTTGCCGGCGACCATCATCAGGTCCGAAAGCTCGTCGATGATAATGACCAGATAGGGCATCTTTTGGGGCGGGTTGTCGTAATGCTCAAACTCGCCGGCGGCCTGCTTTTCGTTGTAGGTCGAGATCTTACGCACGTTGAGACGCTCGAAGACCTTCAGGCGACGCTCCATCTCGGACACGGCCCATTGCAGAGCGCTCGCGGCCTGCTTGGGCTCGGTCACCACGGGCACATAGAGATGCGGCAAACCGTTATAGCCCGCAAGCTCGACGCGCTTGGGGTCGACCATGATCAGGCGAACGTCCTCGGGAAGGGCTCGCATGAGCAGGGTCGTGATGATGGAATTGATCATCACCGACTTACCAGAACCGGTCGTGCCGGCGATCAGCAGGTGGGGCATCTTGGCGAGGTCAGCGACGACCGGCGTGCCCTCGGCATCTCGACCGATGGCCAGCTCGAGCGGACCGCCCTTCACATAGGGAAGCACGTCGCCCAGGTTGACGTTCTGGCGCTTGCGATTGGGAATCTCGATACCCACAAGCGAGGTACCGGGGATCGGGGCAAAGATGCGCACCGACTGAGCAGCGAGCGAAAGCGCGATATCGTCCTCGAGGCTCGAAATCTTGCTCACGCGCTCGCCCTCGCCAGGTTGCAGCTTAAAGGTCGTCACCGTGGGGCCGGCGATCCAGCCGACCACGCGGGCACTGCGGCCAAACTCAAGCAAGGTGGATTGCAGTGACTCGGCAGTCTGTTCCAGCTCCTTGTCAGATGACGCGGAGGACGCCGACTGCGGGTTGGCGTGCAGGATCTCGAGCGGCGGAAGCTTGAGGCCGTCCTCTTCTTCGCCCTCGTTATCCGCGGGGGCATTGACCGCTCCCCCATCGCTAGGAGTAGGCGCCTCGGCAGCGCCCGCGACAGCCGTATCGGCAACCTTGGGATGCTTCAAGAAGTCGGGAATCTGAGGTGTTGCCGAGACAGGACTCACGGCAAACGGCGGCTCGGACTCGTCGATCTTATCGGGGTCGTCTTCCATCGAAAGCTGGCCGGTTACCTGTTCGCGCTTAGCATGGCGACGCGGCAGCAAAGTTGTCTTTGCGGTCTCAATCGGAGCCTCGTCGTCCTCGTCATCGCCCTCGGTGAGCTCAATCTCGCTATCGGACCAAGACGGGTCGGGCTCACTCGTATTGAGCTTGGGAACCGTCTTGCCCTTCTTGGCATGACGGCGCGGCAGCAGCGTGGTCTTGGCCCGCTCGGCTTCAACCGACTCGGATACGTCGACAAACGGGTCATCGTCCTCGTCGTCATCCAAAACCGGGTCGACATCGCCACCCATGACCGTGGTCACCGCGGCGTCAGTCCCCTTCTGGCGCAAAATGCTCAGGTGCGGACGAGCGACGCCGGGAACAGACAGGGCTTCGTCGTCACCCCACGGACTCGCGTTAACATCGGCACGACGGCGCTCGGCAAAATCGGCCGCACGGTCGCGAGCAGAGCGCAGCACGCCGCCAACCGAAAAGCCGATGATGACCAAGCCCACGACGACAAGGCCCAACAGGACTACCATCGCGATAGGCTTACCCAGGGCATTCTGCAGCGCACTCGCAATAAACGCACCGATGTAGCCACCCGAGGCGGACAAATTTTGCGGCGTGAACATAAGGTCACACGAGACACTCGTACCCGGCACCATCAGCGAAAGAATGGAGACGACGGCGATAAAGACCAAGGCGCCGCCCGCAACAGAGCGCACGTTGAGCGGCGAGTCCTCACCCAAAAAGAGCGTGGCGGCAAACAGCAAGATGACGATCGGCAGCACGTAGGCGCCCAGACCAAAGCCCAGGTGGTAGAAACCGGCAACCGCAGCCGTCACGGGCGCTGTT
>RQBM01000097.1:0-4089 GCA_008668795.1 Collinsella aerofaciens | reverse complement strand
TCTCGGATGCCGTCGCAGCCGTCGCCAAGAATTTGCGGCGAACCTCGACCGTCCAAGGCGTCTCGCGTGTCGACTCGCTTGAGATTCCCGAGGAGGTTCTGCGCGAGGCAATCGCCAATGCCGTAATCCATCGAGAATACGGGGATCGGTTCTGTGGACAATCGATCGCCGTCGACGTCTTTGACGATCGTGTCGAGGTGACGAATCCTGGCGGCCTTTACGGGGGAAAGACTCGCGAGAACTTGTTTGACGGCAGCTCCCGATGCCGTAACGCGACGCTTGTGAAGCTCATGTCGATTGTCCCGCTGCCGGATGGCGCAGGTTCGCCGGCTGAGGGCAATGGCTCGGGCATCCCGATGATGATCGATGCCATGCGCGCGCATGGTCTGGCCGATCCCCTGTTCTGCCCGGGATTCGATCGGTTCAAGGTCGTACTTTACCGTTCAAAGATCGAGCCGGTCGATCATGGCGGGGGCTTAATTGTGACGGCACTCAAACACTACGGCGAGCTGGGGACGCGCGAGCTGGCAGAGCACACAGGGCTCACAATTTCCCAGGTTAGGTCGCGCGTCAACGCGCTCATTGCTCAAGGCGAGCTTGAGCCCACGGCGCCGGCGACGAGCCGCAACCGCAAGTATCGACTGTCGGAGCGCGTGGGATAGATGCGTTAGTGGACGAGGCGACCCAATAATCGACCCTCGATTGACGTCCATTAAGGTAAAGCGGTTGTTGCCCAGTCGATGGTAATGCTAAAGACTCGGCTTACGCCGGCATGGCCCCGAACCCGTCTATCAAGAACAGCCTAAGAACCAGCTTGATGACATTTCCCGGTTTGACTTCAGCCGTGCCAAAGACGCTGCGCTCGGCGAGCTCGCTGCAGTATGCATAGATGTCGCGGATAAGGTCCGCGCCCGAAAGCGTAAACATGTAGCCTGCGTCCGAAAGCGCATTGGGCGCGGCGGGCAACTTGGCCATGTGGCAGAACGTTTGCAGGTCGGGCGCCATAACATTCTGGTAGTCGAGGTGGCCGCTGGCATCCTGTTCGGCAAGCTCCAATTGGCGCACAAAATCCAGCGCCGCCGCTAACACAAAGCTCGGTGTAGGCGCATTGACGTCCTGAGTGGTCGCCACAAGCCTGCCCGCTGCCTGCGTGATAAGCCAGGCGACCTCGCGCTGGCAACGCACGGCCTTGCGCGTAACCGGCCTGATGGACGAAGAAGAAACGCTTCCCTTAGGCGGATTCGAAACAGCCACAAGAACCTCCCATGAACGAACCGGCCCAACAAGCCCGGATGAAACACGTGCTACATCAGTATACAGGGGAGTGGGGCAGCGGGGTACAAGCGCGCCAGCGGCAAACCGAGAGCATCAACGATGTGCCGATCGCGGAATGAGATCTCGTAATAATTGACTCTCGGCCATATTATTGAGGGGCATGACTCGCGTTCGTATGGTTGTAGGTGCTGGCGATGAACGACATTGACCTTGCTGTTCCGTTGATGGATGGACCAAGCTATGACCGTGCCTGCAGTCTCGTGCCTTCCGAATACGTTGAGGCATGGGAGTGGTTTCTGGGTGAGGAACAGCGCGGCGGCGTTTGGACCAGCCTTCCGCACCACACCAAGGAAGATAGCCCTCAGTATCAGTATCGTTTGAGAATTGGCTCGGACTTCTTTCCCGTAACGCGGGATTCAGGGATCTTCTGGCCGGGCCAGGATCGGGTGAAGCAAGATCCCAATAAGATCTTTGCGCTTTCGGTCCATAACTCTAAAAAGAGCTTCTACACCGATGTGCCTCCGCTCTATTTGGACGATGGTACGTGGGTCATTAAGTACTCGGTTCAAGCGCCGGGTACCGTTGGTTTTCGAGACCAGAATTACAACCGTAAAATGCTCAACTGCATGGAATGTGGCGTTCCAGTCGGAGTCATATTTGCAACCGAGGTAGGCTACAAGGTGCTCGGCCTTGCGTTTGTTGAGCGGTTCGAGCCCGAAAACGGATGGTTTGTTCTGCACGGTCCTGTTCATAAAGGCGGACCGGACCCTCGTTTTGCACCCGACATGAGTTATCTGAAGCACATGCCCGTCGATATTGAGTTTACCGGACAGGGTACGACCGACGACGAAAAGGTCCGCTATGCGTTAAGGCGCGAGCGATTGGGGCAGCAATGGTTCCGCAAACAGCTCGTTGCCGCCTATGATGGCCGTTGCGCGGTGTCGGACTGCGGCGTCAGCGAAGCTCTGGAGGCTGCACATATCGAGAATTACTCGGGACCCAAATCGCAGGTTGCCAGCAACGGCATTCTGCTTCGGCGCGATCTTCATTCCCTATTTGATGCTCACCTGATTTCGTTTGAGCCTGTTTGCGGCGAATATCGGCTGTGCGGATCGTACCTGCTGGATAAGACCGACTACGTTTCCTTTGCGGGTGCGACGCTAAGGCAGCCGAATGAACGTCAGTGGCGACCCAATACGGTGTTTCTTGAGGCCCATCGCATTGAGTTCGATCGCTCGGAAAAGAAGCGTGAAAAGGCGGGGCTTCTGCCGTATTAGCGTATTTGGCTTTGGCATTCTTTGACAATCGTGTTGTTTGATCGGATCGCGTGGCGATGCAATATCGCGCCCACCCGCCGGTGCATGCTCTTCCTGATTTGTATAGCGAGAGGGGAGCGTGTATGAGCTGGCGAGGCGATATTGCGATGGGGAAGTACGGAAAACTGCCGTGTGCCCTTATAGACAACAATATGTTTCCGAGCGTAGAGGTTGATTGCGGGTCGTTTGTCGTCACCTGCCCTTGCTGCGGCTCGCAAATACCGTGTCTCGACATTCGGTTCATCGATGCGCGCGACAGACTCAGCGACGAAGTGAGAAAACGGACGGGCGTTCATATGCCGGTGTATCCGGAGAAATGCCCTGTTTGTGGCCTCGATATCGTGTACGACGCCGGCGACGAGGGATAGGTGATGCGGAGGAGTTGGCTGTGAGTGTCTTTTGCCTCTACAAATAAACCCCCTCACCGAGTTGCCTGTGGAACTCGGCGTGATGGTCGCGTGCCCAGGTAAAGAGCGCCTGGTCAAAGTCGGTACGCGTGGCCGGGACGCCAAAGACGCCGGCAACTTCGACGCGTATAAACTCCAGTGCCGGCAGCTTGTTGATGGCAGTGAGGGCAAACGGGGACGAGGGCTCCTCGAACAGATAGCGGCTGCCTTGCAGCGCGTCGCAACTGGTGCACGTGTTGCCGAGCGACGGGGCTTTGGAGGCTCGCGCGCCTACGGGCTTGTAGCCGCAGCGCTTAGAAAGGTAGTCACGGATCTCGCCCGGCACGCAGCCAAGAGCGGGCACGATGGCGAGTGCGTTGGCGTTGACCGTGTCGATGGCAATGTGCCCGGCTTCGTTGGGCGCGTGCGCGATTACGATGCTCTCGTCGTTATCGGCTCGATAGGGAATGCCGAAGGCCGCGACCGGGGTCTCTTTGTGACACTTCCAGCACTCGCGCTTGCCCAGTACTAGATATATATACGGCGCTGAGGGGTCGGATCGGTCAACACCGGGCAGCCACTCGGCAAAGGGCTCGGGGTTGACGCCGCTGGGTACATACCAGATCTTCTTGGTCCGGTCCCATTTGGCGCCCAGCGCCTTGGCTTCTTCTTTGTGCGAAAAGGGGACATCGAGCTCGGTGCGCATGGCGGCTCCTTGGTGCTGCAGGTGCAAGTGACTCAAGGATACCGCAGGGTGTGGACGTTGTGGCGTTTTGCCGAGAAGCTGCGGTGCGGACTGATTGGTTATGCCGATGAATAGATCGGCAAGTAGATGGTCGGCTTTTGGCTAGTTGGGCGGTTGGAGCTGCCAGCTGATTTGGCGACATAAAACAAAACAGCCCAGAGGACATAGCCTCTGAGCTGCGAACATTTGGTGGGCGTTAGAAGATTTGAACTTCTGACCTCTTCCGTGTCAGGGAAGCGCTCTCCCCCTGAGCTAAACGCCCGATCAAGGGTGCGCAAGCGCGCAAGGGATAATATAACGGAGCCTGAACTCGGTGGCAAGAACATTTTTAAAAATCGCTTACATTGTGGAATTCGGGGGCTTTGTC
>RQBM01000213.1:0-10040 GCA_008668795.1 Collinsella aerofaciens | reverse complement strand
CGGGCGAGGTCGCGCTCTCGCTGGGCTCGGACACCGGCGGCTCCATCCGCCAGCCGGCGTCGCTGTGCGGCGTGGTGGGCTTTAAGCCCACGTATGGCGCCGTGAGCCGTTACGGCGTGGTTGCCTTTGGCTCGTCGCTCGACCAGGTGGGCCCCTTTGGCCGCACGGTCGAGGATGTCGCGCTGGCCATGAACGCGCTTACCGGTGCGGGCCACGATCCGTACGACTGCACCAGCCAGGATTGCGCCGTCGACTTTACCGAGCACCTCAACGACAGCATCGAGGGCAAGCGCGTGGGCATCATCCCCGCGTTTATGGAGGCCGAGGGCCTGACGCCCGAGGTCAAGGCCGCTGTTCAGCGCGCCGCCCAGGAGCTGCAGAACCAGGGCGCCGAGCTGGTCGAGGTCGACCTGCCGCACCTGGACGCCGCCATCGCCGCTTACTACGTCATCGGCCCGGCCGAGGCGTTCTCCAACCTGGCACGTTTCGACGGCATTCGCTACGGCTATCAGGAGGAGGGCTGCGCCAACTTGTCCGACCAGAGCTCGCTTTCGCGTGCCCACGGCTTTGGTGCCGAGGCCAAGCGCCGTCAGATGCTCGGCGCCTACCTGCTGAGCTCGGGCGTGTACGACAAGTACTACTACGCTGCGCAAAAGGCCCGCACGCTCATCACGCAGGACTACGACGCCGCGTATGCCAAGGTGGACACCATCCTCATGCCCGCCTCGCCGCGCACGGCCTTTAAGTTTGGCGAGATCAGCGACCCCACGCAGATGTACCTCTCCGATCTGTACACCATCTCGCTCAACATCTGCGGCAACGGTGGTATCTCAGTGCCGCTGGGCTTGGGCGAGGATACTCAGTTGCCCGTTTCTGCCCAGCTGGTTGGTCCGGCCTTTAAGGACCGTCAGCTGCTCACGTTTGCCCGCGCCCTGGAGCGCGGCTTTGCCGATGCCGCCACGGGTGCGCCCGCGCTTTCCGTCGCGCCCGATTTTGCCGGGAAGGGAGGCGAGCTGTAATGAAGGAGCTTTCCGAGGTCCTGCAGGATTGGGAGGCCGTGATCGGCCTGGAGATCCATACCGAGCTCACCGCGCTCGATACCAAGATGTTCTGCAACTGCAAGCTCAGCCACGATGACGAGCCCAACGCCAACGTGTGCCCGGTGTGCCTGGGCCTGCCCGGCGCCCTGCCGGTGCCCAACAAGCGCGCCATCGAGAGCATCGTCAAGGCCGGTCTTGCCACCAACTGCGAGATCCAGCGCCATTCGATGTTCTACCGCAAGCACTACTTTTATCCCGATATGGCCAAGAACTTCCAGACCACGCAGGGTCCGGTCGCCTTTGCCATGTACGGCCACCTGGACCTGGACGTGACCGGTCGCGGTGCCGCCGAGCGCCCCGACTGCGCGTTTGGCGAGGCCGAGGCCCAGAGCCTGGCGAGCGCCTCGGCCAACGCCGAGGGCCTGGCCACGTCCATGACGTCGACCATGCGCGAGGGCAATCAGCGCGCCGGCCACCTGGCCAGCTATGACGCGTCTAACCTGCAGATGCCCGAGCGTCGCGAGGACGGTTCCTACACGGTGCCTATTCGCATCCTGCGCATCCACATGGAGGAGGACGCCGCCAAGATGGTGCACGTAGGCGGTGCCGAGGGCCGCATTACCGCCGCGGCCGAGTCGCTCGTCGACTACAACCGCTGCGGCACGCCTTTGATTGAGCTCGTGACTGAGCCCGACTTGCGCACGCCCGAGGAGGCTCGCCTGTTTATGGAAAAGCTCCGTCGCATCTTTGTGACGCTGGGCATTTCGGACTGCTCCATGGAGAAGGGTTCCATGCGCTGCGACGGCAACGTGTCGCTGCGCCGCCGCGGCGAGACCAAGTTGGGCACCAAGACCGAGCTCAAGAACCTCAACTCGTTTAAGAGCCTGCACGATGGCCTTGCCTACGAGATCTGCCGCCAGGCCGAGGTGCTCGAGGAGGGCGGCATCATCTATCAGGAGACCCGCCACTGGGAGCCCAGTCGCAAGCGCACCGTGGTCATGCGTGTGAAGGAAACGGCAGACGACTATCGTCTGTTCCCCGACCCCGATCTGGCGCCGTTCGATCTGGACGACGAGTTCATCGACCGCTGCCGTGGCGAGATCCCCGAGCTGCCCGATGCCAAGCGCGTCCGTTTTGAGGCCGACTTTGGCATTAAGGCGGCCGACGCCGAGCAGATTGCCGGCGACCCCGAGTTTGCCGAGTTTTTTGAGGCCGCCGCTGCCGGTATGGCTGGCAAGGAGGCCCAGACGGTTGCAAACTTGCTGGTGAACGAGATGATCGCCTATCTTAAGGGCGCGGGCGTGTCGCTGACCGAGTCCGGTATCGCGCCGGCTCAGGTTGCGGCGCTGGCTAAGCTGCTGGCGACCGATGCTATCAGCTCCAACCAGGCGCACGAGGTCTTTGAGGCCATGGCCCAGACCGGCGACGACCCCAACAAGATCGTCGACGAGCGTGGTATGCGTCAGGTGAGCGATGCCGGTGCGCTGCAGCCGATTGTGGACGAGGTGCTGGCAAACTGTGCCGAGCAGGCGCAGCAGTATCGTGACGGCAACCAGAAGGTCATCGGCTTTTTGGTGGGCCAGTGCATGAAGGCGAGCCGCGGCAAGGGCAACCCGAAGCTCTTCAACGAGTTGCTGAGAACGTCGCTCTCGTAAGCGGGAACCGAGGGGCCGGGCGCAGGGCCTTGCCTCTCAATTTCGGACAGTCCTGACTCACGACGGAGGCGCCACTGGCGCCTCCTGTTCGTGCGGAACTCATTGAGAGGCAAGGCCCTGCGCTCGGCCCCTCGGTTCCGTGACGACTCGGCCGTTCGGGTCAGGCGGGCTGATAGGAAAGATGGTGACGGAGGCGCAAAATGCGCCTCCGCCTTTTGAATGTGATGAAAGTGTGGCGAAATGAGCTTAAAACTTCCGTAAATGTGATAAATGTCACGTTTTACCTAGGGTAAAATGTGGGAAATATCACGTTTACGGAAGATTCTTTGCGGGAGGTTCGGCCATGCAGCGAGATATCATTGCCAAGCTTAACGCTTGGAAAGCGTCAGAATATCGTAAGCCGCTTATCCTTAAGGGGGCGCGCCAGGTTGGAAAGACGTGGGCGCTTAAGGAGTTCGGCCGAACCTCGTACCTCAATTTTGTGTATCTGACGCTCGAGGAGCCGTCACCTGGGGTACAGAGCGAGTACGCTCAGTTTTTCGAAGGTACGCGCGATCCTCGACGGATCATCTCAAATCTTTCCCTGGCACTTGGACAGCCTATCGAGCCCGGCGAAACGCTGCTTATTATTGATGAGATCCAGGATTGTCCTTCTGCAGTCGGCGCCCTTAAATACTTCTGTGACGAGGCCCCCGAGTATCACGTCGCATGCGCAGGGTCTTTGTTGGGCGTTCGCTTGTCCCGTGAGACCAGCGCTTTTCCGGTGGGAAAGGTCGAGTTCATGGAGATGCGCCCCATGAGCTTTTCCGAGTTTCTGAAAGCCGAGGGCGCTGCAAACTACGACGAATACCTTGGCGGCCTGGATCAGATCGAGACAGTGCCCGATTTCTTCCATGTCCGTCTCGTCGAGCATCTTCGTCGTTATTTTGCATGCGGCGGCATGCCAGAGGCTCTTGGCCGGTGGGTGGAGACGGGCGATATCGTTCAGGTCGATAAGGTGTTGTCTGATCTCTTGGATTCCTACGAGCGCGATTTTGCCAAGCATGGTGGCCGTGCGCAGTTCGCCAAGCTTTCGCAAATATGGAACTCGATTCCAGCTCAGTTGGCGCGCGAGAACAAAAAGTTCGTTTGGGGTGCGGTGCGCGAGGGGGCTCGTGCTCGAGAATACGAGGATGCTCTGGAATGGCTTGCCGATGCTGGGCTCATCACGGCGGTTCGCCTTAATGCTGCCGGTGGTGTGCCGCTCTCTGCGTACGATGACCTCAAGGCATTTAAAGTCTACTGTCTTGATGTCGGCTTGCTGCGCCGCATGGCAAGGCTGGATGCGTCCGCTTTTGCCATCTCGGATGCGCTATTTTCGGAGTTCAAAGGTTCGTTCGCCGAGAACTATGTGCTTCAGGCATTACTTTCACAGTTAGATGCTGCTCCGCGTTATTGGACAAACGAGAAGCCGAAGCACGAAGTCGATTTTTTGATTCAGGTCGGAAACGAAATCGTTCCCGTCGAGGTCAAATCGGGAGAGGTCGTTCATTCCAAGAGCCTTAAGTACTATGCCGACAAGCATGCGGAGACGACTCCATTGAGGGTCCGCTACTCACTTAAGAACCTAAAGCTCGACGACGGGGTGCTCAACATTCCGTTGTATTTGGCTGATCGATCTGTCCCTCTTATCAAAAAGGCGCTTGATTGTGCGCATCTTGACGTTTAGATCCCGGGTGATCTGACGGGCGGCGGCTAATTAATCGCTCCGTTACGGCCAGGGAGCTTGGGCCTTAGCGATGCTTGCTTCGCCAAGCCGTGGGTGTCATGCCGGTGTATTGCTTGAAGGCTTGGGCGAAGGCGGCCTGCTGAGGGTAGCCTAGACGCTCTGCCACCTGCGCTATCGTGAGCGCGCTATCTGCCAAAAGGTCCTGCGCTCGCTCCATACGGCGTCTGCGAATGTAGGCGTCCAGGGACTCGCCGGTTTGGGCCTTAAAGGTGGCGCATAGTTTGGAGCGGCTTGTGTAGAGCCTCTCGGCCACCTCGTTGATACCCACATGTCTGCCTTTGTCGAGCGTGCGCTCAATCATTGCCGTTGCTTCTTCGGCCATGGTTATGCTGACGCGTGTGTCTGCCGCCTGCCGCGCCTGCTTGTGGGCCGCGCGCGAACAGGCGAGCTCCGCGACCATGGTCTCCACGATGCCCTGCATATAGACGTGTCCGCCTACGGTTTGGGCACGGTCCTCGTTAATCCGGCGCAGCGTGTGATAGATGGCAGACGTCGCTTCCTCGTGCCATGGCTCGGCAAACGCCTCAAAGATTCCCGCGAACTCGGTGGGATAGCGGTGCTCCAGTTCGTCAAAATATCCAGGCAAAAAGAGCACCGAGCGCGAGTGATAAAGTTCCCCCGCAAACAGCGGGCTTAATTCCTCGCCACAGCTATCTTGGATAAAGCTGCAAACGGCATTGTTTGGCCACGGTCCATGCGATGGTTTGAGGTTCGCGGGCGTTATGCCAGTCTCGGGCATGCATGTAAGTGTGGGCGCGCTGACTTCGCTCACGCAGGCGTACGGCTCGGGTGTGTATTCGGCCAGGTACATATCGTGCGTCGGGGTGATGAAATGCTCCATGACAATGCAGGCAGGGGAGAGAGGCATGATCCATGCGCGTCCGTGCGCCCGATCGTTTGCCACCTCGCCGGTAAAGACAGCGCCCTTGCCGGAAAGCTCCAGGCCAAACTGCTCAAACTGTGGTGCGTAGAGCTCAGTTATGTCGGTCGCAGCCCGATGCATTTTCAAAAGCGTCCCCTTCCTTTGCGAAAACGTCCACGCCTGGCTCGATTGTGTGCCTTGGCTAACATATCAATGATAAGTTGAGAACGGTTAACTCTCAAGCCGTTAGAAAGGAATCTCATGGCAAAGGGATCAAAAAGGGAAGGTGGAGGCATCGGCGAGTTGCTCGCGTATGCCGGTGACCGCAAATTCCTAACGTATTTGGGCATGGCGCTCTCGGCGCTCTCGCAGCTGCTGAGCTTTGGCCCGTACGTGTGCATTTGGCTTGTCGCGCGCGATCTGATCGCCGTGGCGCCTAACTGGAGCGAAGCCTGCGACATCGCGATGTATGGCTGGTGGGCCGTGGGTTTTGCCCTGGCAAGCATCGTAGCTTATTTCGTGGGGCTCATGTGCACGCATCTGTCCGCGTTTCGCTGTGCGTCCAATATCCGCAAGACTACGAGCGAGCACCTGCTTAAGCTGCCGCTTGGCTACTTTGACACGCACGCCACCGGTGAGCTGCGTCGTGTTGTAGACGGATGTGCCGCCTCCACCGAGACTTTGCTCGCACACATGCTGCCCGATATCGCAGGCGCCGCCGCCATGGTCGTGGGCCTGCTCGTATTGCTTTTCGCCCTCGATTGGCGCTTGGGCGCGGCATGCCTCATCTCGGTGGCCATTTCGTTTGGCGCCATGGCCACCATGATGAGCGGCAAAGGCGCCGAGTTCATGAAGGCCTACATGGGAGCGCTGGTCAAGATGAACAAGACCGGCACCGAATACGTACGCGGTATTCCCGTGGTCAAGGTGTTTCAGCAGACGGTCTACTCCTTTAAGGCTTTCCACGATGCGATCGCCGAATACGCCGACATGGCACAAAACTATGCGGGCACGTTCTGCCGAGGTCCGCAGGTACTCAACCTTACCGCGCTCAATGGTCTTGTGGCATTCCTGTTGCCCGTGGCGTTGCTGTTGGCGCCGGGCGAGACGGACTTCGCACATTTTATGGCCAACTTCACGTTTTACGCGATATTTTCGGCCGTGGTACCGACGGCCCTGACCAAGCTCATGTTTGTGGGCGAGGCCTCTCAGATGAGTGCCGATTCGCTGGCTCGTATTCGAAGTATCATGGATTCCAAGCAGCTCTCCGTGCCCGCCCAACTCAAGCACCCTGCCGGCGGCGAAGTGCGATTTGAGGACGTAAGCTTTACGTACGAGGGTGCCGAAGCACCTGCCGTTAGCCATGTAAGTTTCAGTGTTCCCGCTGGTAGCACCCTCGCCCTAGTGGGTCCTTCGGGCGGCGGCAAGTCAACCTGCGCAAGCCTGATTCCTCGTTTTTGGGATGTCTCTTCGGGCCGAGTGCTTGTAGGCGGTGTGGACGTTTGCGATATGGATCCGCACGAGCTTATGGACCAGGTCGCTTTCGTGTTCCAGACTAACCAGCTGTTCCGGCAAACACTTGCCGATAATGTGCGCGCCTCCAAGCCTACGGCCACTGACGACGAAGTGCGTGCGGCCCTCTCCGCAGCTCAGTGCGACGACATTGTGGCCAAGCTCCCGCAGGGCATCAATACCATGCTCGGTGCCGGCGGAGCATATCTTTCGGGCGGCGAGGTCCAGCGCGTGGCGCTCGCCCGCGCGATCCTTAAAGACGCGCCTATCGTGGTGCTCGATGAGGCCACGGCGTTTGCCGACCCCGAGAACGAGGCGCTCATCCAGCGCGCCTTTAGCAAGCTGGCGGCGGGTCGCACGGTCATTATGATTGCTCATCGACTCTCGACTGTAGTGGGCGCAGATCAAATCGTGGTGCTCAACCAGGGCAGGGTGCAGGAGTCGGGTACTCATGCCGAGTTGCTGTCCCAAGAGGGTTTGTATGCCAAGATGTGGGCCGAATACGAACAGGCCGCGAGCTGGAAAATCACTGCAGCGACCGCGGATGCCGCCGTCACGAAGGGAGGCGAGGCCTAAATGTTCGCCTCATTCCAAAAGAAGTATTTCCTATCCGATAAAGGCGTCGCCGGCGTAAGCGCGGCATTTTCTGGACCACGCTCACCAATCTTATTACCATGGCCGGCATGGGCTTTTTATTCCTGGTCATGGCCGGTTTTGTCGAACATCTCGCCACTGGCGCTGACCTGCCGGATGCCCTGCCGATCGTGGGCGGCCTCCTGGTCTTTTTCGTGTTGCTCTTTGCCTCTAACTGGCAACAGTATTACTACACCTACTGCATCTTTTACGAGGAGTGCGGCAAGCAGCGTATGGAGATCGCCGAACGCTTGCGCAAACTGCCGCTGTCGTTTTTCGGTCGTCGTGATCTGGCCGATTTAACCGAGACCATCATGGGCGATGTCCAGACCATGGAACATGCCTACAGCCACGTGTTGGGAGAGCTTTGGGGCGCCATTATCGCAAGCGCTATTGTGTTCGCAGCATCGCTGTTCTTTTGCTGGCAGTTGGCGATCACGGCGTTCTGGAGCGTTCCCGTGGCCTTTGCCGTGCTGTATTTGACGCGCGGCCCCATGGTCCCGGTGTTCGACCGTGTTCGCGCCGAGAAGGTCAAAGTCACCGAGGCGATCCAGGAGACGCTCGATTGTGTGCGCGAGATCCGCGCTACCAACCAGGAGGCCTATTATCTTGAGGGACTCGGTGCCGTGATCGATGACGAGGAGCGCGAGACCACTAAGGGAGAACTCGTTAACGGGCTTTTGGTCAACTCTGCCTTTGTCATTTTGCGTCTGGGGGTCGCTTCCACGCTGGTAACGGGTGCCGCGATGGTTGCCTCGGGGCGGGTCGACTTTTTGGTGATGTTTGCCTTCTTGCTTATGGTGAGCCGTATCTATGCGCCCTTTGACCAGGCGTTAATGTTAATGTCCGAGCTGTTTGCCGCCGAGTCGTCTGCCAAGCGCATGCGTTCCATCATGGAAGAGCCTGTGGCGCGGGGCAGCGAGAAATTTGAGCCCGCGGGTCACGATGTGGTGTTCGATCACGTGGCATTTGGCTATGGTGCGGGCGAGGACGGCCGCGCCGGCGAGAAAGTTCTTACCGATGTGAGCTTTACCGCCAAGGAAGGCGAAGTTACGGCGCTGGTCGGTCCTTCGGGTTCCGGTAAGTCTACGGTGAGCCGCCTGGCCGCGCGCTTTTGGGATGCCACTGCGGGCAAGGTTACCGTGGGCGGTGTGGATGTTGCGGGCGTCGATCCCGAGGTACTCCTGCGCGACTACGCTATCGTGTTCCAAGACGTGCTGCTCTTTGACGACACGGTGATGGGAAACATCCGCCTCGGGCGTCGTGATGCCACCGATGAGGAAGTGCTTGCGGCCGCGCGTGCCGCCAACTGCGACGAGTTTGTGTGCCGCATGCCGCAGGGCTACGACACCATGATCGGCGAGAACGGCTCCAAGCTGTCCGGTGGCGAGCGCCAGCGCATCTCCATCGCCCGCGCGCTGCTCAAAGACGCACCCATCGTGCTGTTGGACGAGGCGACGGCAAGCTTGGATGTGGAGAACGAGACCGTGGTACAGCAGGCACTCTCCCGTCTGCTTGCAGGTAAGACGGTTATCGTTATTGCCCACCGTATGCGTACGGTGGAAAATGCCGACAAAATCGTTGTGCTCAAGAATGGAGTGGTTGCCGAACAGGGCACCCCGGCGCAGCTCAAGGCGGCAGGTGGAGAATTCGCCCGCATGGTTGCGCTGCAAAAGGAGGCGGCGGACTGGCAGCTGTAGGAATATGACAAAGGGGCAGTCCCTTTGTCATATTGAGTTCACCCCCATAGTTTCCAAAAAGTTAACCATTGTTGAACTTAATAGTTAGATAAACTAAACTATTTTCCAAAAGTGTGCTCGAGCAAACTTGTTTACTCGGGTGCTGAGGCACCGTGCCGCGTCCAATGCGGCAAAAGGGAGAAACAACATGAAGAAGTCGACGTTCAATACCCTGCTTGTCGGTGGCGGTTTTCTGCTTGGCACGGCCGGCATCAAGCTGCTTACCAGCGCTCCGGTCAAGAATGCCTGCGTGCAGGGCATCGCGTGCGGTATGCGCGTCAAGAACTGCTACCAGGACATGGTCGAGCAGGCCAAGGCCAATGTCGATGACATGGTTGCCGAGGCTGCCTACATCACCCAGAGCGAGGCCGCTGCTGACGAGGCAGCCGAGTAACGCTCCCAGGCACAAGCTATGAGATTCTCGATTATTAGCGAGATCCCCGGCAGGACCCGCCTTCAGTTGGCGGGTCCTGTGCCAGAGAGTGATCTCGATGCGCTTCTTAAGCTCAGCGGCGACATCGACGGCGTGCACAAGGTGCGCGTTTACGGCCGTATTGGCCAGATGGCGCTCGAATATGATGAGCAGTGTCGTGCGGGCGTGCTCGACGCTTTGTGTGCGCTCGATGCCCAGGCCATTGCCGACGCAAAGACGGGTTATGTGATGCAGCTTGAGCCACGCAAGCACAAGCTCGTCATGGATCTTGCCACACTTATCGGCGCCCACTACGCGCGCCGCTGGTTCTTGCCGACGCCTCTGCGTGCGGTGTTTGTCGTGGCCGGTTACATGGCATTTTTGCGCGCTGCCCTTCATGAGCTGGCGCAGCCGCGCCT
>RQBM01000019.1:0-4438 GCA_008668795.1 Collinsella aerofaciens | reverse complement strand
TCAAGAGCCTTTTCGACGGCTTCTACCACCTCTACCCCAGCCTCGAGCAGCAATGGGCCTACTACGCGCGATACATCGACTTCATGCTGCGCGAGCCGACCTCGCAGCCCTATCTCGACCTACGGTCCCTCATCGGCCATAAGGACTACTTCATCCTGAGCACCAATGTAGACACCCAAGTCGAGAAGACGTTTCCCACCGAGAGGATCTGCAACTATCAGGGAAGCTTCGCGCACCTTCAATGCAAGCAGCCATGCTGCGACGAGCTCTTCGAGGCGAACCCCTACGTCGAGCGCATGCTCGCGGGCATGGCGGGGTTCGAGATCCGCAGCGAGGATGTCCCCCGATGCCCGCACTGCGGCTGGCAGCTTGTGCCGTGGGTGCGCGACGACACGTTTCTGCAGGGTGCGGCATGGCGCGAGAGCCTCGGACGATACGAGCGCTTCGTGCGCGAGCGCAGCGATTGCCGCGTGCTGTTGCTGGAGCTCGGCGTGGGCGAGATGACCCCCGGCATCATCACGCTCCCGTTCTGGAGCATGACCTCAAAGCTGCCGGATGCGCACCTGCTGAGCGTAAACATCTCGGGCGACTCGGCTCCGCTGCAGCTTGGAAGCAAGGCAGAGGCGATTCTGGCCGATTTGAGCATGCTGCTCTCGGCGGCGCGAACGGGCGACGAGCAGCGCAGTTCATCGCGCCGTGTTTCATGCGTGGACGCTTAATGAGTAGTCTCGGGTGGCTTGCCCATGAGTTGGCGAATAAGTTGGAGCTTCGCCATTGGCTCAATCGCTTCGCGCGCTCGATAAACTTGTTTAGTAAAAGGCGGATCGGTCACCGATGGACGCGCGACAAGAAACACGTACCTCCAGTGGTTCAAGCACGGCGCGCGTGAGGATCTCTGCAAGCAACCACCTGGTACGCTACTGTTGCCAGCGTGGCTTAGCGGACTGGCGAATCCCCGCCCCGTGCGCGTCATCATCCAATCAAATGCCCCGGCAAGCAGCAGCACCGCCAATCACACTACGTTCTTACGGTGCCCTCTGCGATAATATTAGCGAATTGTGTTTTCACCTCGCAGCTACGGAGACATTAGATGATTACGCTGGACAATCTTCGCGACGCACTTAGGGCTCTGTGCTACGAGCCGTCGGGCGACGGCACCGTTTATCAGAAATCCTGGGAAGAGACCAGCGCACAAATCACGGTCGATTTTTCCAAGAAACGCATCGGCTACCCGAAAGACCTGGGGTTCAAGGTCAACAAAGACACAACTTGTAACTTCTCCGATAACGAGAACTTCGTCGTACTCGCCTGCGTAACCATGCTCCTCGACAAAGGATATCGCCCCGAATCACTCGAGCTGGAGCGCGAATGGGCCCTTGGGCACGAACAAAAGAGCGGCCGCGCTGATATCTGCATTAATGACGAGAGGGGCGACACACTCGCAATCGTCGAATGCAAGACCCCTGGAACCGAGTTCAAAAACGAATTCAAGAACATGCAGTCAGACGGAGGGCAACTCCTCTCCTATTGGCAACAAGAGCGCGCGACTCGCTGGTTGGTACTCTTTGCATGCGATTTCATCAACAACGAAATTGTGTTAGACCAGGTTTCAATTAACTGCAGCGATGACGAGAACTTCATCGCGCTCGCCAAACGCGATGACACCATTGCGCTCTACCGCGACGCCCATACAGTGGAACAGCTCCATCAAGTTTGGACGGAAACGTACAACCAACAAGTCGAGGGAAACATCCTCTTTGGCGATAGGTCGACGGCATACCACCCGATGGTTCCTCCCCTTCTCAAGAAGGACCTTGTCGACTTCAGGGCCGAAGACAGCATCGTCAACCGCTTCGAGGAAATCCTCCGCCACAACAACGTCTCCGATAAAGAGAACGCCTTCAATCGCCTTATTGCGCTCTTTATCGCGAAGCTCCAAGACGAGCTCTCGAAAATGCCAACCCAGGAGATTGAGTTCCAATACCGCCAAGGACGAGACACCTACGAAACGCTCCAGGACAGACTCCAGAGACTCCACTCAGACGGCATGAGAAAGCTCATGCGGGAAGAGGTCCTGTACGTTCCCAACAACTACGCCGAAAACCTCATAAGCAACTATACGGGCCAGCACCGCAAGCAGCTCATCGAGGAGCTGAACGGCACGCTGCGTAAGCTTAAATTTTATACCAACAATGACTTTGCGTTCAAAGACGTCCACAACGAGGAACTCTTTCTTCAGAACGGCAAGGTACTCGTAGAGACGGTGCAACTTCTACAGCCGTATCGCATCGTAGGAACTCAAGACATTCAATTCTTGGGCGACCTCTTCGAACAGCTCCTTAATCAGGGCTTTAAGCAAAACGAGGGCCAATTCTTCACACCTGTGCCCATCACCCGTTTTATTTGGAAGTCACTCCCACTCGACAGCATCGTGCAGGACGAGGCTGGTGCCGTGCACTATCCACGCGTTATCGATTACGCCTGCGGCGCGGGGCACTTTCTCACAGAAGGGTTCGAAGAAATCTCCGACGCCGCATGCCAATATGATCCGACCATAGAGGATGACCTCGGAGACGCCGACTGGGTCAGAGACAATCTCGTCGGCATCGAGAAGGACTATCGACTCGCTCGCGTTTCCAAGGTCTCGTTCTACATGCATGGCGCAGGGCAGAGCAACGTGGTCTTCGGCGACGGACTTGAAAATTATCCCGACAAGGGAATCGACAGCCGAACCGACAGGGGACGCTTCGACATTCTTGTCGCCAATCCCCCGTACTCTGTAGCGGCCTTCAAACCGCATCTCAAGCTTCACAACAACGAACTCAAAGTGCTGGAAACCATCAGCGATAGCGGCTCGGAAATCGAGACCCTCTTTGTCGAGCGTGCGGCACAGCTTGTTCGGCCCGGAGGCTACGCCGCCATCGTCCTCCCCACCTCGATCCTCGACAAGAGCACGAGCTCGAGTTTCATGGCCGCACGCGATGTGCTTTTGAGCTCCTTCGAGATCGTCTCCATCGCCAGGTTTGGATCAGGCACATTCGCGGCCACAGGAACAAACGTCGCAATTATGTTCCTACGTCGCTTTGACGAGATCCCGCCCCGCAATGCGAACGCACTTGATTTCGTTGACGCTGTTTTTGAGCGCAGGAAGCTCACTGGCTGGAGAGACGAAAGCGCTTTCAACGCTTATCTCGGCACAATTAATGTAGACGGAGATACTTACCGGGCTTTTCTCGCAGGAGAGGCTAGCTGGAACGAATGGGCAAACACTCGCCACTTCAGCGTTTATTGCCATCTTTTCGAATCATCGAAGGAGCTCAAGACCCTTCGGAAGAGCAAGACTTGGAAGGCGGCCGACAAGAACTCACGGCTCAAAGCAGAGAACGAGCTGTTCTATCGCCATGCGCACAAGGAAGAGCGCAAACGCCTGCGCGTTTGGGGTCTCGTCTGCGGCGAACAGACGCTCATCATCAACTCACCTAACACGACCAAGGAAATCGCCTCTTTCCTTGGCTACAAATGGAGCAATCGCAAAGGCAACGAGGGGATACAGCCCATCGATGGTGAGGGCGTGCTCTATTCGGACAACGAATCGGACGACACGAACTCGCTAAGCGGCATCATCAGAGCATGGTTCTCCGGTGAGCAGGTTGAGCCCGGCGACCTTGCCCAGTACTACTACTATGCCAAGACCGCCGATTTCATTGACTTTGATGCCGATAAGTTCGACGAGACTCTTACGATTCCCCGCTCTTTCTACAAGCCCCGCTCGTTCGCCCAGGGCACCGTAGTCAAGACGCTTAGAGACATCACATCCTACGTTACCAACAGCGTGGCCCAGAGTTCCATCACCACCGACACTTACGTAACAACGGAAAACATGGTCAAGGACCGTGGCGGCATAACCACCTATAGTGGAGAGCTTCCGGCAAGTGCTGGCACCGCATACAAGAAGGGAGACACGCTCGTCTCCAATATTCGCCCCTATCTGCAGAAGATTTGGCTCGCAGACCGCGATGGGGCGTGCTCCAAGGACGTTTTGGTATTCCGAAGCATAAATACCGACAGCCTATTGCCCGAGTTTCTCCATCTGCTCCTGTGGCAGAAGGACTTCTTCGACTACGATATGTCCACCTTCACGGGAACCGGCAGGCCTCGCGGAGACAAGGATGAGCTGCTCAAATACCCCATCCCAGTCCCGACGCTCTCCGAGCAGAGAGCCCTCATCGACGATTTCAATCGCTTAACAGATGAAATCAATAGCAAACGACAGCAAATCGCCGCTCTCAAGGAGAGCGTCAAATCACGGTTTGTAGAGGTATTTGGCGATCCGGTCGATGGTAAAAAATGGCCTTTCGTTAGGCTTGAAGACCTCTGTACCAAGTTGGGTTCCGGAGCAACGCCACGAGGTGGCAAAACGGCATACAAGGCCGAAGGT
>RQBM01000099.1:0-4603 GCA_008668795.1 Collinsella aerofaciens | reverse complement strand
GGTGCTCGGAGGAGACGGTACCATCCTGCGCGCAGCCGAACTGGTGCATGCCACCGAAGTGCCCATTCTCGGTGTGAACCTGGGCCACGTCGGCTTTCTTGCCGAATTTGAAAGCTTCCAGATGAGCGAGGCCATCCGCCGGATCGCCGACCATGACTATTCCATCGACGAACGTATGATCGCCCACGTCGACGTATGGCTGCCGGGCGCGACGGAACCCATCGAGGACTGGGCGTTGAACGACATCACGCTGGAACGCGCCGACCGTGGCAAAATGGTGGAACTGTCCATCCGTGTCGACGACGTGGAGATGAGCTCCTTCGGTTGCGATGGCGTGATCGTATCCACGCCGACCGGTTCCACCGCCTACGCGTTTTCCGCGGGCGGACCGATCATGTGGCCGAATGTGAAGGCATTGCAATTGGTGCCGTTGGCCGCGCACGCATTGTTCGCCCGTCCGCTCATCATCGGCTCCGGCTCCACGTTCGCCATCGACATTCTTGACGATTCCACGTCCGACGGTTGGATCTGCTGCGACGGCCGCCGCCAGCGCGCCCTGCCGAAAGGCACACGCATCGAAGTGCGCGAATCGAAATGCACTTTGCGATTGGCGCGACTGTCCGGCGTGCCGTTCACGAACCGTCTCGTCACCAAATTCGACCTGCCCGTCGTCGGATGGCGCGAGCAGGCGCGCAAGACCGGCGGCACGCATCATGGGCAATCGTTCCCGGGAACCGGCAAACCGGAAAGCGGGAAGTGACAGGGCATGCTGGAAGAGCTTGAGATCCACAATCTCGGTCCGATCCGTTCCGCGCTGATCGCCCCGGCAGGCGGTATGACGGCGATCACCGGCGAGACGGGAGCCGGCAAATCGATGCTGCTCAGTGCGATCCGACTGATTTCCGGCGGTCCCTCCGACGGCGGCCGTGTTTCCGTCGGCGCTCAGGAGGCGTGGGCGCAGGGCGTGTTCGAAGTCGCTTCGTCGCCGGCCGCGGTGGCCGCCGCACGGGAGGCTGGCTTCGAGCCGGAGGACGGCGAACTGTTCCTGTCGCGCAAGGTGCCGGCTTCCGGACGATCCCGCAGCATGTTGTCGGGGCGTAGCGTGCCTCGTTCCGTGCTTGCTTCCGTCGCCGCCGAATTGGTGACGATCCACGGACAGGCCGACCAGTTACGTATCGCGACCGTTTCGCGGCAGCGTGAATTCCTGGACCGCTACGCGGGGGATGAAGTGGCGTTGGCCGCCTACGGCAAGACGTGGAACGCGCTGCGCGCAATGAACGAGCGTTTGGAAAGGCTCAGCAGCCAGGAATCGTCCATGCGCCAGCAGGCGGATTACCTGCGTGAGTCAATCGAACGCATCAACCGGGTCGACCCGCAGCCGGGGGAGATGGACGAATTGCGCGCACGGCGGGACCGCATCGAAAACGCCGCCGAAATCGCCGAAGGCGTGACCCGCGCATTGGGTGCGTTGGATGCTTCGCAAGTGGCGGATGACGTTGAATCGGCCAGCGCCGCCGATTTGATCGACCGTGCCTCGCAGGCATTGCGCGCCATTCACGTGGAAGGCGTGTTCTCCGAACTCGCCGACCGGCTCGACTCCATCAGCACCGATTTGTCCGACGTGGTGTTCAGCCTGTCCGGCGAAGTGGACAATGAGGCGAGCGTGGAGGATCTGGATGCCATCAACGGGCGCATCCACGAGTTGGACGAGCTGACCCGCCGGTGGGGGCCGGAATTGTCCGACGTGATCACGTGGAGGGACAAGGCCGTATACGATTTGGAGGATTTGGACGCCTCGCCGGAAAAGGTCGAACAGCTGGAAGCCGAACGTGCCCAACTGCTTGAGGCTGCGAAAAAAGCCGCGCAGGCTGTGAGCAAACGGCGTAGAGCCGCGGCGAAGGAACTCGCTTCCAAAGTCACCGCGGAACTTGATTCGCTGGCCATGGGCACTTCGAAACTGGAGATCCGCGTGGCGGAACGCGAACAGTTGGACGCCACCGGAGCGGACGACATCGAATTCCTCTTCACCCCGTTTCCCGGCTCCCCGCAGCTGCCGATGGGCAAAAGCGCGTCCGGCGGCGAATTGAGCCGTCTGATGCTCGCGCTTGAACTGGTCGCCGCCGAAAAGCATGTCGTGGCCGGAGGAACCGTGCCGCCGATGACGTTCATCTTCGATGAGGTCGATGCCGGCGTGGGCGGCAAGGCCGCTGTGGAGCTGGGTGCCCGCTTGGCCAAACTCGCCCAATCCGCGCAGGTTCTGGTCGTCACGCACCTACCACAGGTCGCCTCCTGGGCGGACGAACAATATGTGGTCGCCAAAGGTGAAACGGATGACGGATCAATCGCCACCACCATCAATCAAGTGCGTGGAGAGGCGCGTGTGCACGAAATCGCCCGCATGCTGTCCGGCAGCGAAAGCGAAACATCTCTGGAACATGCCGAGGAACTGCTCAAATCGTCGGTGCTTGACTGACGGCGGATTCAATCGTAAAAAGTAATCGCAAATCGTAAAAGCGGTAATTGCAAAACAAAGGAGCCGATATGACACAGAAAACCAAGGCGAACCAAGGCAAAGGCGCCATCTTCGACCTTGACGGCACGCTACTCGACTCCATGGGCGTGTGGGATCAGGTGGACGTCGACTTCCTTGCCAAACGCGGCATCGAGGTGCCGGACGACTACATGCAGAAGGTCGCCGCCATGCAATTCCGCCAGATCGCCGAATACACAATCGCACGCTTCAGCCTGTCGGACACTCCCGAAGCGTTGATGGAGGAGTGGGACCATATGGCACGTGTCATGTACGCCACGGTGGTTGAAGCCAAACCGTATGCGCGCGAATATCTGGAATCGTTGAAGGCGAGCGGGGCGAAACTGGCTGTGGCCACGTCATTGCCGCCGATGCTGCGCGAACCGGCCATGAAGCACGTCGGCATTTTCGACTATTTCGATGACGTGGTCAGCGTCGACGACGCGGGCGACGTCGGCAAAACTGAGCCGGACGTATATCTGCTGGCCGCGTCGAGGCTCGGCATCAAACCAAGCGACTGCACCGTATTCGAGGATCTGCTCGTCGGCATGCGCTCGGCCAAGTCGGTCGGCATGCATGTGTGGGCCATGCACGACGATTCCTCCGACGCCGACTGGCCTGAGATCTGCGATCTGGCCGACGGCGTCATGTTCGACTTCCACGACGCGCCTGCCGCATTGTAGGAACCGTTGTCGTACGGGATATATGCATTTGGGGCTTTCCGTTGATTCGGAAGACCCCAAATCCGTTCTCCATAAGAGTCTACCGGTTGGCTCGGTTCAGATGTCCTTGCTACCGTAAATATGCAGTGATATCTTGCTGGAGAACACTAAGGCGAGTACGTCGATGATCAAGAATGCCGCTAATGCAATGGCTTGGTGCCGGCTGATCGCCTGGCCAGCTGTTCGACGGTCTTTTCGAATTCCGGCAATGCCTTGCGCAGTCCGATGACCGTGCCCACGATCACGCCGATGCTCAGAATAATGGCGGCCATGGCACGATAAGGGGAGAACCGGTACAGGAACGGCTGCACGATGGTGTTGAGTAGCACGAGGGTCAGCACGGTCATCGCGGCGAAACCGATCGCATCCGTCACTTTAACTGGCTCGTGCATGGTGATGCCGGCGCCGTTCGGACCGACCAGACCCATGATGTAGCCGGACGGCAGGTCGAAGGTCACGTCATCCAATGTGAAGCCGGAATCATAATGCTTCGTCAATCCGGTTACGCTCAAGGCCAAGGTTGGCCGTGTCCCTTGGGGAGCGAGGAATCGTTCATGATTGTTCCCTGTATGCTTTCTCGAACATGCCAAGCAGATCAAGCAGGCTGATGTCGGCGGCTTTGGCCTCGATGGAAACTTCACGGAGCTTGTCCATGATGCGTTCGCGAGCACGTTCCTTCATGAGTTCGTTGCCTCGTTCCATCACGAACGTGCCTTTGCCCTGCACGTTCTCCACGAGCCCCTCGTCAGCCAGTTCGTTATACGCTCTGGTCACGGTGAGCACGCTGACGCGCAGTTCCTTGGCGAGCTTGCGCAGTGAGGGAAGCGCCTCGCCTGCCATAAGCTCACCCGACATGATCGCGGACCTGATTTGGTTCTTGATCTGTTCGTAAATCGGTTCTCCGGACACGGATGAGATGATTAGCTTCAATCTGTGCCTCTTTTTCTGTATGTTTCGTAGGTGATATATCTCCCAGCCGAACAGTTAGATGCAAGCTGTTTAGCTGTTATATATAACAGTAACACAGAAAACCCGTACTGTTATTGCGTGTCGCATAACAGTACGGGTTTTGTCGGAATATAAGGGAATCCGCCGCTCCATGAACGTCTCTTGCGGCCGGCGATTGACGGAAGCGACATTTATTTGCGCTCGCGGATTCCGGTATGGAGGACGGTTATACGCGAGTCGGATGGATGATATGGCGGAAGCACAGGTAGATCAGCCATGCCAACGGCATGGTCATCAACATAGGCAATGTAGGGAACCGGCGATGAGTTCCACTTCAGTCATGATTGCGATTTGCTTCGCGCCAAAGGAGAGAGCGTCCCTTTTGGTGCGATCCGTCGCCTGG
>RQBM01000137.1:0-9661 GCA_008668795.1 Collinsella aerofaciens | reverse complement strand
TTCTTGCGGACTCGCTGTACCGCATGAAGGGCACCAAACAGGGGAACGCATAATGGCGCCCGTATGCGCCGTGGTCGTTGCCGGCGGCAGCGGCCAGCGCTTTGGAAATCCCGGCGGCAAGCAGCTCGTTAACGTGGCGGGCCGTCCGCTCATGAGCTGGTCCATCCGCGCGTTCGATCGTAGCGACAAGGTCGGCCACATCGTGGTGGTGTGCCCTGCCGAGCGCCGCGCCGAGATGCGCCGCCTGGCCATCGATCCGTTTGACTATGACACGCCCATCAGCTTCGCCGATGCCGGCGATACCCGTCAGGATTCCACCCGTGCCGGCGTGCATGCGGTTCCGGCGGGTTTCGAATATGTCGCCATCCACGACGGCGCCCGTCCGCTCATCACGACCGAGGCCATCGATCATGCGATCGACGTGCTTGTGGGCGACCGCTCGCTCGACGGTGTCGTATGCGGTCAGCCCGCGATCGACACGCTCAAGATCGTCGACGGCGACAACATCGTCGAGACGCCGCCGCGTGAGCTCTACTGGGCCGCGCAGACGCCGCAGATCTTTAGTGTCGACGCCATGAAACGCGCCCATGCCGCGGCGATTGCTGAGGGCTTTATCGGCACGGACGATTCGTCGCTGGTCGAGCGCATGGGTGGGCGTGTCCGCTGCGTCCAGAGCCCGCGCGATAACCTTAAGGTGACGGTGCCCGAGGACCTGCGTCCCGTAACCGCGATTCTGCTCGGCCGCATGGCCGAGGGAGAGGACCTTCCCCATGTTCAGTAACCTGCGCATTGGACACGGCTACGATGTTCACCGTCTGGTGGAGGGGCGTCGATGTATTATCGGCGGTGTCGACATTCCCTACGAGCGCGGTCTGCTGGGCCACTCGGATGCCGATGTGCTCGCGCACGCGCTGGCCGACGCCATTCTGGGCGCCTGCCGCGGGGGAGACATCGGCAAGCTGTTCCCCGACACCGATCCTGCCTATGAGGGCGCCGACTCGATGGTGCTGCTTGCCCGTGTGATGGACTATGCGCGCGAGCTGGGCTTTGAGTTTGTCGATGCCGATTGCACCATTGCCTGCCAGCAGCCCAAGATCACCCCGCACCGCGATGCCATGCGCGCCAACCTGGCCCATGCCCTGGGCGTTGACGTCGAAAACGTGGGCGTCGCCGCCACTACGACCGAAAAACTCGGCTGGGAAGGCCAAGGCGAGGGAATTGGCGCCTGGGCCGTCTGCCTGCTACAGAAAACCGTTAAGGAGTAACGAATGCGTATCTACAACAGCGCTACCCATAAAAAGGAAGAGTTCCAGCCCATCGAGCCCGGTAAGGTCCGCATGTATGTGTGCGGCCCCACGGTCTACGACAACATCCACATCGGCAACGCCCGCACGTTCATCAGCTTTGACGTGATTCGCCGCTGGCTCATCGCGAGCGGCTACGAGGTCACGTTCGCTCAGAACCTCACCGATGTCGATGACAAGATCATCAAGCGCGCCAACGAGCAAGGCCGTACGGCTGCCGAGGTTGCGACGGAGTTCTCCGACAAGTTCATCGGCGTCATGCGCGCTGCCAACGTGCTCGATCCCGATGTGCGTCCCCGCGCCACCAAAGAGATCGGTCCCATGATCGCCATGATCAAGACGCTTATCGAGCAGGGCCACGCTTACGCAGCCGATAACGGCGATGTGTACTTTGCCGTGCGCAGCGATCCCAACTACGGCCAGGTCTCGGGCCGCAACATCGACGACCTCATGGTGGGTGCGCGCATCGAGGAGAACGAGGACAAGAACGACCCGCTCGACTTTGCCCTGTGGAAGGCCGCCAAGCCCGGCGAGCCCAGCTGGCCGAGCCCCTGGGGCGAGGGCCGTCCTGGTTGGCACACCGAGTGCGCCGCCATGGTGCACCGCTATCTGGGCACTCCGATCGACATTCACGGCGGCGGCTCCGACTTGGCCTTCCCGCATCACGAGAACGAGTGCGCCCAGGCCACCTGCGCCTGGCACCAGGGTTTCTCCAACACCTGGATGCACACGGGCATGCTGCTGGTAGACGGCGAGAAGATGTCCAAGTCGCTCGGTAACTTCTTTACGCTGGCCGAGGTGCTCGAGCAGCACTCTGCCGCGGCTCTGCGCTTGCTGATGCTGCAGACGAGCTATCGCTCGCCGCTCGACTTCTCCTGGGAGCGCCTGGAGGGTGCCGAGAATTCGCTCACACGTATCGCCGGTACGGTCGAGAACCTGCGTTGGGCTGCGAACCACGCGACGGCCAACGCCGATGAGGCTGCCGCCGAGGCGTTTGCCGCCAAGGCCGCCGAGACTCGTGCCGCCTTTAAGGAGTGCATGGACGACGACTTTAACACCGCCGGTGCCATGGGCGTCGTCTTTGGCTTTGTCACCGAGTGCAACCAGTATCTGGAGCAGGCGGGCGATGCTGCCGACAAGGCCGCCGCGCTTGCTGCCGCCGATACGCTGGCCGAGCTGCTCGATACGTTTGGCGTTGAACTTCCCGAGCCCAAGGTCGAGCTGCCGCTGGGTCTGCTCGGCGTTGCCGCCGGCCTGGTCGCCTACACGGGCGACGACGTGGACGAGGCCGCTGCCAAGATTCTCGAGGCCCGCGCCGAGGCCCGCGCCGCCAAGAACTGGGATCTGGCCGACGCCATCCGTGATCAGCTCAAGGACCTGGGCCTGACGATTGAAGATACCGCCGCCGGCACTCGTATCAAATCTCTCTAATCCCCGCGGGTTTCCCAAGCACCCGACCTTGCCGTTCAAACCGTCGCTCGCGTACTCAAGTACGCGTCGCTCCTCTTTCACGGCAATCTCGGGCACTTGGAAAACCCGTACCGACCGCCCGAATTTATATTCATGGGCGGTCGTTTATTTTGTTTCGTTTGATAGTTGTATTTAGGAGGTCACTTTATGGCCGACAATCGCAAGCGTGCGCCGCGTGGAGGCAAGCAGGCTGCTTCTGGCTCGCGTCCGATTCGCCGCAACGACCGCGCTGCCGCTCCCAAGGGCCAGCGCGAGCGCTCCCAAGCCCAAGCTGCGCGTCCGCAGCGAGATCGCAACCGCGATGCTGTCCAGGCTCCCAAGGGCGAGTTTATCGAAGGTCGCCGTGCTGCCGCCGAGGCGCTGCGTACCGGCTTTCCCGTCAAGTGCGCGCTCATTGCCGAGGGCGGGGAGCGCGATGCCGCCCTGTCGCGTCTGGTCGATGACCTCAACGCCGCGGGCGTCCGCATTAAGTATGTGCCGCGCGCGCAGCTCGACGCACTGTCGAGCCATGGCGCTCACCAGGGCATCGCGCTCGAGGTTGGCAACTTCCCCTATGCCGATGTCGCCGACATCCTCGACCGCGCGGGCGACGGTCCGGCGCTTGTCGTTGTGCTCGACCATGTGACCGACGACGGTAACTTTGGCGCCATCGTGCGCTCTGCCGAGGTTGTGGGCGCAGCGGGCGTCATCATCGCCAACAAACGAGCCGCCGGCGTAACGGTGGGTAGCTACAAGACTTCTGCCGGCGCCGTTATGCATCTGCCCATCGCGCAGGTCCCCAATATCGCTCGTGCGCTCGATGACCTCAAAGCCGCCGGTTTTTGGGTGGGCGGTGCCTCTGAGCACGCCGAGGGCAGCTGCTGGGATGCCCCCTTCGAGGGCCGCGTGGCACTCGTCATGGGTTCCGAGGGCGACGGCATCTCGCGTCTGGTGCTCGAGAAATGCGACTTTTTGACCAAGCTTCCCCAGCGCGGCATGACCGAGAGCCTCAATGTTGCCCAGGCGACTACGGCCCTCTGCTTTGAGTGGCTGCGCCGCCCCGCCGGCGAGCGCATGGGGGAGGAGTAGCGCATGTGCAATAAGAACCGTGCCAAGTCCAAGGACAAGCGCTTTGGCGAGGGCTCGGCCAAGCCGATTGTTTCGGCCGCGCCCTACGGCGTGGGCGGCAATGCGTTTGCGCAGGCTATCGCCGACCCAGTCTCGACGGTGCACTCCAACAAGCCCGAGCTGCTGGTGGTCGACGGTTACAACGTGATCCACTGCACGCCGCGCTACGAAAAGCTCGTCTACGACCATTCCGACGATCCGTATTCCAGCGACGTCCACGATATGGCGCGCACCGCACTCATCAACGATGTTGCGGCGTTTGCCCAGGGCCGCTACGAGGCCGTGATCGTGTTCGACGGCGCGGGCAATATCTCCAGCGAGCGCCCCAACCTGCCGGCCCGCGGCGTGCGCATCGAGTTTTCGCCGACGGGCGTCTCTGCCGATACCGTGGTGCAGAAGCTCTGCATCGAGGCACGCGAGGAGGGCCGCGCGTGCTCCGTGGTATCGAGTGACGGCACAATCCAGGCCGTCGTCATGGGCAAGGGTGTCACGCGTATTTCGAGCCGCATGCTGGTGGACGAGATCAAGCAGATAGATAACGATGTTCACGAGGCAGAGGAAGCTCCGCAGATCAAGATGACCCTGGGCAGCCGCCTGAGCCCCGATGCCCTGGCCAAGCTCAAGGCCCTTCGCGGGAGGTAGGGGAGTATCTGTAGAGACCAGCTACTCGGCTGGTCAATTCACTGGCTTGTAGTTATTGGGTTGTGGACTTGTCATCGCCAAAACGAATAGTTTTTTGTTTTGGCGAACAGATAAAACTATTCGTTCTGGCGAATAGTTTTGAGATGTGGTCGGTCGAAGGGCCTGTTGCGCCCCATCCTCAATTCCTTTATTCTTAATTGGCTTCGCGCGAAAGCGCCAAGTGTGCCAGTGTGGCGCAACGGTAGCGCAACTGATTTGTAATCAGTGGGTTGCGGGTTCGATTCCTGTCACTGGCTCCATGAGAGTTTCGGGCTCTGTCTCTATATGGGACAGAGCCCGTTTCTATTTAGGTGGTGCGCCATCGGGTTAGCGCCCATCCCGTTTTTGGTTTGTCTCGTCCTCCAGTTTGTCTAAATCTGTAACACCAAGACCGATATTCGGCATCTAACTGTTACAGATTGAGATGAAACTTAGGGTGTTTTAGGAATATCTTGATCTGTAACATGTAGAAGTGGAATAGGCCTCTTGCTGTTACAGGTCGAGACAAGGGCGGGCGCGGATCTGGGTGTCCTGCTCGAGCGTGGATTTCTGGATACGCGAGCGAAGAAAATCTCCCGACCGGAGAACGAGCGTGGATAATTAACTTGGATAGGGAGCTAAGGTAAACACCGATTGTCTATCGACGGCTTTAGAAACAACGACCCCGATTTCATTGTGGAATCGGGGTCGTTTGTGCCTCAGGAATCCGAATGGATTAATCGAGCTCCTAAGGAACTTCTTGGGTTCTTGCTAATGGTCTGCCGAGGATGTCCCCAATGCAAACAGCGGGCATCTACTCAATATAGCTGGGGTTCTTCTTGATGATCACGCGTGCAGCGATGAAGGAGACGACGATGGCGATGATGGCGACAACGCATGCCAGCACGAAGTTACCCATGGACCCATCGGGAGCGATAAAGATGAGTGCCGAAAGAAGGCCGGGGCATGCTCCCGCAACATACTCTTTCAGAACAAAGATGCCTGCAGGGAGTCCAGCGCAGAGCGCGCCGATTGCCGTGCCGACAAGCAGGCGGGGACGCTCGATGAGGCAACCGTAGAACGCGGGCTCGGTTACGCCACAGAGTGCGGTGACGGCAACCGTGGTGACCATACCCCTCTTCTCTTTGTTTCCCTTCATGGCAGTTGCCAGGGCGAGGCTCGTGCCGCCAATGCAGAGGTTCGAGATGAATCCAAAGATAATGGGTGCCCAACCGAGCTGCGCCAGGCTCGTAACTTCGATTGCGATGTAAGCCTTATCGAGACCGAGCATGACGAAATAGGGGTTAAGGGCTGCCAGGATCGGAGTAGCGATAAATGCCACGTTGTCCATAAGCCACGTGACGGCATCGCTCAGCGCGTAGCCCATCATGCTGCCGGCGGGGCCAAGGATAATAAGCTCGACGGGCACGACGATGATCATGGTGAGCAGCGGCTTCAAGAACAGTTTGGTAACGTCGGGAATGATCTTCTGAAGGCCGCGGTCGACAAAGTACATGAATACAACGCCCAGTACGATGGGCACTACCGTACTCGAATAGTCGTTCGTCGGGATGGGAATACCAAGAAAGTCGAGACCCTCGGCACCGCTAATGGACGAGCTGATCATGATCGCGCCCAGCAATGCGCCCATGATGGGCTGCATCTTCATGACGGCCGCGAGCTGATAACCAAGATAAACGGGTAAGAAGCTAAACGAAGCGCTAAAGATCGCCAACAGGACCTGGGCGGTTCCGCTATCGGTGCTCAATCCGCAATAATTGACCAGGAGATTCTTGATCGAAAGAATGAGTCCGCCAACGATGAGCGCCGGGACGATGGGCATGAATACCTGTGCAGAGACGTTCCCGAATTTCTCAATCAAGCCCATGGCGGTGTTACCGCTTTTAATGCCTTCTGCAAGGTCTTTGGCGGTTTGGGCATCGTCGGCAACCGTGCCACCGCCGACTTCGATTCCCGCGAAGTCGAGGAAGTCGTTGTAAGCCTCGGTGACGTTGGGGCCGATGATCACCTGAAGCTGGCCACCGCTGACTACTGCCCCGAGCGCCTGATCGGCCGATTTGGCGAGCTGGAGATCGATGATCGAGGTGTCTCGTGCGTCGATGCGAAGGCGCGTCGCACAATGAGTTACCGATGTAATGTTCTCTTTGCCGCCAACAGCCTTTAGGACTGTTTCGGACATTGCCTGATATTTCATCTCTTTCTCCTAACCTTCCTGCTCCTGATACTTCGAGATAAGGTCTCGGTACCAATACCAGCTCTTTTTGGGGGTGCGCTCCAGATTGTTCTCGAAGTCGATATGGACAAGTCCGTATCGTTTTTCGTAGCCGTTGATCCAGCTATACAGATCCATCGTCGACCAGAGGTAGTAGCCCTCAACGCGCGCGCCGTCGCGCTTAGCCCTCATCATGTGCTCGATGAACTGGCCCAGAAGCTCGATGCGGTCATCATCGTGGATCATTCCGTCTGCGTCTGGTTGCTCATAGGCGCCATGTCCGTTTTCCGTAATAAAGATGCGGGGCGCGTCATAGCGCTCGTGGACATCCATGATGGTTGAATACATGCAACCTGGGAGTATTTCGCGGCCCCATTTATTGCGGGGAACATTGCTGTCGCGGGCGCTTTCAAACAAGGGCGCAATGCATTTTCCTTCGACCTTTTTGCTCGAACCGCCCTTATTGTTCGCCGAAACGGCAAGCTCTCCACCGTGCCAGTCGGTTACATACTCTCGGCAATACACGTTGAGTCCAATAAAATCGACTTTACCGTCTCTGAATTCTTCTACGTCATTTGGGGATCGATAGAGCGAGACGCCAAGTTTTTCAAGGATTTCGTCCATTTCTGGCGGCAGTTGACCCTGAAGCGCTGGTGCCAGAATCATGCGATTGGCGAAAAAGTCTGCGTATCGAAATACGTCATCAGGGTGCTCGGTTGCCGGGTCGAGTTCGACAACGCCGCCATCGTGGACGGCGCCGATGATGCCGTCGTAGCCCATTTGACGATATGTTCGGACTGCGAGTGCGCTCGCGCGCATCAGGTTGTACTGAAACTGCATGTACGACTGAACGTCGAGCGATCGATTGGGGGGATAGTTGCCCAACATGTTTACGCAGTAGCTGTAGAAATGCGGCTCGTTAACGGTAGCCCAGATTTTGACGCGGTCTCCAAAGCGCTCAAAGCAAATCTTGGCGTATTTGCAGAACCACTCTGCCATGTCGTTGTTCAGCCATCCGCCTTTGCAAGCAAGCGTGAATGGTAGATCGTAATGGAACAGCGTAACGTTGGGCTCTATGCCATTTTCGAGGCAACAATCAATGACCCGATTATAAAAATCGATACCCTCTTCATTCACTTCGCCGATACCCGTGGGGATGATTCGACTCCATGAAAGAGAGAAGCGATAAGTGTTTTGTCCGCCTTCTTTCATCATGCGGATATCTTCTTCATAGCGATGGTAGAAGTCGCAAGATACATCACCGTCAACATGGTTGATGTTCTTATTGCTTGTGTGGCTAAAGAAATCCCACTCGCCAAGGCCTTTGCCGTCTTCGTTCCAGGCACCCTCGCACTGATAAGACGCCGTGGCGGAACCCCAGAGAAACGGCATGTTGTTCACGTTGTCCATGAATCCCCTTTCCATCATTCAACACGGTGGATACGTGTGGCGGAATTACGATTAAGATGACGTCAACTGATTTGAATCATAGGAGAACGACCAAAGCTGTTTGATTCAATAAATGAACCATGATTTCGAGGAGAGCGGAAAGAGGGATCACGTGAATATCAATGACTTCGATGTGCTCAATCGCATTAGCTCAATCATCAACAGCGAGTTTGGGTCAAACGATGCCGCCATCGCTCGATATCTCATCGCTCACATTAGGCGTTCGAGCGAAATCAATGTTGCCGCAATAACCCGCGATGCATTCGTGACCCGTTCCGCTGTTCGTCGTTTCTGCAATCGATTGGGCTACCAGTCTCTTAGCGATTTGAAAGAATCATTTACTCAATCAGTCTTTCCAAGCGACTTAAGCCATCGAGAGGAGGAATTTGGCTACGAGGAGTACAGGGCAGAGCTCGACGTTCGCATGATCGAGATGTTCGCTGAGGTTGAAAGCGGCGTGTCCGATATCGCTATTAAGCACCTTGCCGACGAAATTGATGGCCATAAAAACGTTGAAATCTGGTGCACCAATAATGTGAGCGCCAATCTCGTACGATTTCAGCAGGAAATGTTTTATGCGGGCAAGATAGTTCGCATAGTTGCTGGGGCCAACGTCGCGGAATTGAAAAACATGGGAGACGTTTCGCAGTCATTGATAATTCTCGTATCGGTCTCCGGGCTATTTGCGTCACAGGCACGTGAGTATCTTGATTGCCGTTCGGGCAGGAAGATTCTAATTACTGCGTTTAGCAACGATGACAAATCGAGGTCTTTTGACCGTGTATATCGTCTTGGTAATGCGGGAAACGGAATTGACCGACTCGGCGTTTATTCGAAATATGCCATGACTTATTTCTTCGACTTGCTATCGTCGTGTTACTTGAGTCGCTATCCCTGCACCAAGGGGGAGCCGCTCTATGGGTCTACTTTGGCCTGGCCCGAGTAGTTCGGCTCTATAGTTCTCCCGCCTAGAGAATGAGCGTGGATAATCTGCCAATTTGGCCTCAGAAACACGCCAAAAGTGGGAGATTATCCACGCTCGATGTCAAACGGGAGAAAATCCACGCTCGATTGTGCCGGTGAAGGCCGATCACGACCTATGTAATAAGCGCAAGGGATCCGTTATCGAGGGTCGAGACTGCAGGCATACTCCATCACGCCAAAGTGTGCCCTTGGGAAATGACACCGGCATTGCCAAATTCATCACTCCACATAATCAAACTCAGCAAAACCGCAGGTCACGGCTATATAGATACGCCCGGAACCGTGTATCTAGAGGTTTTCGTTGACAGCCCCTAAGGTTGCATCGTATTATCTTTTTCGTTCGCGGGGGCGGCGGTCCAAAAGACCAAAGAACCTGCGGATACTTGAACGATTGGGAGTTTGCCCGAGTGGTTAATGGGGACGGGCTGTAAACCCGTTGGCTCTGCCTACATAG
>RQBM01000088.1:0-14824 GCA_008668795.1 Collinsella aerofaciens | reverse complement strand
GGCGGCGCTTGCAGCCGATCGCGCGGTACCGGCCGCAGCCGTTGCAGCATCGCGGCCACGCGGCCAGGCGCGGGCAGGCCGCCGACAGGTCGGCGGAGGCGTCCACGCGCTCGCCGCGCCTGGCCTTCGGCGCCGTCACGAACCTGTGCGACGCCACCTCGGCGCTCACCGTCGAGGGCGACCTGCCCAGCTCCCTCGCGATCTCCCTGCACGACGCCCTGCGCTCCAGCATCCTCTGGACCGTGTCCCGCTCGTGCCTCGTGAGCCTTCCGTAGGCCCTCGGGACCGCCCTCGCGGAGCCACTCTTCTTCTTTCCGGACATGCCGTCCTCCGATCTCCCGGGGCCGACCGGTCCGGCCCTCAGGGTATCGGGTTCCCACATTCATCCGCACATGTGCGGATGAATGTGGGAGGTGTTCGGATAAAGTCGATAATCAAGGCTTTTGAGTTTTCAAAATGTCCCGAATCGGCTGGGCGATTCGGGATACAATATCAATAGAAAACGACGCACCCCGCGTAAATGTTTGGGAGCGCGGGCGGCCTAGTTTTCAGCTTTTGTTAAATGCCCGGGATCCGACCCCCGGGCATTCTTATTTGCGCTTGTTGCGGCGCAAATGCCTTCTACCGTCCGCACCGCGCGTGCGCCTACGGACCTTAAACCGAACCTCATACGAGTCAAGAAACGCGATGACGGATGAGTCCGCATCGGACGGTGGAGGCTGCCTGTGTTGTCCAAAAAGAACGGGGCAAACTCCAGCGCGGAGTCTGCCCCGAAAAGAGAATGGCAAAGCAAGAACGTCGATGGACGAGAAAAGTGTCCGCAAGTCTCATGGCCATCACATCCCACCTGCCAAAGGGATGGGTGAGTGAGCGTTACTCCTGCTCGGACTCCTCAGCCTGCTTACGGCTGCGGATGAGGTGAGCCACGCCGATGCACAGCACCGCGCCACCAGCGATCCAAGTGAAGGTCACGCCGTTAAGACCGGTGAGCGGGAGGTTGGAGCCCTTCTTGTTCTTGACGGTGAGGGTGACGGTGCCATGATCAAAGGTCGGAGCAACGACAAGTTCGGGGCCTTCCTTGGACGCAGTAACCGTCAGGGTATTATTTCCCTCGTTTTGATTAAGGCCATCGGCTTTAATGGTGAAGGTGAAGGCGCCCAGCGTGTTGTAGCCTCCAAGGGTGTCGGTCTCCTTGACCGTGTAGGTACCAGCATCAAGGCCCTTGATATTAATCTCGCCGTTTCCATCGGTCGTGAAATTCCAGGGATCTTTGCCGAGGGAACCGTTCTCCTGGACATACTGAGTGCCAGCGCCCTCGTCGGCACCCGTGGCCTGGATGGTGAACTTTACGCCCTCGAGCTTGGTGGCCTCGTTAGCAGAGTCCTCCTTAACGAGCTTGAGCGCGTAAGTGTAGTCACGGACGGTATCGGGCACGGACTCGCCCTTGCCGTTGCTCATGGGATTGTTGAAGTAGATGAGCTTGACGCTGTTGGGATTACCCTCGCCGCCAACCACGACATTCGTCGCCTTCTCGTGGTCAAGCTTGGCGGTGTAGGTGACGACGACATGGGAATCCTTGGTAAGCGTCTTGCCCACGGACCGAGCAGCAGCCTTAAGATCCGTAAAGGAAACAGTCAGCACCTGCCCAGTTACAGCCCCGGACTCGTCCGTAGTATTCGTGACACTCGCGGTGTAGTTGTTGACCGCCGTCACGGTTTCGTCATCAATCTTAACGGTAATAGAATTCTCATCCGCGGTCAGACCAGCGGAGAGCTCGTCGTGGAACTCATAGTAGTAGGTGTTGAACGTATCGATGTTCGCAGCCACAGTACCGGTCAGCTGGTAGTACACGGGCTGATCCATCTGGGAGTCGCCCTTGTCAGCCCAGTCGCTGCGGAGCTTGTCATCCTTGACCTTCTTCGTAACCGTGGGAATGCCAGTCTTCTCGGTCACGGTTACTCCAGTACCACCTACGACGGCGAAAATCGGCGAGGTGCCCGTCTGTTTCTTGTTGGAATAGTCTTTATTCGTACCGATGGAGTTATCATCTGTCAGGAAGAGATAGTAGCCAGCGCTCTCAGGCGTAAAAGAATCACCAGCATTGAACGCCGTACCTGACGGCTGCTCATTTTTCTTTACAATGGCGGCTATTTTATTAAGCAAGTCTCCGTTCTTAACAACGAGTTCCCTGCCGCTTTCGGACACATAGGTGCCCAACCAATCAGCAACGTCCTGAGCAGAAGGAGTTCCGGAAAGCTTCTTACCATTACTAGCATCGCTACGGATATCAGTAATAATCTGGTCCTTGGTGGTTTGCGTTATGGTATCAGCCCAATCAACATCAGATGTGACTTTACCATTTTCGCCGTCGTGAACTTTTGCCTTGAAGATTTGGTACGGAACGAAACGCGTCTTAGCGGTGCCCTTGTTGTTCTCGCTCTGCTCGATGATGATGCCATTTGCCGGAGCCGTCACCGGATCATCAGCAAACGCCATACTCACCGGCGCCATGACGCCGCCGAAGCTCAGCGCTGCTGTGAGGCCGGCGGTTACTGCCAGGCGTGCGATGTTCTTGCTCATGCTCATCTTCTTTTCCTCTGCTTTCTGCTCGAATTCCATTTGATCTAAATCTGTCTGTCTGTGTCTTAGCATCTACTTCGCTACGTCTCGCCCCGCTCTCTGTGGGGCTGCCAGCTACTCTTTATGGCTGCCACCTCCCCGCTTGACCAGGAGCGCGACCACGATGAGCGCGGCTCCGGCGACCGCTGCGGCGGCCGCGGCGTACATTGCCATATCGCCAGTCGAGGGCATAAAGCCTCCGGTGGTAATGCTAGGGGGTGTGCCAGTGGGCGTGTTGATGAGCGACGCCTCCAGGCTGCCCGTCAACCCATCCGCGCTGTCGGCGCGCAGGGGCGACTCGGCCGTGATGGTGAGCTTGGGCTTGGCGGCGGCCACCTGGTCGACGTCCAGGCCCTCGGCCTTGACCGTCACGGAGCGCGTGCCCTCGAAGGCGTTGTAGCCCTTGGGCGCCTTGAGCTCGCGGACCTCCAGCTTGCCCGAGTCCACGCCCGAGACGGTCACGCGGCCGTCCTCGCCCGTGGTGACGGTGGCCTTGCCCTCTGCATCCCACGTGCCGTCGGCCGCCAGTGTGCGACCGTGGTCGTCGGCGATGCTCAGGACCGCCCCAGCAAGCGGCTTGTCGCCGTCGCTGCCGCGCTTGGTGAGCGCGAGATCCCAGGTGTAGGCGCACGCATCGTCGCTCGGCGTGCGGGCAAAGCCCGCGTCGCCGGACTGGTCGGTAAAGGGAGAGCGCGGGTAGCGCAGGTAGACCTCGTTGGGGTTGCCCTTCGCGATGCCGTGGTTGCACGCGCTGTTGAGCGGCGCGTTGTACACGGCGACCACGCGGGCGCCCGCGGCGAAGGCGTCGGCCCCGCCGAGCGCGGCGATCAGGTCGCCGGTGCGCACGGTGAAGGTCTTACCGTCGACCGAGACCCCGCACTGGGCCGTGATGTCGGTCCAGCCCTTCGCGGGCTCGGTGCCGGCGCGGCCGTCCTTGCCGGTCGAGACGGCGTCAAAGCCGCCGTCCGCGCCCGCCGCCACGTACACGCGCATGCTCGCGGCCACCTTGGAGGGGTCGAGCCCCGCGCTCATGGTGTCGACGAACCGCACCGTATAGGTGTCGTAGGCCGTGAGCCCCGCCGGGACCGTGGCCGAGAGGCGCCAGTACAGGTCGTCGGCGACCGTGGCGTCGGCGGCCTTCTGCCAGGCGGCGGTGCCGTCCTCCAGCACGTGCTTGGACACCTTGGGCGTCGCCGCCTTGGGCTTGACGGTGACGGCGCTGCCGCCCACCAGGGCCATGATCGGCGCGGTGCCGACCTCGCCTTGGGCGATGGCGTCGTCGTCGGCGACGATGAGCCAGTAGCCGCAGTGCAGCTCGGCCGCCGTACCCGCGTTAAGGGCCACGAACACGGCGCCAGAGCTCTGGAGGGAACGAGCGAGCTGTGCGCTCAGCGCGCTCGTAAGGTGGGAATCGGTGTTGAGCCACTCGGCAGCTTCCTGCGCGGTGGTCTGGGAATTGGGCATGCCGGCGCTGTGCAGCACAGGCAGTGCGGCGTCGCGCGCGGCGTCGCTTGCCCAGGTGAGGTCGGTGGCGATCTTGGCGTCGCTGTCGCCGTCGACGACGTTGGCGCTAAAGATCTGGTAGGCGTCGTAGCTGCTCGCCACGGTGCCGCTCACCGTGATGGAACCGGTCGAGGTCGGCGCGGCCTGCGCGGAAGCGGGGAACACAACCGCGCAGGTGCCGACCACGAGGGCAAGCAGCGCAAACAAGATCGGGAAGGAGCAAACTTTCTTATTCACGACGCTCACCTCCCTTCGCATTCGCCTTGCGACGAATGTGCATCCAGGCTGCAGCAGCGCAAAGCACCGCCGCGCCGGCAAGGTACGTCAGAGTGACGCCCGACATACCAGAAAGGGGCAAAGAGGTGGAGTAGGTGTTGGTGAAGGTGGAGACGGGAATGATGGTTGGGTCCGCACCGGCGGAGGTTTGAACCGCGACGCCCTGCCCGTTCTTGCCAAGGGTGTTGCCCATGTCGTCCTTCATCTGCGTAACGGTGGTAGAGGTGGTAAGACCGGTGTACTTGCCAGTGGTCTCATTCATGACGGCCTTCACCGTGACGGCAACCTGGTACTCGGCCTTGGAGTAGCGGAGCTTATCGATGGCACCGGTGGTAGGCGCGACCTCCTTCACCGTGTAGGTGTAGGTCTTGGCGTAATCTTTATTGGTGCCTGCTTCAGTGGACAGGTGCGACTTGTTGAACGTCATGGCGCCAAAGGTCGCCGTGATGTTGTTGAGCTTGGCGGCATCGGTCTCCCCTGCCTTTGGGGCAACAGAAATCTTGGGCGCTTCGGGCATGGGGGCTTTGGCTGCATAGTCACCCGTAGCCACAACGCTGAACTCGAACGGCACATAGTTGTCGTCAGCATCCTTCGGCCAATCCGTATTGCGAACGGATTTGGTCACCGGGATCTTCACGGACGTAGCACTGCACTTGTCGGAGATGTACGTAGTGCCACTATCGATGCTCAGCTGCTCGTTCTCTTTCCACGTAATGGAGCCGTTTGTGCTGTCCACCGTGAACTTGTAGGTGTTCTTGTTCAGTTCGTAGCCAAACGGAGCCTGGGTCTCAACAAGCGTGTACGTGCCCGGCAGCAGGCCCTCGAGCTTGAACTTGCCAGGCGCGGTGTCGGTGTCTACCCACGTGGTATCGCTCGAAGTCGACTGGTCGCTCACCTGATCTCTCACGGTCCAGGACTGGTTAACGGCCGCACCATCGGCGTCATTAGTCTTGGTGAGTTTCCACTCAGAACCAGCCAAAGGAGTGTGTTTTGTGTCGCCCTCCCCCACCTTGGTCCAAGACACCGTACCGGTGATGATCTTGGTGTTGGGAATGGCACCTGTGGGGTTATTCTCGAACGGAACATTTTTGCCGTTCTCATCCACGTAACCCTGAACGTAGTTCGGCTTCTCGCCAGTATTGTTCATAGTGGCATAGTAGATGGTGTCTGACTTCTGGTAGCCAGCCGGCGCCGTCTCCTCTTTGATGTAATACGTGAAGTAGTTGGTATCGTTGGAATTGCCGATGTTTGCCTTCTGGTTCAGATAGTTGAACTGAAGCTTGCCATCACCCGAAGCGTAATCATTTGCGCCACCGTCAGTCACCGTCACGATAGCGTCCTTGCCCGCGACAGCATTCTCGACAGAACCATAGATAGCCCACGAGGAACCAGGAAGCGACGTGTTGCCGTTCGCCGCATCGACCTTGCTCCACGCAACGGCGGAGCCGTCGGGCGTATACGACCCAGACCACGGGAAGCTGTGACGCTCCTGATCCATATCGATGACGGAAGCCGAGTTACCCTCACCAAATGCTGCGGCAACCTTCGGGCTGTTCATTGAGAAATCGACGCCCACATAAACGCGGCCGTTGGTAGTCACATGGTCGTCGAAACTTCCGTTGGGAACGAGAATCGATCCGATCATAGCCGCCGCAGGATCGTCGTCAGTCCACTTGGCACCGGTGGCTGTGCCGCCGTATCCCCAGTCCGCGCGGTTTTCTCCCGCGATGCCGCCTCGAATGGTAAGGCTTTGCGTATCGACAAAGTTCCACATGATGGACTGGGAAGCCGTCGCGTATGCCTCGCCCAGCTCCTTGCCGGAATATTGAGTTTCGTAACCACGCGAAATCTCGGTACCGTTCCACCAAAAGCGCCAGCCATTGTGAAACTCAATATTCGAAGGTCCGGTAACGTTCACAACAACCGAGGCGCCCTTGGGAATGCCCTCGAATGCGAAATCAACGCCACGATAATACTCGTTGTTGTATGTATTGCTCAGCTGAGAAGCATCGATGGTGAACACCTGCTGCATAGAGGTGTTGTCGCCCTTAAACGTGATAAGACGCTCGCTATTCTTGAATTTCTTACCATTGAGCGACGTATCGGCGCAGTCCGAATATATGGTCTTATACGACTCATCAAACACCAGGCCATAATTACAATCCGTCTTGTCGTACTTGTTGATTACGTAGTTGTTGTGATTGCTCGCGAAACCAACCTCGAGCGTGCCGGTATTTGCAAACGAGTTGAGCTGTTTCGATAGCTTCGAGAGGTACCCGTCTTCACCGTTGTAGCTCGAATAATCGTTATTGTTGACATTAGTCAAATCAACAGTTTGATTGAACAGGTTGCTTTCCTGAGAGTTCTTGCCCTCGTACCAATTACCCTGCGTTGTCACCACGGATTGGCGTTCATTGTTATCGCGCCAGTATGTGATGGGGCCTGCGATCTGCGCAGTGTAGGCAAAGCCGGAAGGAGTCGCGCCCTCAGAAGATTTCTGCCGTCCGACCCAAGCGCCTTTCTTCCAAGCGCCAACGGTAGTCGTCTCCGGCGAGTCGCCGCTATAACCAACGCTCATCTTGGTGATCGCACTTTTAATTCCGGCCACCGCAAGCACGGTGCTGCCGGCGACAGGACGGAACTGGGAACCAAAACCAACGGTGCCAAAGCGGAAACCAGCACCAATTGATTGATAGGGCCAGCTCTCTTTGACTGGATTCATGGCAAGCTTGCCACGGACCAAGGTAAGGCCCTCCGCCTCAGCGGCATATGAGCCGGTGGGGGCGTTCTTCGCATCAAGATTACTAGTGTCGCTCGGCTTACCACCGATGTACATGTCGCGGCCGACGTAGGTGGCCACGCCGGGATCGGGGGTGGAGACATCGATATTCGTACCGATACCGATAGACGTGGGAACATAAATTCCCTTCTCCACGGTGGCCGTCGCTCTCGCTGAAGCCGCATTCGCACTCTGAGCCTGCTCAGCACTATTTGAAGAGCCAGCCTCGCCGCCATTGGTCTCGTCGCTATTCTGGTTTTCGGCATCCTCGCTGGTGTTATCTACAGCAGCGGACTCACTTGAGGAACCCCCCCCATCACAGTTTCCTCGGTAGAATCTGTCTGGGCGTCGTTGGCAATGGCCTGCGAGATCGGAGGCATGACGAGCGACAGTACCAGGCTCAAAACGGAGGCTCCGCACAAAACGCCTGCCAGTACACGGCGCGTCGCTTTATTACTCTGCTTAAATTTGTCCGAATTCGCTTTCATCGATGTCTCCTCCCCAAGAGACCGCGATCTTGCTCTTTCCCTATCAAACGTATCTGCGCAATCTGTAATTGCACACGCTTATTGTACATATTGTAACGATTGTTTGAACATCTAAGCAAAAATACCGATAGTTTTGTAGCGAATTCTCAATTCTCTTGACATTTGCTCGGATTTACCTTCGTTTATTCGCTATTTAGTTTTTATTTCTGCTGTTAATTTAGTTGCCTATCATTTTTTAATAGCATTTTATTTATTTGCACAACATTTTGCTCAAGAGTAAACATCCTGTGAACGGTTGAAAATCGACCGTGAGCGGTAGGTCATCAACCGGGAGGAATAGACTACCAAATTGGTGGGAATATCTTTAACCCATCGGTAGTTAGAAGCGAGATGTTCATACAACCAAATTTGAATTTGCGCGCAGTTTTTAGGCATCAATTCGCCCAAATCGCCTGAGGCTACCGCAAAGGGGCCTGCTCCCTTTTGCGGTGGTTCTCCCCCAGCGCTACAGCAGATGCTCCTCGATAAAGATCGCGATGCCGTCTTTGTCGTTACTCGCGGTTACAAAGTCGGCGGCGGCCCGGGTGGCGTCGCTGCCGTTTGCCATGGCCACGCCCACGCCGGCGTCGGCCACCATGCAGGTGTCGTTGTCCGCATCGCCAAACACGCAGATGTCCTGGAGCTCCATGTCGTTGAGCTCCGCCACGCGTACAAGGCCGCGCGTCTTGGACACGCGCGGATCCATGAACTCGTAGAGCCGCTGCGTGGTCTGCAGGGCCGCTGCCTTAACGGTGCTATCGGCAAACGTCGACGCCCGCTCAATCACCCGCGGCATTACCTCGGGCGCCATGGTAAACATCACCTTGGGCTGCGGCTCGCGCAAAAACTCGGCAAAATCGACCACCTGGTAGGGAACGCCGTCGACGCGCGACAGGTGCTCGACGCACGCGTTGCTCTCGGGCACGTAGAACACGCCGTCTCGGGGGCAGACGGGCGTTGCCGGAAGGTCCGCCATGTGCTTGCAGATGCGCGCGATGGTCTCGCCCGGCAGCGGATAGCTCAGCTCGTTGATGTCGTGCGCGCGGTCGATGACCTCGGCGCCACCGCAGCCCACGAGCACGTCCACCAGGCCTTCGATGCCCCAGAGCTCGTACATGGCCTCGGTCGCATGGGCGTCGCGCCCGGTGCACAGGCCAAAGAGCACGCCGCGCTCGCGCAGGGCGCGGATCGCCGCCACGGTGCGCGGGGACACCGTGTGCTGGCTCGTGAGCAGCGTGCCGTCGATATCGCAGAACACGGCTTTGATGTGGCTGAAGGTGGTGTCCATGGGGGCCTTTCTGGGTTGTGCGGCGGTGTGGGGTGTATTCGTGAACGGCGTACATGGTATACCAAGGCACAGGCCGTTGGGGCCCGATCGCCACAAAGGTGCCTGTCCCCCTTTGTGGTGGCCGAACTCGAAGGGTGGCCGGACCCGGGGCGCAAACCATCACAACATTCGACGTTTTTCGGCAAAATCGCGATTTTCGCTGAATGTTGTGATGGTTTTTACTGCCTTGCGGCACGATCAAAGTGCCGGCGGCCAAACAGCAGCAGCGCCGCGGGAACCGCCGTCACGACCATGCCCGCCCCGATGAGCGTCTGCTGTACGCCAAATGTCGCCGCCAGCCACGGGGCAATCGCCAGCGGCGCCACGCCGGCGAACATATTGCCAAAGCCCATGACCGAGTTGACGCGGCCGAGCTGTCCGAGCGGGGCCGTCGTTTGCACGATCGTGTTGTGGAGCGGGTTGACGACGCCCCAGGCCACGCCCAGGGCAATCTGGCCGACGAGGGCTACACCCACGTACGGTGTCCCCACATAGAGCAAACTTCCCAGGCCCACGGACATGAGCGCCACGAGCAGGGTTTTAAGGTTGACCAGGTGCGGCGGCAAGCGGAGCGCGAGGACGGCGCCCAGCACCGCGCCCAAACCGCTGGCCGACGAGAGCCAGCCCATCCATTCGACACCGACATGTAGGACATCGCGGTAGAAGAACGACTCCAGTGGATCGAAGGCGCCGTAGCCAAAGTTTGAAAGAAAAATAATGCAGAACAGCAGGGCGAGGATGCTATTGGTAAAGACCGTCTTGATACTGGTCGCGAAGGTGACGCGGGCGGATGTGCTGGGGTTGGAGCTTTGTCCCGCACGCCCCCCTTCCTCTGCCGAATCGGCATCCGCATCTCCGGCGACATGGCTGGTCTGCGGTCTAAAGCCCCAACCGGCGACGAGCGCCAGTACGGTAAAGATCATCATGAGCACGAACACCGCACGCGACGACGCAGCAGCTGCGACAAAGCCGCCCAGTGTGGGGCCGACGATAATGCTCACGTTGGAGAACATGGCGATGGCGGAGTTGATGTCTTTGAGCTCGACAGGATCGTCAGTGAGGTAGGCTGGATAGGATGTGGCGATGGGCTGGGCGAATCCCATCACAAAGCCCAGGAGCACCGCGCCGAGCAGGACGATGCCGGTCGCGCTGCCAAAAACGAGGATCGCCGCGCCGGTTGCCAACGTGCCCACGATGCTCAGCAAGAAATGACGGCGCGGGCCCCAGGCGTCAAGCGCCGCGCCACCCGCAAAGGATCCCAAGATCACGAATACGTTCATAAACAGGACGGCCAGCGATGTCGCCACAACCGAAGCGTCGTCTGCATAGGTGAGCGTTCCGATGACGCCGATAAAGTAGCTGGTCTGAAAACCGGTGTAGACGAGAAAGCGCATCGCCACCAGGCGCTTGGCCTGCACGGACAGCGATGATCGAGGCTTTGAGAAAAAAAAGGCGAGCATGGAGACTCCTTGTTTCATACGAATACGGGCGGCGGGCATTCGCCACCGTCTGTCAAATCAATCTATCCGCATGAAACATTAAGGACGCATCAAGCCCCTTCTCTCCGTTTTTCGCCCGTCATGAACTACTTGGTAGATTTTAAGGCATGTCCCACGCATCTACCAAAGCAAAAACCACCACAAAGGTGTCTGGCCCCTTTGTGGCGGAAATGACGTTTGCCCAGATAAAACCTGCCAAATTAAACCTGTCCCTTTTTGGCAGGTTTTAGGCTAGATGATCTTGGATGAGATCGCAGATGGCTCGGGCGTCGTTGATGTTGATGGCTCGGGTCGCAAAGCCAGCATCGAAGGCCTGACGCGCCAGGGCTTCGTTGCAGGCAAGGGCCAGCGTGTGACCGTCGACCAGGTCGAGCGAGCTCTTGCCGCGCAGACGGTCGACACCAGAGCGCGCGACCACGATGTTGTCGAAGCCCTCGGTCTTGTAGCCCTCGATGATCACCACGTCGACATCGTTGTAACGCGACAGCAGCTCGCGTGCGGGCATCTCGTCCTCCTCGCGCGTGTCGGCGTACTCCGCCCAGCGCGTGGCGCAGATGAGTCCCACGTGCTTGGATCCGGCCTGATGATGGCGCCAGGTGTCCTTAGCGGGTACATCGATATCAAAGCCGTGATGCCCATGATGCTTGAGCGAACCCACGCGCAGGCCGCGGCGGGTGAGCTCGGCGATAACCTTCTCGACGAGTGTGGTCTTGCCCGAGTTCTGGTAGCCGATAAACGCGATCGCGGGGACAGCCGGGGCCGGAGCTGCGGGCGCGACGGCGACGGGTGCGCTCGCGGGCGCGGCACCGTCAGCGGCCACGGCCTTAGCAGCAGCAACCTGACGCTCGGCACGATCCCACACGCCCGAGCGGCCGCCCTCCTTGTGCAACAGGCGCACGTCGACGATCTCCATGCCGCGATCTACCGCCTTGCACATGTCGTAGATGGTCAGACATGCGGCACTCGCGCCGGTCAACGCCTCCATCTCGACACCCGTCTTGCCCGTCACGCCCGCCGTGACCAGCACGTGAAAGCCGACCTGCCCGTCCGCGCGCGCCGGCACCCAGCCCTCGGGCATGTCCTCGGCCGGCGTCCCCGCCGGAGCGATGGGCGCAATATCGCACTTGCTCTTGGTAATGAGCAGCGGATGGCACATGGGGATGATGTCGCTCGTGCGCTTGATGGCCATAATGCCCGCCACGCGCGCGCAGGCAAGCACGTCGCCCTTTTTGGCGCGGTCCTGCAGCACCATGGCTTGCGTCTCGGGGTGCATGAGGATGGTGCCCTCGGCGATGGCAATGCGATGGGTCTCGGCCTTGTCGGACACGTCGACCATGCGCACCTCGCCCTTGGCGTCCACGTGCGTCAGCTCGTCGCGGCGCGCGTCACGGGCGGGCTCGGCGGCAGCGCTGGCAGTCGGCTGCACGACCGTGGCGACATCGCCGGCCGCAGCCGTGGCTTTATGGGCAGACATCGCGGCCCTGCGAGCGGCCTTGGTGGCATCGGCGTACCTGCTCTTGGCCATATGATCATCCTCCGATTTGGGACATAAATCGTTGCGTGCCCTCAATTATCGCGTGTTCCTGCGGTTTGTGGGCGACGGCATCGCGCCAAATCGAAAGTACCTGCATATCATCACCACGGCGCAGGGCGTCGCGCACCGAATACTCGGCATCGCTGAACAGGCACGGACGCACGTTGCCATCGGCCGTCAGACGCAGACGGTTGCAATACGCACAAAAATGATTGGACATGGCGCTAATGAAGCCGACCGTTCCCGCCGCGCCCGGAAAGTGCCAATAGCGCGCAGGGCCCGCGCCGGCAGGAGCGTCGTTGATGTCGAGCGGCTCGAGCTCGCCCAGTCCCGCCGCGGCGGCCCCGGCATTGATGCGCGCCCGCAGCTCGTCGCTCGGCACGGTATCGCTCGCGTCCCACAGCTCGGGATTGAGCGCGGGCGCATGCGGGTCCACAGCGCAATGCGAGCTTGTGTGCTCGTCGCCGATGGGCATGTATTCGATAAAGCGCAGGTGGATGGGGCGGTCGAGCGTGAGCCGCGCAAGGGCCGCCACATCCTGGTTGAGCCGGCGCACAACAACGCAGTTGACCTTAACGGGCTCAAAGCCCCAAGCTAGCGCCGCGTCGATGCCCGTCATGGTCTGCTCGAGTCGGCCCAGACGCGTGATCTTTCCAAAGAGCGTAGGGTCAAGCGTATCGAGTGAGATGTTGACGCGGTTAAGCCCGGCATCTTTGAGCTGCGGCGCCAGCTTGGGCAGCAGGGCGCCATTGGTGGTGAGCGAGATGTCCTCGATCTGCGGAATCGCACGGATGTCACGAATAAGCGGGATGATACGGCGGCTGACCAGCGGCTCGCCGCCCGTCAGGCGCACGCGGCGAATGCCCTCCCCCGCCACCAAGCGCACAAAGCGGGCGATTTCCTCGGCGCTGAGCAGCTCGTCGTGTGCACGGGGCGCCACGCCATCGGCCGGCATGCAGTAAATGCAGCGGAAATTGCACTTGTCGGTAACGGCAATGCGCAGGTAGTTGATGTCGCGGCCAAAGCCGTCATGTTGCACGCGCCCGTCCACGCAGCCCTCCCCTCACGCGGCGTTTTATTCTTCGGAAAACATAATACCCCACGAGAGAATCATGCCGACACCCGCACGACAGGACAGGTCGCTTCGAGCAAAACGGACTTTCCAAGCCCATCCTCAGCATACAGACCATCACAACAATTGATGCTTTTCCCATTTTTGGCAAAAGCGTCGAATGTTGTGATGGTTTGCCTGCCCACGGCACCCCGTAGAAGGACCAAAGCGCCCCTAAAGACCGCCGTCCCAGTGTCGAATCACAAATTCTCGCAGGTCGTTCTGCCGCTTTTGGAACGCTTCGCTTCGGTCGCACTTAAGACCCATAGCGAGCGCGATGGCATTCATCGCCCGGTGCAGTTGCAGCTGGTGGGCAAACTGAGTCCCGGTGAGGACGATCATCCTAAAGCCCAGCGCGCTCAGCACGGTCATACGCTCCGCATCCGACGCGCTGCGCTGTTTATCAAGATGGTCCGAACCGTTGTATTCAATCCCCGTACCGCTCGCAGGCGCATATACGTCGATCTCGAAATACCCGGCCTTAGCGAGATACTTGAACTCGCTGGGAACATCCACCCGATGGTTGAGCTCAACCTTGGCGTATCCCAGCCCTCCCTGAGAACGTTTTGCTACGACCATGATTGCAGTGGCCGTCTCCATGGGCGATCGCGCGCCATCGTGCACGCGCTTGAGCACGGCGGCCGCGCGTATGGCCCCCTGACGAGATCGGTTCTCATTGCAATAAGCAATCAAGTCGGCAACGGTATACCTCTGCCCCATCTCGATATAATCGCCTGTCGACAGATGATTCAAATGGTATCGGGCGCAGATTTCATAGCCATATTCCAGCTGCTCGGGCTCGCTCATCCACGAACCCGCTTGGACAAAGCACATGGCCTCATCAACCACCAGAAGGCCCTCTGCCACCTCGATAAGATGGTCTGGAGGTATCGGCGCCCCAAACACGTGGCACCTAAATCCAGCCGGCGTCGAGCGCTCAAAATCGAAGTTGACGAGCGTGTCGATATAATCGAGCTCTTCTCGTGGAATACCGAGCGAAACCAGATAGTCGGTAACGATCCTAACAGCCGTTGAAGCCCTCAGCCCCTTGGCATCGAGCCCCAATTTGGGCAGGTCCGCAGTCGGCTCCGCCTCGTTAGCAAGCGAGTCCTCATCGTATAGGATACTTGCTCGCGAGAGCGGCTCGGACGGGCGCGCCACGTTGTGGTACAGCCAGGCAGTCTTATGGGACAGGACGATCGGCAGGTCCATGAGCCCTCCAATGGAGTCGGATAACCAACCTTATTCCCCTGCCCACGGGTCCGCACACCTTCGTGCGCAAGAAAGCGATTCCACCCGGTCGAGCGGCAGAAAAACCATCACAACATTCGATGCTTTTCCCGATTTTGGCAAAAAACGTCGAATGTTGTGATGGTTTGAGGCGAGGTAAGAGGCACGGAGGGGTCAAAGCATCGTGCTCGAACGGGTTAATCCAACTCTTTTAAGCCATGCGCCAGCTGCCAGTACTCGCCGTGCTGGGCGAGCAACTCTTCGTGCGTGCCGCGCTCGGTAGCGCGCAGAGATGTGGTGTAAGAGGCGGGGCATGCCCCGCCTCTTCCCTTTCTTGAAAGGGAGGGGACACCGCCTAGAATTCGTCGTTGGAGTAATGAAGGTGACGAATGGAAGGAAAGGCGATGCCCCAAGAAGAG
>RQBM01000055.1:0-3147 GCA_008668795.1 Collinsella aerofaciens | reverse complement strand
CGTCGTCTTAAGCGATGACATAGGCGCCCACCCCCGATAGGGGCAGGTCGCCGCGATACCTCTCACGGTTCATAGCGATGAGTCCTCTGTGTATGCCCGCTTCGGCAGGCAGATCTGTTGAACGGATTTATTATACCGTGCGGCACGGACGCAAATCGCCGCAGCACGCCGCGGTTTCGGTAAACGATACCGGTAATAGCCTCGAAATATTCGAGCGTTTCTGACGCACGGACGCATGCGAGCGTCTAGCATATCCATTCAAACCGGATTCACGAGCAAAGGGAGTCACAAGAGCATATGAAGCAATGGGTTGGACTGGGCAAGTTTCTCGCGGGGCACATGCAGATCATCGTTCCGATTTGCGTGGCGCTCGGCGTGCTCTTTCCCCAGCAGATCGGCGTGCTCAAGCCCATCGTTCCCACCTTGTTTGCTTTTATGACGTTCCAAGGTGCGCTCAGCAACACCTTCCACCAGGTGGCTGAGGTGCTCCGCCGTCCCCTGCATCTGATTTTGGCGTTATTTGTCTCGGCAGTGCTCATCCCCATCGCGGCGTATGCCATGGGCTCACTGTTCTTTGGCTCCAACCCCAACCTTGTCTGCGGCATCGTGCTCGAGTACAGCGTGCCCGTGGCAGTCACCGCCTTTATGTGGATCAGCATGTTCGGCGGCAACGGCCCGCTCGCACTCACCATCATCCTGACGTCTTCGGTTATATCGCCCGTGACGATTCCGCTCACGCTCAAGCTCCTGCTGGGCGCCACCGTCGCAATCGATGTTCCGGGCATGATGCAGAACATGGCCTTTATGATTGCCATCCCTGCCATCCTCGGCATCGTGATCAACGAACTTACGTGCGGATGGGGGCACGAGAAACTCTCCCCCGCGCTCTCGCCCGCCTGCAAGTTCATGATGATGGGTGTCATCGCGTCCAACTCCACCGCCATGAGCGAGTACGTGCTGCACATGAATGTTGAGCGCTTGGAAGTCGCCCTCTTTATCCTGGCGTTCGCCATCAGTGGCTTTATCATCGGCATCCTGGTCGCACGTGCCCTGCATCTGCCGTATAGCGAGACGACTACCATGTGCTTTACCTGCGGCATGCGCAATATCTCTTCGGGCGCCGTCATCGCCACGCAGTATTTTCCCGGCGAGGTCGTATTCCCCGTCATGTGCGGTACGCTGTTTCAACAGGTGTTGGCCTCGATTATCGGACATCTCTTTGAGCGCCTGACCGGCGAGGAGCGCGCCAAACAGCGCAAGCGGGTCAAGGCCGGGCGCGACGCGATGGCACGCTAGACTGTCCGCATTACGCGGGTGTTAACCTTGCTATACGAGCGTTTCCAGATGCGCGCGTAGGCGCTCAGCATCGATATCGAGCGTGGTCTCGGCATTGACCTGGGCCAAACGATAGCCCACAAAGTAGGGCGAAACCACCCAACGTGGCAGCGCCTTGGCAATGGTCCGGCCGTCCATGTGGTAGAAGAACAAGTTGTACGACTCCGCGCGACCGCCGTGGTGTTCGTGCAGGATATAGCGCAGGGCCACCTGGGTCGCATCGGCAAACAGGTCTGCTTCGACTTGGTCGCGGGCGTCGTCGCTGGCGGCGATTCCCTGTGGAGCCGAGATGTTGACCTCAAAGAATCCCATGATCGGCTCAGTTGAGATGTTGACCGAGATTCTCCCCCGCCGCCAAACATCGATGCCTTCAAAGTTTGCTGAGGTCAGCGCCGCATAGCCGTCCTCCTGTTCCAAGCCCACAATCTGCATGTGTGGATGGACGAGGCTGCCGCCCGAAAGCGGGCCTTTGTTCTTGTACATGAGCACACTGCGGTACTGTTGGGAATCGATCATCTGCTGCCAACAGCCCAGGGCAAACCTCATCACATGATGCAGCTCATCCGGTTCATAGGTCACCAGGTCGGCGTCGTGATTGGCCGACTCGATCAATACGGTCTGACGGGTGGCCCGCAAGGTCTTGAACTTATTCTCGAGCCAGATGCAGTCACCATCGCGCTGGATGATGTTGGCGAGCCCCTCCGTGTCGCAAAAAGGGCACGCGGTGCCAGGGCGACGATTATCGTCGGGCTTGCCGCTCGCCTGCTGAACGTCAAATACCAGCGCCACGGGTTATACCCCCAGCGGCACGATCTTGGTGCCATGGAGCTCGGAGACGCCTAGCGCCGCCGTGACCGCGTCGCGATTTGCCGTAGTGATGCCGCCGCCGGGAAGGATGGTCAAACGATCGCCCGCATACTCGATTAAACGAGCCAGGTGATCGAAATTATCCTCGATCGACGTACCGGCAGCGCCGCCATGCGTGAGGATGCGCGTAACGCCGCAGTCGGCAAGTGTATCAATCGCATCGAGCTGAGCCTCGGGCGAGAGCTGGTCAAATGCCATGTGGAAGGTGATGTCAAGGGACTCGCGCTTGCACTCCTCGGTCGCGCAGCCCGTAGCTATAACGAGGGCGCCGAGGGTGAGTTCGTCGAGCGCCCAGCCGCCGGCACAGGGCTTGCAGCAGCCAAAGACCAGGCCGTCAACGCCGGCACTCACAGCAAGGCCCAGGTCCATCTCCATCATGCGCAGCTCGTCCTGGTTGTAATGAAAGTCGCCACCACGCGGGCGAATCATGCACATCACTCGCGCGTCATGCTCGTGAGCGTAGCTGACTGTAGCGCTGATAACGCCGGCGGAAGGCGTGGTGCCACCGACGGCGAGGTTGTCACACAGTTCAATGCGCCCCGCACCGGCCTCGATGGCCGCCGGCACTCGCTCAAAGTTCTCGGCACAAAACTCGTACAGCATAGATAGGCCCCCAAAGACAGCAGATGTTTTCCGACGGGCATTGTCACACATCCCCATGAAGTTGCGGTGGAATAGGGGCTCATTTGGCCTCTGAGGCTCCCATTTAGTCCCTATTCCACCGCAACATAAAGGGAGTAGTCGTTGGCATCTGTCACAACGTCGATGTTTTGGTAGCGACAGCCACTAGGACCCAATCCGAGGGCACTAAAAAGATAGGAGCCCCCGCTCGTGACCGCGGGTCGGGGCTGCGACAATGATGTTGAAGGGCCATAGGCGCAGCCGCGCCGCAACGAGGGTGGGAGGCTCCCATGCCAAAGTATTCTACCGCGTTCGGGATGGACG
>RQBM01000234.1:0-25967 GCA_008668795.1 Collinsella aerofaciens | reverse complement strand
GGGTTCTTGCCCGTCACCAGGTAATAGGCCGAGCGCACGGCAGCCTCCATCACGCCGCCCGTGGCGCCAAAGATCACGCCCGCGCCCGTGCCAAAGCCCAGCGGCGTATCGAGCGGCTCCTCGACCAGCGTGTCCACGCTCACGTGGCTTGCGCGGATCATGCGCACCATCTCGCGCACCGTCAGTGCAACGTCCACATCGGGCGCACCGCCCTCGCCCACCATGTTCGGCAGCGCGCACTCGGCCTTCTTGGCTGTGCACGGCATCACGGACACCACGAACAGGTGCTCGGGCTCCACGCCCAGCACCTTGGCGTAGTACGTCTTGGCGATGGCGCCAAACATCTGCTGCGGCGACTTGGACGTAGACAGGCTGTCGACAAACTCCGGATAGCGCGCCTTCACAAAGCGCACCCAGCCCGGGCAGCAGCTCGTAAACATGGGCCAGCCGCGGCTGTCGCCCTCGCCCTTGGCGGCGCCCAGGCGCTCGAGCAGCTCGGAGCCCTCCTCCATGATGGTGAGGTCGGCCGAGAAATCAGTATCGAACACGTACTCAAAGCCAACGCGGCGCAGCGCGCAGGCCAGGCGCTCAACGGTTGCCTCCTCGCGCGAAATGCCGAGTTCCTCGCCCCAGGCGCTACGCACGGCCGGCGCAATCTGCACCAGCACGATCTTGTCGGGATCGGCGATGGCGTCAAACACGGTCTCGGTGTCGTCGCGCTCGCGCAGCGCGCCCGTCGGGCAATGCGTGATGCACTGGCCGCACGCGACGCAATCGGTCTTGCCGATCGGCGCGCGCCCACGGGTACCCACGGCGGTATGCGTGGCGCGGTTGGTCAGGTCCCAAATCCCCAGGCCCTGCACGCTCTCGCACACCTTGATGCAGCGCATGCATTTAATGCACTTGTCGTTTTCGCGGATGATGGGGAAATCGAAATCCCAGCCCTCGCCCGCCAAATGCCTTTGATACGGCAGATAGAAAATGCCCAGGTCGTTGGCAATGGTCTGCAGGTTGCAGTTACCGCTGCGCACACAGCTCGTGCAGCGTGAATCGTGCTGCGAAAGCAGCAGCTGCACGTTGGTGCGGCGCGCCTCGCGGGCCTTGGGGCTGTTGGTGTGGACCACCATGCCATCGAGCACGTAGTTGTTGCAGGCGGCAACCAGCTGGTCGCAGCCCTCAACCTCGACCACGCACACGCGGCAGCCGCCGATCTCGTTCAGATCGCGCAGGTAGCACAGGGTGGGAATCTGGATGCCGACGGACTTGGCCGCGTCCAGGATCGTGGTGTGCTCGGGCACCACGACCTCGCAATTATCGATAGTGAGCTTGACCATATTGAGTGCTCCGCTTTCGGTGTTATCGCTGACAGTGGGGTTGTTGAGCTCTACCATTCCAGGTTCCTCCCTCCGCGGAACGCGCCAAAACCAAAGTGGTCGCAACGCAGGCAGCGGCTTGCCTCCTGGCGCGCCTCCTCCTCGGTAAGGCCCTGCTCGACCAGATTCCAATCGTGAATACGCTCGCCGGCCTCGCGCTCACCCAGCTCGCAGCGGCCGCACTCGTGCTTGCCCTTAAACTGAACGGTCGGCAGCTCCACGTCGAGCTTGATCTTGTGGTCGAAGCCCAGATAGCGGTCGATGTTTGCCGAAGCCACGCGGCCGGCGTTGATGGCACGGATGACGGTGGCGGGGCCGGTCTGGCAGTCGCCGCCGCTAAAGAGGCCATCGAAGTTGGGCACGGCACCGTCCGAGTCGGTGACCACGCAACCCCACTTGCAGGCGATGCCCATGTCCTCAAACGGCTTGGAATCGATGTCCTGGCCAATGGCGACAAACACGCGCTCGCAGGGGATGACGCGCTCGGGCGTAGCGGCGGCACGCGGAGCCGGACGACCGCGGCGGGGCTCGCCGATAATCTGCGGTTGCACGCGCAGGCCGCTCACGCGACCATCTTCGCCCGTCTCGATGGCGAGCGGCGCCGTGAGCTCCAGCACCTCACAGCCCTCGGCCTGGGCACCGGCAATCTCGGCGTCCTGGGCCGTCATATCGCAGATGCGACGGCGGTAGACGATGCTTACCTTTTCGGCACCGCAGCGCACGGCGGAGCGTGCCACGTCCATGGCAACGTTGCCGCCGCCGATGACGCACACGCGCTGGCCGCTCAGGTCGGGCAGCTCGTCATCGCCGATGGCGCGCAGCATCTTGACGGCCGATTCCACGCCGGGCGCCTCTTCACCCGGAAGGCCGAGCTTCTTGTCACTGTGGGCACCGATGGCCAGGTAGACGGCATCGAACTCGTCGCGCAGACGGGCGAGCTCCTCGCCGCTCACGGAGTGGTCGAGCTCCACGTCGATGCCGGCGCTCAAGATCCAGTCGATCTCGGCCTGCAGGCGCTCGCGCGGCAGACGATAGCTGGGGATGCCGTAGCGCAGCATGCCGCCCAAGTGGTGGCGCTGCTCAAAAATGGTCACCTTGTGGCCCATCACGGCCAGGTAGTAGGCACAGGAAAGGCCGGCCGGGCCGCCGCCGATCACGGCGACGCGCTTACCGGTGTTGTCCACTACATGTGGCTTGTGGTCGTTGAGGTCGCTATGCTCAACGGCAAAACGCTTGAGGGCGAGGATGTTCATGGGGTCGTCGACCATGCCACGGCGGCAATGCATCTCGCAGGGATGCTCGCACACCAGGCCACAGACGAGCGGTAGCGGGTTGTTCTTGCGGATGACCTTGACGGCGTCGGCATAACGGCCTGCCTCGACGAGCGAGATGTAACCAGGAATGTCGACGTGCGCCGGGCAGCCCGAGACACACGGGACGCGAGCCTCGCGGTCAAAGCCGCAGGAGTGCTCGCGGATGTGGTGCTCAAAATCGTCGCGGAAGCCGCGAATGGCCGTGAGTGCCATGGCGCCAGCTTCGTAGCCGATGGCGCAGTCGCTCGAAAGGTAGATGGTGCGGGCCGTGCGCTCAATCAAGTTGAGCGTGGACTCGTCGGCGCGGCCCTCGAGCACATCGGCGAGCAGGTCGCTCAGCGCGCTCAGGCCCACGCGGCAGGGCGTGCACTTGCCGCAGCTCTGGGTAGAGCACAGGTTGACGAGCGCCGCCGTAAACTCGACGGGGCACGGGGCGAGTGAACTCACCGCCAGACGACGTCCGAGTGCATCGTGCAGGTCGTCCATGACGGCCTGAGCGTGGCTGCGTTCCATTACGTGCAGTCGAGCCATAAGATCCCCTCTCACATGGCAGCCCGGAGGCGAGGCCGGGCGAAATTGCTACACGCACAACACTGACCTAAAAAGTTGTTAGGTCTCCACGCAGTTCGGCAGGCGGTATGAAATGTCACCATCAGCGGTGAAAATGAACATTATCGCAGATAAATGCCATATTTGATAAAACGCGTTACCAAACGACAATGCCCCGCCCACGCAATCACGTGGGCGGGGCATTGCTTCAGGTATGCGGCCAGCGACCCTGTTGCTTTTACTTAAGCTCGGGCCAGTAACCCTTGTTGGCCTCGATCATGTCGTCGAGAACCTCCTTGGCGACCTTCATCGACGGCACGGTCTTGTTGAGCGTAAAGGCCTTAAGCGCCTTCTCGTACGAACCCTCGATCGTAGCCTCGACAATGAGCTTCTCGGAGTTCAGCTGCTGCATCATGAGGCCCTGCTGGAACAGCGGAATGTTGTCGCGGCTGATGACCTCGGGGCCGTTCTTGCCAATGTAGGCAGGCAGCTCGACCATAGCGTCGTAGGGCATGTTGGGGATGGCGCCCTTGTTCTCGCAAATGACCAGGAAGCGCTGCTTGGTGTCGTTCTTCAGAGCGATAGCCAGATCGGCAATCCAGTCGCCGTGGCTGCCCGCATAGAACGTGCTCTCGTCGATCTCGCCCGTCTTCTCGTAATGGTCGATACCATCAAAGAGGTTCTTCTCACGCGTCTCCTCAACCTCGTTAGCACGGGTGCGCTCGGGGTTGGAGTGCTCGACGAACTCCTTCTGCTGCAGGTAGTAGTTCAGATACGTGTTGGGCAGGTACTCCGGGAAGCACTCCATGATCTCGTACTCGCCCTTCCAGACGTAGTACCAGCTGCCCTTGGTGTGGCGGTTCTGCTCGGGGTGCTCGTCGACGGCCTCCTCGGGCTTCTTTGCCATGAGCGAGCCCATGCCCTTGAGGTAAGAGTCGGGCAGCAGAATCTCATGCTCCTTGATGTACTCGCGCAGCTGCGGGAGCACCTCCTCGCCCTTGTGGCGGATCGAGGTGAACCAACCAAAGTGGTTGAGGCCAAAGTAATCGTACTCGACATCCTTCTTGTCGATATCGAGCGCGGCGCAAACCACGTCGATAATCGCGATCGGCATGTCGCAGATGTTGATGATGCGAGCGTTGGGACGCAGCACACGGCAGCCCTCGGAGACGATGGCGGCAGGGTTGGAGTAGTTGAGAATCCAGTAATCCTTCTTGGCATACTTCTCAACGTCATCGATCAGCTCGACCATGGGGAAGATGGTGCGCATGCCGTAGGCAAGGCCGCCGCAACCGCAAGTCTCCTGACCCACGCAGCCGTGACGCAGTGGAATCTTCTCGTCCTGCTCGCGCATGGCGTAGCCGCCCACGCGCATCTGAGCAAACACGAAGCTCGCGTCGGTGAAAGCCGTCTTTTTGTCGGTGGTCACCGTGAGCTTGATGTCCAGGCCGAGGTCCTCGTGCAAAATCCAGTCCACGAGCACGCCAATCTTGCGCTGGCGCTCCTCGTTGATGTCGTACAGACGAATCTCGTCAACGTCGAGCTCGTCCTTGCGCAGGGCGATGGACTTGACGATGCCGGGGGTAAAGGTGGATCCGCCACCACACAGAGTAATGATCATTGTTTACTGCTCCTTCTCAATTGCGTTCTCGACTTTGTCGCGCATCTCGGCGACCTTCATGCCAAAGATGATCTGGATATTGTTACCGTTGCGGTTGATGCCGCTGTTGGGCACGTGGTTGATGAGGCTCTCATCGATGAGGTCCGGGTTCTTAACGTTCACGCGGAGACGCGTAAAGCAGTTCTCGAGCTCCTCGATGTTGTCCTTGCCGCCAAGACCTGCGACCAGGTCGGCAATGCCCGCATCGACGCCCTCTGCGGGAGCCGCGGCAACAGCGCCCTGCTTCACCGCGACAGACGCGGCGGCCTCGCCCTCGGCAACGGACTCGGCGAGCTCGGACTCCTCCTCGCGACCAGGCGTGTGAAGGTTGAGCTTCTTGATGAGGAAGGTGAAGAGGAAGAAGTACAGAGCGGCGTTGACGACTCCAAGCACCAGCATAACCGGCCAGTTGGTCTTATCGACACCGAGGACCAGGTTGGAAACCACGATGTTGATGATGCCGCCTGCAGTCGAAGCGGGCACGGAGAGGACCTTGAGCAGGACCAGGAAGATGCCGGAAAGAACCGAGTGAACGACAAAGAGCACGGGAGCGGCAAAGACAAAGAGGAAGTCCATGGGCTCGGTGACACAGGAGAGCACGGCGGTGATGATCAGCGGGATGATAACGGCCTTGGTCTTATCCTTGTTCCCCTTGTAAGCGGTGACGATAAAGGCGAGACCGATACCGATATAGGGCCACAGGTTGTTGAAGGTATAGCTGTTGAAGTAGGTGCTATCGGAGAAGGGCTGACCCGTCATTGCCATCTCGGCAACACGGATGGGATAGGCGCCGGCGATAACCTGACCACCCAGCGTAAGGGTGCCACCCACATCGGAGAACTGGAACGGGGTGTAGATGAGGTGGTGCAGACCGGTGGGAACGAGCAGCTTGTTGAGCATGCCGTAGATAAACAGACCGATGTTGCCCGACTCCTTAATGATGCCGGCAACGGAGGAGATGGCACCCTGAACCGGAGGCCAAACGATGCAGAAGCCAGCGCCCATGATCCAGGAGATGATGATCATGATCAGGAACGGAAAGCGAACGCCCGAGAACATCGAAAGGGCAATGGGGAACTGCTTGTTCGAGTACTTGTTGAACACGGCGCCGGTGATGCAACCGAGAATGATGCCGCCGAACACGCCGGTATCGAGCACCTGGATGCCCATAACGGTGGCCTGGCCGGTTCCGGTAAGGCCGAGCATGCCGCTCGCATCGGCAAGAGAGCCGGTGGCGTTGAGCACGATGTTGTTAGCCTGCAGGAACAGGAAGAACGACATCAGGGCGATCAGCGAAGCATGGCCCTTGTTCTTCTTTGCCATGGCGCCGGCGATGCCCACGCAGAACAGAATCGAGAGGTTGTTGATGATAAACATCAGCGACTGGTAGACAACGGCGCCCACAAGCTGGAACGGACCGGAGCCCAGTACGGGGACCAAAGCGCAAATGGTCTTGTTGGTCAGAATGATGCCCACAATGAGCAGGATGCCGGCAACCGAGAGATACATCATCGGCTGGACGATCGACTTCGCGAACACCTCCAACGGCGCTTTGAAATTGAACTTCTTTTTTGCGGTCATAGCGGTACTCCCCTTCCTTTTCCGCAAATTAAGACAGATGTGCCCTGGACAAGACCGTGAGCCTTGCCTTATATCAATCGATGTGTGGGCACGTTATGCCTAGAGACCAGGTTCTCCAAGCAGGTTAACAATGTGATATGCGAGATAGCTCTTCTCGGCATCGGTAACGACAACGTTATAGGTAGACGACAAGTGGGCGGCTATGGCGTCCGCGCACGAGAATGCGCACGGATACGCCGTTTCATCGATTCGGAACAGCGCGTCGCCATTGATTTGCCCGGCCGTGGGGTCAAGCGCCCGCTGTGCGAAAAACTGCAGGTGGCGGACGAAACGCTCATAGGGCAACGAGGTGTCATCGAGGGTCGTAGCATAGCGCTCGGAAACAATCGCGAGCACGTCGCGAACAAGCTGGACCGAAACAATCAAACGGTCGGAGCGTTGCGGCATGGTGGCGTTGACGATATGCAAGGTAATGAAACCCTGCTCTTCTTCGCTCATCTGGATGCCCATATACTCCTTGATAATCTGCAGCGCACGGCCCGCAAGTGCATACTCCTTGCGATAGAACTGCTGGATCTCGAGCAGCAACGGATTCTCACAGGAGACGCCCTTGCGCTCGCGCTCCAAAGCAAGGCTGATATGGTCTGCGAGAGCAATGAGAATCTTGTCGTTGATATCAACATTGAGCTCTCGACGGAGCATCTGAACAATGTCCTCGGCAATCACGAGGTTGACGGTGGGGATGGACTCCAAAAGATGTGCCAAGCGGTCAATCGTACGCGAGTCCTGAGAAGTTCCCTCCTGCAACGCGTAGGTCTTTTCGATCGACGCCTCGTCGATGGCATCGCCGGCATGACGGCCAAAGCAGAGGCCTCGACCGATGACGATGAGCTCGGAGCCATCGTCCGAAGTGACCATTGCGACGTTGTTGTTAAAAACTCGCTTGATAACCACGGTACCCACCACAAAAATTTACTCGGAAAGCCAGATGACAGGCTCTTTAGCAGCAACAGGGCCGGAAGCATGCTCACGAAGAGTCGAGTTCTCCGAGCGCTCGCACACGATAGCGAAGACCGTGGGATCGAAGCCGGCGGCGCGGACCGCGTCGAAATCGACCTCGACGAGGGGCTGGCCCGCGTCGACATGGTCACCCTGGGCAACAAGCGCGTGGAAGCCCTTGCCCTCAAGCTTAACAGTATCGATTCCGATATGCAGCATCACCTGAGCAGAGCTGTCGTCGGACATGATGCCCAGCGCGTGCTCAGTCGGAAACAGCGCCGCGACGGTGCCGGAAACAGGAGCGCACACCGTTCCCTCTTGGGGAACCACGGCAACGCCATCGCCCACGGCACGGCTGCTAAAAGCAGGGTCATTGGTATTTTCCAGATGAACAAGCTCGCCGGAAACGGGAGCGAGGATTTCGAACTCGGAAGCCGCAGTCGTCTGCTCATCCGAACCGCCCATCAGGCGAGAAAAGAAACCCATGGTGGCATGTCCCTTCATAAATATAGCCCAACCAAAATCAAGCGAATGCATCCGTAGAGACACACCCGTTCAAAGACTTTGGTTAGGCCCACGTCCGAGGGACTCGGTAACCTTCCGCATTTCTTTTACGGGAGCTATTGTAGACAAGCCCAAAGCCGGAACAACCATTATGACCGGTGAACGGTATTTTTTCTCCGATAAACGGTATTTAGGCGGCACTTAGGGACAATCCTTTTCTGCCGGCACCCAGGGACACTCCTCGCTCTGGTGCAAAGGGGTGGTGCAAAGTAACCTGACCCCTTTGCACCAAAAAGGGCCCCGAGCGTAGTTGCTCGGGGCCCTTGGCTCACCTCGCTCTAGCGGGCGACGCGTATGTTACTTGCGCTTGCCGCCGCCGTCACCGGGGCGACGGGAGCTGCCGCCGCGCTTGCCGCCACGATTGTTACCATAGCTGCCACGGTTATCGCGACCGCCGGCGCGGCCGCCACGGGAGCCGGCCTGGTTGCCGCCGCGGCCACCACGGTAGCCGCCGCGACGCTCTTCGCGGGTATCGTCGTAGTTGCGCCAGTCATCGCGACGATCGCGACTGGCACGCGGGTCGCGACGATCGCGCGACTCATTCGAACGACCGGCACCGCTGCGGCCACCGTTGCCACGAGCGCCCTCGCGACGCTCGCCGCCACGAGCACCACGCTCGTCAAAGCGCTTACCGCCGCGGGACTCACCACCGCGGGTACCACGCTCGTCACGCGAACCACGGCCCTCACGACCACCGCGCTCGTCATTGCGACCGGAGCGACGACGATCGCCCGAGCCACGCTTGCCGCCACGCGAGCCACGGCCCTCGTCCTCGCGCTCAACACGACGACGACCGCCACGGTCCTCGTCCTCGCGGCGACGGCGGTGTGCCTCGCCCTGGAACTGCTTGGCACGGCGCTCGGCACGGTTGCCGCGCGGGGCCTGCTCGACGGCAGCAGCACCGCCGCGCTCCTCGGCAGCCATCTCGCGGGCCACGCTCTCCACGGCCTCGTCAACGCGGGCCTGAACGCCCTCGCGCACGCGGGTCTTGCCCCCGCGCTTGGGACGGCTGGGGCGCTCACCGTCGCCACGACGCTCGTCGCGGCCGCGGTTAGAACGACCGGCCACATCGCCGTAATCGTCGCCATTACGCTTGCCGTCGCGACGTGCCTGCTCAAGCTTCTTCTTGCTCTTGGACTTGCCGCGCTTGGTCTTCTTCTTCACCTTAAAGGCGGAAGGGTCGCGCTCGGGATCAACGGCAGGCGGGTTGGGACCAACGTGCAGGTCGCCGGCCTCGTAGATGTCGGCCGTCTTGTCCATGAGCTTCTCGATCTCGTAGAACTCATCGACATCCTGCTCGGTCACGAACGTGATGGCCCAGCCCAGCTCGCCGGCACGACCCGTGCGGCCAATGCGGTGGATGTAGTCGGTCGGCTCGGCCGGCACGTCAAAGTTCACGACGTAGCGCACATCACTGATGTCGATGCCGCGGGCGAGGACATCGGTCGCCACCAGCACGTCAACGGTGCCGTCGCGGAAGGCCGAAAGCGCGCGCTCGCGCTGGGCCTGGCTGCGGTTGCCGTGAATCGCGGCGGCCTTGATGCCCTTGCGCTCCAGACGACGGCAGCAGCTGTCGGCGCGGTGCTTGGTGCGCATAAAGACGATAGTGCGCTCCGGGCCCTCCTTCTTGAGGAACTCGGGCAGCAGGTTGTTCTTGGCCTCGATGGACACCGGGAACACAAACTGGTCGACGGTGTCGGCGGTCGACGTGGCAGGCGCGATCTCCACGCGAGCCGGGTCGCTCACCAGGTCGGTAATCTCGCCCACGGCCTCCTCGTCGAGCGTCGCCGAGAACAGCAGCGTCTGGCGCTCGGCCGGCGTCTCGCGCACAATGCGGCGGACGGCGGGCAAGAAGCCCATGTCGAGCATGCGGTCGGCCTCGTCGAGCACCAGCACCTTGACCTCGTCCAGGTGGCAGGCGCCCTGCTCAATCAGATCGACCAGACGGCCCGGCGTGGCGACCAGGATGTCGCAGCCGTACTTGAGCGCCGCGGTCTGGGGCTTGTAGCTCACGCCGCCCACGACGGTCACGGCAACATGGCCGGTGACGTCGGCGATCTTGCTCGCGACCTCGTCGATCTGCTGGGCGAGCTCGCGCGTGGGGGTGATGACGAGCATCACGGGACCGCGACCGTTGCCCTCGGGCTTCTTGGCACCGCGACGGCGGTTGCGGCCGCCACGCTCGCGCACGGGCTTGGGCGGAGCGATGTGCTCCAGATTGTTCATGGTCGGCAGCAAAAAGGCGGCCGTCTTGCCGGTGCCGGTCTGAGCGGCGGCAAGCAAGTCGCGGCCCTCGAGCACCACGGGGATGGAGCCGGCCTGCACGGGCGTCGGCGCCGTGTAGCCCAGGTTCTCGATAGCACGAAGCATCTCGTCCGAAAGTCCCAGCTCGTCAAAGGCGGGCAGGTTCTCGGTCGCGGACTCGACGGTCTCGGCGGCGCTGGCCTCGTCGGCAGCATCGAAGGCAGCCTGGGTCATGGTCTCGCGGGTCTCGTCCAGAATCTCGGCGTCCGTGACGTCGGATACAGAATTACGCATATGTTGTTGTTCCTTATCTGCACGCGCAATGGGCACGGCATGCGGCCGCGCGGGCGTGCTTGGTAGTGCGCTAATACATACAAAACAGGTGCGCACAGAGAGGACGTTGCTCAGCACGCTGGCGATCGCTTTGGCAGCCCTATCACGCGCCGTCCAGACGCAGCGGCCCTAAGCGATGGAGCAGATTCGCCGCCGGTTAGTATACCCGTACTCCGTATGCCCCCACGTAAACCACAGATGACGGGGCGGACGGGGCGGGCCTGGGCCAATTGTCTCAATCTGTAACAGATACTCAGCAAAAACCGGTCCAGCTGTTATAGATCGAGACAAACTCAAACCTCGCAAAACAAAATCTCGATCTATAACAATTAGAGGTCATTTTCCCTGCTAGATGTTACAGATTGAGATGTTTGGTAGGGGCTGCCAACGATTGAGCAGCCACCCTCATCTGTAACGAAATGTCATACATTTCTTTCTATACTGGACACCCCCAGGGGGTATGGGTGTATAGTATCGGCAGGTTAACAATTCCAACACCGAACTACAGAAAGGAGAAGCCATGGCTCAAGATAAGTTCGACGTGGGCGGCATGACATGCGCCGCCTGCCAGGCGCACGTGGACCGTGCCGTGAGCAAGCTCGACGGCGTCCAAAGCGTCGCGGTCAACCTGCTCGCCGGTTCCATGGTGGTCGACTACGACCCCGCGCAGGTCTCCCCCGACGATATCTGCACCGCCGTCGACTGCGCGGGCTACTCGGCCTCACCCGTCGACGCAGGCACCGGTGCCGCCGGCTCAAGCGGCAGCTCGCAGGCTAGGTCTGGCGCCGCCCATATGGAGTCGCCGACCAAAAAGTTGGAGGCCGCCGCCTCTGCCATGCGCACCCGCCTCATCGTCTCGATCATCTTCCTCATCCCACTGTTCTACATAGGCATGGGGCACATGCTCGGCTGGCCGCTGCCCGGCGTCTTCACCGACCACACCCACAGCATGACGCTCGCGCTCACCGAGCTCGTCCTGCTCATTCCCATCGTCTACGTCAACGACGCGTACTTTATCAACGGGTTTAAATCACTCGCGCACGGCGCGCCTACCATGGACGCCCTTATTGCCGTGGGCGCCACCGCCTCCATCGCCTGGTCGCTCTACGCCATGTTCATCATGGCCGACCAATTAGCCGCAGGTCAGGTGCACGAGGCCATGATGACGAGCATGGACAACCTGTATTTTGAGAGCGCCGGCACGATCCTGTCGCTGGTCACCGTGGGCAAATACCTCGAGACGCGCAGCAAGTCCAAGACCGGCGGCGCCATCGAGGCGCTGATCGACCTGACGCCCAAGACCGCGACCGTCGTGGCAGAGGACGGCAGCGAGGCCACCGTCGACGTCGACAGTATCCTTCCCGGCCAGGTCCTGCGTGTGCGCCCCGGCGAGTCCATCCCTGTCGATGGCGTGGTGCTCGAGGGCAGCTCGGCCGTGGACGAGAGCGCGCTCACCGGCGAGTCCATCCCCGTGGAAAAGACCGCCGGCGACACCGTCAACGCCGCCACTGTCAACCGCACCGGCTCGTTTACCTTCCGTGCCACACGCGTGGGCGCCGACACGTCGCTCGCCAAGATTATCCAGCTCGTCGAGGACGCCAACGCCACCAAGGCGCCCATCGCCCGCATGGCCGACAAAGTCGCCGGCGTGTTCGTGCCCGTGGTGTTCGCGATCTCGGCTGTGACCTTTGCGGTGTGGATGGCACTGACCGGCAGCATAAACGAGGCGCTCACCTCCGCCGTGGCCGTGCTGGTAATCAGCTGTCCGTGCGCATTGGGTCTGGCCACGCCCGTCGCCATTATGGTCGGCACCGGCAAGGGCGCCGAGATGGGCATTCTCTTTAAGAGCGCCGAGGCGCTGGAGAACCTGCGCAGCGTGGGCACCGTGGTGCTCGACAAGACGGGCACCGTCACCCGCGGCAAGCCTGCCGTGACCGATATCGTGGTAGCCACGCGCGCTGACGGCTCGCCCGCCATGAGCGAAAAGGCGCTGCTCAAGTTGGCCGCCGCGTTGGAGCGCTCGAGCGAGCACCCGCTGGCCGAGGCGATTATGGCCGAGTGTGAGACACGCGGGATCGTCGCGCGCATGGTCGAGGACTTTACTGCCGTGCCCGGGCGAGGCGTTACGGCACGCGAGGGGCAAAACGCCATTGCCGCCGGCAATATGCGCCTGATGGACGAGTTGGGCGTTACCGTGCCCGCGGGTCTTGCCGAGCAATTTGCCGTCGAAGGCAAGACGCCGCTGTTCTTTGCCAAGAACGGCGAGCTTGCTGGCACCATTGCCGTGGCTGACGAGGTCAAGGAGACGAGCGCCGGGGCCATCGCCGCACTGCGCTCGCTTGGCGTCGACGTGCGCATGCTCACCGGCGACAACCGCGTGACGGCCGAGGCCATCGCCCGCCGCGTGGGGCTGAGCAGCGAACAGGTCATCGCCGACGTCCTCCCCGCCGACAAGGAACGCCACGTGCGCGAACTGCAGGATGCGGGCGGCAAGGTCGCCATGGTGGGCGACGGCATCAATGACTCCCCCGCCCTGGCGCGCGCCGACGTGGGCCTTGCCATCGGCACCGGCGCCGACATCGCCAAAGAAGGGGCAGATGTGGTGCTCATGCGCAGCGACCTCATGGACGTCGCCCGCGCCATCGAGCTTTCGCGCGCCACGATCCGCAACATCAAGCAGGACCTGTTCTGGGCACTGTTCTACAACGGCATCGGCATTCCGCTGGCGGCGGGCGTGTTCTTCCCGCTCACCGGATGGCAACTCTCGCCGATGTTTGGCGCCGCGGCCATGAGCCTGTCGAGCGTGTGCGTCGTGTCCAATGCCCTGCGTTTGAAATCCTTTAAGCCTAAAGTGGCAAAATAGGCTCACCATTAAGTCCATTTAGAACGGGTTTTCCAAGTGCCCGAGATTGACCTGAAAGAGGAGCGACGCGTACTTTGGTACGCGAGCGACGGTTTGAAGGTCAAGGTCGGGTGCCTGGGAAAGCCGACACAACAGAGAGGAATACCCATGCGTTTCACAATTAAGACTTCCGGCCTTATGTGCGGCCACTGCGACGCCACCGTCGAGACCGCGCTGCTCAACGTTGCGGGCGTAACCGACGCCGACGCCGACCACGAGACTCAGACCGTCCAGGTGGAGTGCGCCGACACCGTAACCGCCGAGCAACTCGCCGCCGCTGTCGAGGCCGCGGGCGAGAAATTCCACGCCCTGTCTGTGACCGCCGCGTAGCAGCTGCCGCACCAACAGGCACCACTGCCGGCTGACATAGCCGCTCAGCAACCGCCACTCAACCAACCCTTCAGAAGTTGCGGTGAAATAGTTCCTGTTTTAGCGCTTCAAGCCTGCAAACAAGAACTATTTCACCGCAACTGACGGGGGCATCCGGAAGATCGACCAGAAACGAGGACCCGACATGATGGCAGACCATAAATCGGTGACCCGCATGCTCAAGACGGCACGCGGTCAGATCGACGGCATCCTGCGGATGGTCGAGGAGGACCGCTACTGCGTCGATATCTCCACGCAGCTCATGGCCACACAGGCGCTCCTCGCGCGCATTAACGCCGACGTGCTCAAGGCGCATATCGAGGGCTGCGTGACTTCGGCAATCGAATCGGGCGACGAAGACCTCAAAGCCGCCAAACTCGCCGAAATCGAACGCGTCGTCGACAAACTCTCCAAGTAATTGGGGCATTGGGGACAGGTACGTTTGCACCGTCTTGGTATTCCGGGGACAGGTATGTTTGCACCACATTGGTGCAGATTAACCTGTCCCCCTTGCTCTAAATCGGGTATAAAGGCGTGCAGCATATCGAACGAAAGGCAATTTGCATGAATGACTTTATGAAGGGTCGCAATGGTGCCGATGAACTCACCATCGTGATGGGTTTTGCCGGCATCGTCATCGCGATGATCGGATCGATAGCCCGCATCCAGTGGCTCAGCTGGATTGCCATCGCCGTAATCGTGATTGGCGTGCTGCGCGGCCTGTCCAAAAATATCGACGCACGTCACAACGAGAACGAGGCCTTTGTCGCCGCGACTGCAAACGTCCCCTGCCTGGGCAAATTCGTCGCCAGCTTGGGCGGCGGAACCGCAGCGGCCAGCACCTCACGCGCGGCCGGCACCAGTAAGGAAGACTTTGAGCGTGCCAAGCGCACGGCCAAGAAGATGTGGAAGGGCCGCAAGACCACGGCCTATCTCAAGTGCCCCAACTGCGGCCAGATGCTCTCCGTCCCCAAGGGCAAGGGCAAGATCCGCGTCACCTGCCCCAAGTGCCACGCCAAGATGGAGACGCGCTCCTAGCCGCCATACCATAGGACAAATAAAAGCCGAGGCCTCGCGCTGAGACCTCGGCTTTTTGTATGCGACAACGGAGCTGTCCCTTTGTCACACCTATGCTACGCCGTCGCGGGCCAGCTCCTCAGCCAGAGCTTCGGCTGGCATGGCCATAATCGCGTCGAGCTCGGCATCCACCTCGGGGATGCGCTTCACCTTGAGTTTGCACACCAGATCGCCGCGACACATCACGTGCATCGGCTCACGCAGAGCGCACAGGTCATCGAGCGGGTTCTCGCGCGTCACCAAGATATCGGCGGCCTTGCCGCACTCGATCGTGCCAGTCTCGCCGTCCAGCCCCAGCAGCTCGGCGTTGACTTGCGTAGCCGTATGCAGTGCGAAAGCGTTGCTCACGCCGACATACTTGGCAAAATAGGCCACCTCACGCCACATGTCGTACTGCGTCACGAACGGGCAGCTCGAGTCCGTGCCAAGGCCCACCTTAACGCCAGCTTCCAGTGCGGCACGGGCGCTCTCGATGATGCCCGAGCACACGATGTCGCCGTTCTTCTTTTGCGTATCGGTCGAATGGGTCTTTTCCGGGTCGAGCAATACAAACGGCAGCGCCGGGCTGATAGTGCAGGTCACACTCGGCGCACGCCCCTCGAGCTGTGTGCCCGCGGCGCCACGATACAGCTCCAAGATTTCGGGTGTCAACGGAGCGCCGTGCTCAATCGTGTCAACGCCGGCCTCAAGCGCGGCCTTCACGCCCTCGGTACTCTCGACATGGGCCATAACCGGAAGGCCCATATCGTGCGCCGCCTTGCATGCCGCCGCGGCAACCTCCACCGGCATACGCAGCACGCCCGGCTCGCCCACCTCGGTCGCATCGAACACGCCGCCCGTCACGAACAGCTTAATGACGTCGGCACCGCGCGCATACAGGTCGCGCACCTGTTCGGCTGCCTCGGCGGGACTGTTGGCCACCTGGGCGAACAGGCCCGCACCATGGCCGCCCGGCACCGTGACGCCCGTTCCCGGCGCCACCAGGCGAGGACCTTGATACTTGCCGGCATCGATAGCATCGCGCACGGCCAGATCGGCAAACAGCGGGTCGCCCGCGCCGCGCACCGTGGTCACGCCACTTGCCAGTTGTTGTTGGGCGCTGCCCTTAAGAATATGGCGCACGATGGCGCGCCCCACGGGATTATCGAGCTTCTTCATCAGCGCGCCCGCATCGCCGGCCGAGACAGGCTTGCCCGAGCCGCACAGGTGCACGTGCATATTGATGAGACCGGGCATGAGATACGCACCGCCCAGGTCGATAACCTCGGCACCCGCGGGCGCCTGCGCCACAGCACTCGGCCCCATCCAGGTGATGACGCCGCGCTCAACAGTCACGGCCATATCGGGTTGCGGCTCCATATGCTCCGAGCCATCCAGAATGGTCGCATTGATAAACAACGTGGAACGATCGGCAGACGCCATATCGAGCTCCTCCCTCACGATTAACTTGGACATTTGTCCATTATCACCTAGTCCCGCTGGATTGCTGCAGACGCATCGGTTAACGGAGGGAAGAGGGGATGTGGGAGACGGAATATGCTGCAGTCCCACCCCACCGACAACAGGGAAATGTCTCGATCTGTAACAGGTACAGGGTTATTGGGCCCCTTGATGTTACAGATCGAGACATTCGGTCAACGTTTCACCGGCTTGTCTCGATCTGTAACAATTACGAGCTCAAATAACCTCTAAACGTTACAGATTGAGACAAAACCTCTCAGCGCCCATACCACTGACGTCTCCACTCCTCAGCCAAATCGGGCCGTCGCGGAATACCCGCCAGCCTCATCTTCTCAACCAGCTTCCCCGGATTCTTGAGCTCATCAAACGTAAACCGAAGCACCTTGTGCCCGAGCATTGTCAGATGGGACTCCCGTTGACGTTCTGCCACGAATGGGTCGACCGACTCCCGGCCCTCGCCGTTCTGCAAGGTGTACTTCACCTTTCCGTCGAGCTCGCCGATGACACACGTCCCGTCCTCGAGCTGCCAAAAATAGTCGACGCGAAATACCTGGCTCGGATCGAGCGGGTCGCGAAACTCCACCTGCAGCTCCGGAACCGGAAAGTCGTACGCAATAAAGAACGCTCGGAACCGAGACTCGCCGCCGTTTTCGGACAGCCCGTCCGCATACGACGCAATCACCTGTGCTCTGCGATGCCCGTGCTTGCCTTCACAATCTATACGAAGCCGCTCACAAAAGTCATCGCGCGATACGCCTTTCGCCCGCAGTGCAGAATCGGCAATCGCCAATCCGTAGGAGAACGGCGCACGCAGCAAGCAATCCTCCACCGTGCGCCAAAACGACGTCACCTGCACGCCGTCGACTTGTTCAAGTACACCCGCCGCCTGCGGACGCAACAGCCGACACCCTGCACTCAGCGGCACCGAGCAACCCGTCTTAACAAGATATCGTGGCCCAAGCAGATCATTCGGCACCTCCAAACCCCACAAAAGCGCCGCGTCATAGCCCCAAAACGCCCAATCGGGATGAAATTCCGCAAGCCCTTTGATAGTCCTCAGCGCTCGCTCCGCCGGCGTCAATGCATCCCAATCATGCTGAAAACAGAACAGGTACGGCTCGGGCTCCGCGATATCGTCGGTTCCAACATGGCGTCGCAGCCACATGAGCTCGGTATTGTCATGCGTTGCGAGCAGCGCACCTTGCTTGGCCGTCTCCGCGAGCCGCGCGAGCATCCTATTCCGCGCCAACGTGTTGCGAGTCGCATGTTTGTGTTTGAGAACGGTATTAGGCACTTTCATCACCACCACGTCAGACAAATGGACCATCGTCACCGTTGCCTCCGCTGACAAATGTCTTGATCTGTAACAGGAAGACAGTCTTTGAGCCTCTAGTTGTTACAGAACAAGATCTTTCGGCAGCCGCCAACCTTCCGTCTCAATCTGTAACAGTTACGGGCCCAAACAGCCGCCAAACGTTACAGATTGAGACAAAGTCAGGGCAGCAGGGCGACGCCAGTCACATCCCTTACTCCCACTCCTGCTCGTAGATGTTGAGGGACTTTACGTAGCGCCCCTGGGCGCCCATGATGTCGCGGACCAGACGCAAGAAGAAACTGATGCACGAGGTGTCAAAGCCATCCTGCAGGTCCTCCGGATGCACCGCACCAGGCCCATCGACCGCCGTGTCACTCAGGCGTGCGATGTCATACAGATAGAGTTGTCCCGCCGTCAGCCAGACATCGTCGACGCAGGCGAGGCGCACCGCGATCGCTCCGTCGCTCCAATGCTCCTTTTGCACGATATGCGGGTCGTAGACATCAAAGCGACGGTCGGCACGCGTATCCTTCAGCGCAACCATGCCGTTCGCAGGATCCTTGTCCAAAATGCCAAAGCGCGAGAAATACTGCGTGTCGCGTACCTGCTCGAGCCGCTTGAGCGAGACAGGCGAAAGCGATGCCGGCGGTTCGTCAACATACAGCTCGAGCAGCGTCTTGCCATGGCGATAGGGGCGCTCGAAGAGCAGCCAATCGGTAAATGCCATGTTGTAGGCCATGATTTCGTTTTGCGAAGGCTCGGTGCAATAGCTGAGCCACGGGTCGACAATGATCTCGAACTGTTCGCGTGCCGGCTCCAAAAACTGGAACTTCCGCAGCATCCAAAAATGGGCCATGTCGGCAATATCGTTGCCGACGGCTTCAGCCAGCTGCGCTCGGTCTAAAACGTGGTCAGTCACGGCATCCTCCTCAAACTGATGAACCTCAATTTGAGCTTACGAGGAGGGTGGGCAGCCACGACCAGCGCGGGCAAAATAGGCCTCCGGCTGCAAACCAGATGCTGACCAAACACTTGACGGGACACTTGACCGAATGAGCGCACCGCAAAGAAACCGCAGGTAGATATAGACAGTCAGTTCACTCATTTGAGGCAAACGCCCGCTACCACCACAGAAAGAGCAGAGTAGCACAGTCGCAAACGTCGACGAATGAACACTTGCACGTCGGCAAATGACAAAGTCGCCTGCGAACTCGCAAGGAGTGTCCCCGAATGCCGGCACATAAGGAACGTCCCCAGCTGCCGGCACTTGGGGACGTTCCTTTTGGGCCGGCATTCGGGGACAGCCCTTGACGATTCAGCTGTGGACAGCCGCCTTACAGCTCCAGCGCGTCGGCGACTTCGGCAGCGCAGGCCAGGGCGTCGGCCATAGCGTTCACCACGAGCGAGCTGCCGTTACGAGCGTCACCGGCAACATACACCGGCGCGGCATCCACAGCGACGCCGCCAACACGCGCCGCAAGATGCGAGCCCTCGGCGGCCATCACCGGCAGCAGACGACCAGCAGTGGCAACGGGCACGCCAACGGCGTCGAACACACCGTGCTCTGGGCCCGTAAAGCCGCAGGCGATGAGCACCAGCTGGGCCGGCACCTCGTGCTCGGAGCCCGCGATGCGCTCGGGCTTGCCGGCCGACCAATCCAGATCGACCACGCGCAGGCCCGCTGCCGCGCCCTTCTTGTCCAGCAGCACCTCGAGCGTATCCACGCCCCAAGCGCGCATCTCGCCGCCCATGACAGCGATGGCCTCCTGCTGGCCGTAGTCGGTCTTCTTAACGTTTGGCCACTGCGGCCAGGGGTTGCTCGCCGCGCGCGCATCAGGCGCCGCCGGCAAGAACTCAAACTGGCGCACGCTGCGCGCACCCTGACGTACCGCGGTGCCCACGCAGTCGTTACCGGTATCGCCGCCGCCAATGACCACGACGTCCAGGCCGTGTGCATCGACGACAGGCTCGCCGCCATCGAGCACCGAGACGGTCGAGGCCGTCAGGTAGTCCACGGCATACACCACGCCGGGTGCGTCAATATTCTCAGCAGCCAGCCCACGCGGGGCGCGAGCACCGGCAGCCACCACGACGGCGTCAAAGCCATTGAGCTTGGCCGCCACCGCAGGGTTCGTAACGTCAGCACCCAGCTCGAACACAATGCCCAGCTCGCGCATAAGTGCCACGCGACGCTCGACCACGGACTTCTCGAGCTTCATGTTGGGAATGCCGTACATGAGCAGGCCGCCCGGGCGGTCGTCACGCTCAAACACCGTCACGCGGGCACCGCGACGCGCAAGCTCCCATGCTGCCGCCAGACCAGCAGGACCAGAGCCCACCACGGCAACCGTGGGCGCGCCCTCCCCTGCCGGCTCAAAGCGGCGCGGACCGCCGTTGGCCCACTCATGGTCGCTGATCGCACGCTCGTTGTCATGGATCGTCGTGGGTTGGCCATCGACCGAACCCAGGTTGCACGCGGCCTCGCACAACGCCGGGCACACGCGACTCGTAAACTCGGGCATGGGCGAGGTGAGCGACAGGCGCTCGGCAGCCTCATCCCAGCGGCCGCGGTACACCAGCTCATTCCACTCGGGAATCAGGTTGTGCAGCGGGCAGCCGCTCGGGCGTGCCTTGCCAAAGCTCGCGCCCATCTGACAAAACGCCACACCACACATCATGCAGCGGCTCGCCTGGGCACGGCGCGCATCGTCGTCGAGCTCCACGTACAGCGGATCGAAATCGCGGCTGCGCTCCTCCACGGGGCGCAGCTCGTGGGTCACGCGATCGATATCAAGAAAAGCACCGGGCTTACCCATGGCACTTACGCCTCCTTCTTGGTCGAAGCAACAGAGCTGGCGGTGGCGGGCGCAGCGCCAGCGACACCACCCGCCACATCAAAGCGAGCGACATCGGCGGCGTCGGCGCGACCGGTCACAATGTCAAACGCCAGCTCCTCTGCCTGCGCATGCGTCTTGCCGGCAGCCTCGGCGGCGGCGACAATCGCCAGCACGCGCTCGTACTCGGTTGGAATGACCTTCACAAAGTGCTTGCTCATCGTCTCAAAGCTGTAGAGCAGCTTAATGCCGCGCGGGCTCTGCGTCGCGTCCACGTGCTCCTGGACGAGCGCACGAATCTGCGCCAGCTCACCGGCCGTCGGGGCTTTAAGCTCAACGCTCTCGTGGTTCACACGGGCATCGAGCGTGCCGTACTGGTCAAAGACGTAAGCCACGCCGCCCGTCATGCCGGCGGCGAAGTTCTGCCCGACCTCGCCCAGGATGAGCGCCAGACCTCCCGTCATGTACTCGCAGCCATGGTTGCCGCAGCCCTCGACCACCACCGTGGCACCGGAGTTGCGTACGCCAAAGCGCTGGCCGGCCAGGCCGTTAATGAAGCCGCGGCCACTCGTAGCGCCAAAGAACGCAACGTTGCCCACGATGATGTTCTCGTCGAACTTGTAGGTCGCATGCGGGTTGGGGCGCACCGACACCTCGCCGCCCGAAAGGCCCTTGCCAAAGTAGTCGTTGGCGTCGCCGCACACGTTGAGCGTAATGCCGCGCGGCAGGAAGGCGCCAAAGCTCTGACCGGCCGAACCATCGCAATCGATGGTGATGGAGCCGGCGGGCAGGCCCTCGGGATGCGCCTTGGTCACCGCGTTGCCCAAGATGGTGCCCACGCAGCGGTTGACGTTGGCGATATCGGCGCGGAAGCGAATCGGACGCAGGTGCGCACGGGCATCGGCCGTATAGGGCACAAACAACGTGGAGTCGAGCGTCTTGTCAAGCTCGCTGTCCGCAGCCATCTGGGGCAGGAAGTGACGGCCGTCGGCACCCGGGATGTGGGCACCAAACTCACAGGTCGCGCTCGCCAGCACGGGCGACAGATCCAGCAGGTTGGCCTTGCGGTTGCCCGGGACCTCAATCTGGCGCAGGCACTCGGGATGGCAGACCATCTCGTCGACGGTGCGGAAGCCCAGGCTCGCCATGACCTCGCGCAGCTGCTCGGCAACAAAGAGCATAAAGTGCTCAACGTGCTCGGGCTTGCCGCGGAAGCCGCGACGCAGGCGGCAGTTTTGCGTCGCGATGCCGGCCGGGCAGGTATCCTGCTGGCAGTCGCGCTGCATGAGGCAGCCCATCGAGATGAGCGGCATGGTCGCAAAGCCAAACTCCTCGGCACCCAGCAGGCAGGCGACGGCAACATCGGTGCCGTCCATGAGTTTGCCGTCGGCCTCGAGCACCACGCGCGAGCGCAGGCCGTTTTGCAGCAGCGTCTGCTGGGCCTCGGCAAGACCGAGCTCCAGCGGCAGACCGGAGTGCCAAATGGAATCGCGAGCAGCGGCACCCGAGCCGCCGTTATGGCCGCTGATCAAAATCTTGTCGGCGGCACCCTTGGCCACGCCGGTAGCGATGGTGCCGACGCCGGCCTCGCTGACCAGCTTGACCGACACGCGTGCGCCGGGGTTGGCGTTCTTAAGATCGAAGATAAGCTCCGCCAGGTCCTCGATGGAGTAGATGTCGTGGTGCGGCGGAGGCGAGATCAGGCCGATGCCGGGCGTGGACTGACGGACCTCGGCGATCCAGGGGTAGACCTTCTTGCCGGGCAGGTGGCCACCCTCGCCGGGCTTTGCACCCTGGGCCATCTTGATCTGAATCTCGAAGGCGCTGCACAGGTAGCGGCTCGTCACGCCAAAGCGCGCGCTTGCCACCTGCTTGATGGCGGAGTTCTTGGAGTCACCGTTGGCCAACGGGGTCTCGCGACGCGGATCCTCGCCGCCCTCGCCGGAGTTGGAACGGCCGTGCAGGCGGTTCATGGCGATGGCCATGCACTCGTGTGCCTCTTTGCTGATGGAGCCGTACGACATGGCGCCGGTGTTAAAGCGGCGGACGATGTTGAGCGCGGGCTCGACCTCGTCGAGTGCCACCGGGGTGCGGCCGCTGGCATCAAAGTCCAGCAGGTCGCGCAGGCGCACGGCACGGCCGGTGCGGTGCAGGCGGGCGCTGTACTCCTTAAAGGTGTCGTAGCTGTTCTCGCGGCAGGCGGTCTGCAGCAGGTAGACAGTCTGAGGGTCGATGAGGTGATCCTCGCCGCCGAGCGGGCGCCACTTGGTCAGACCCAGCGTAGGCAGCTGATCGGGAGCCGGACTCTTAAGGATAGCGAGCGCAGCGTCGTAGCGCTCGTTTTGCTCGCGCTCGACGTCCTCGACACCCATACCGCCCACACGGCTCACCGTGCCGGCGAAGTACGCGTTGACGAACTCCGGAGTAAAGCCCACGGCCTCAAAGATCTGCGCCGAATGGTAGCTCTGCACCGTGGAGATGCCCATCTTGGACATGATGGAGACGATGCCGGCGGTCGCAGCCTTGTTGTAGTTGGCGATGCCCTGCTCGGCTGTCACGCCCAGATCGCCGTGCGCCGCCAAGTCGCGAATGCACGCATGCGCGTTGTACGGATAGATGCCGCTCGCGGAGTAGCCCACCAGTGCCGCAAAGTCGTGCGGGGACACGGCGTCGCCGCACTCCACCACGATGTCGGCAAAGGTACGCACGCCGGCGCGGATCAGGTGGTTGTGCACGCAGCCCACGGCGAGCAGCGACGGCACGGGCACCTCGCCCGCAGCGGCACGATCGCTCAACACCACGATGTTCACGCCGTCGCGGACCGCAGCCTCAACGTCCTCTGCAAGCTGCTTGAGCGCAGCCTGCAGCGCGCCCTCGCCGGCATCGCGGCGGTAGACGGCACGGAAACGGCGGGTCTTAAAGCCCACGCGGTCGATGGCGCAGATGCGGTCGAACTCCTCCTCGTTGAGCAACGGGCGCTCCAGGCGCACCAGCTGGCAGGCCGTGCGGGAGTCCTCGAGCAGGTTGCCGTGGTTACCCAGGTAGAGCGTGGTCGAGGTGACCATATGCTCGCGAAGGGCATCGATCGGCGGATTCGTGACCTGGGCGAACAGCTGATAGAAGTAGTCGAAGAACGAACGCGTTTTCTTGGACAGGCAGGCCAGCGGCGCATCGATGCCCATCGAGGCGAGCGGGGCCTTGCCCTGCTGGGCCATGGGACGCACGACCTCGTCGACGTCATCCCAGTGGTAGCCGAGCTTGGCCATACGCACGGCGGCAGGTACCTCGGCGTCCTCGGCGGGCGTTACCGCGGCAGGCCTATCGAGCGCGTCGACGGTCAGCGTCTCCTCGGCGATCCAGTCGCGATAGGGCTTTTCCTTGGCGTAACGGGCGCGCAGCTCGTCGTTGTAGATGACGCGGCCGCGGGCAAAATCGACCTCGAGCATCTGGCCCGGTCCCAGGCAGCCGCTCGTCAGGATGTTCTCGGGGCTCACCTCGATGGTGCCCACCTCGCTTGCCAGCATAAAGCGACCGTCGCGCGTCACATAGTAGCGGGCGGGACGCAAGCCGTTACGGTCGAGGGCGGCACCCAGCGTGCGACCGTCGGTAAAGGCGATAGCGGCAGGACCGTCCCACGGCTCCATGAGCATGGACTGGTAGGCGTCGTAGGCGCGGCGCTCCTCGCTCAGGCTGTCGTTGTGGTCCCACGGCTCGGGCAGCAGCATGGATGCGGCGCGCGTGAGCGGACGGCCGTTCATGACCAAAAACTCGAGCACGTTGTCCAGAATTGCGGAGTCGGAGCCCTCGCGGTTAATGATGGGCATCACGCGCTCAAGATCGTGCTGCAGCACGGGGCTGTACAGGTTGGGCTCGCGGGCGCGAATCCAGTTGACGTTGCCCTTGAGGGTGTTGATCTCGCCGTTGTGGATGATAAAGCGGTTGGGATGTGCACGCTCCCAGCTGGGCGTGGTATTGGTGGAGTAGCGCGAGTGGACGAGCGCCACGGCCGTCTTGACGGCGGCGTCGTTGAGGTCGATGAAGAAGCGGCGCATCTGCGTGGCGACCAGCATGCCCTTGTACACGACAGTGCGCGAGCTCATGGAGCACACGTAGAAGATCTTGTCGCGCAGGGCGAACTCGGCATCGGCCTTCTTCTCGATGGTGCGGCGGCACACATACAGACGGCGCTCGAAGGCATCGCCGGCGGGCGTGTCGTCCGGTCGGCCCAGGAAGGCCTGAAGGATAGTGGGCATGCAGGCGCGGGCTGTCTCGCCCAGGTCGTGCGGGTCGACCGGCACCTCGCGCCAAAAGAGCAGCGGCACGCCAGCCTCGGCGCAGCCCTCCTCAAACACGCGGCGGGCATCCTCTACGCCCTTCTCGTCCTGCGGGAAGAACAGCATGGCCACGCCATAGTCGCCCTCTGCCGGCAGAATCTGGCCACACTTTTGAGCCTCTTTACGGAAAAAGTGATGCGGAACCTGGAACAGGATGCCAGCGCCGTCGCCAGTGTTCTTCTCGAGTCCTGTGCCGCCGCGGTGCTCCAAGTTGACCAGAATGGACAGCGCATCGTCCAGAATCTGGTGATGGCGCTCACCGTTGATATCGGCAAGCGCGCCGATGCCACATGCATCGTGATCGAATTCGGGGCGATAAAGGCCCTGCTGCTGAGCGGAATCTGCCTGCATCGCGATCCTCCCCTAGATATTTAGACAGTCAGTTGACTAGGCATACTAAGAGCATAGCCAGCCCGTTGTGTTTCCCGCCCGTTTCGAAACAATCGCGTAACGCGCGCCCTATGAGTGGACACCGCCGACCTCAAGGGCGACAACAAGGGCCCCAGGTTCGGCCTGTGAGCTCGCCGCTTCAAACATCTCAATCTGTAACAGGAAGACCCAATTTCGACGCCTAACTGTTACAGATTGAGATGTTTTCGAGAGACGGCTCCGAATGTCTCAATCTGTAACACGAAGGGCCGGTTTTGGCGGTCAGCTGTTACAGATCGAGATTTTCCATAGAACCATTTCTTCCTGTCTTGATCTGTAACAGCTAGGTCCAATTTCCATCCCTAGTTGTTACAGATCAAGACATTTCGGCAGCCCCCTTCCTCATCCTATTCAAATACAGCTATTTTGTTAGTCTTGGTTAACTGTTTGGCCTAAAACGGGTATCCTTTGCGGAGTCAAACAAACGGCACGCAGGAGCGCACCATGCTCAACCATCTCAAACATCACTTTGGCTCCCGGCGCACCGGTGGTCACGGAGGCCTAGACATTGCGCGGCATATCGGCCCCGGGCTGCTCGTGACCGTCGGCTTTATCGACCCGGGCAACTGGGCCTCCAATATGGCCGCGGGCTCGCAGTTTGGCTACGCGCTGCTGTGGATCGTCACGCTG
>RQBM01000243.1:0-7729 GCA_008668795.1 Collinsella aerofaciens | reverse complement strand
GCGGTCCGTCGGATAAGGCCTAAGGGAGGTACGTCTCATGCAGGAAACTGATTCTCAGTCTCAGGAGCAGGCTACCGCCACCAAGGCCGCATCTGCTCCCGCCAAGTCCCGCACGCTGTGGGGCGACGCTTTTAAGCGTCTCCGTAAGAACAAGCTCGCCGTTATCGGTGTCTGCTGGATCATCATCGTCGTTGTGGTTGCCCTGACCGCAGATCTGTGGGCTAAGCCCTGGCTCGGTTCGCCGACGGCTTCCGACTCGACCACCATGGCTCAGACGTCGCTGCTGGCTCCGTGTGCCGAGCACCCGTTTGGCACCGACGCCCTAGGTCGTGACATTCTCGTCCGCGTTATCTACGGTGCACGTGTTTCGCTGTCCGTCGGCATTATGGCCACCGCGATCTCCACGCTGATCGGTCTGGTCATGGGTGCTCTGGCGGGTTTCTACGGCGGCATCTGGGATACGATCATCATGCGCTGTGCGGACATCTTCCTGGCGTTCCCGTACGTGCTGTTCGTTGTCGCCATGATCGCCGTTATCGGCCGTGGTCTTCAGAACGTCTTTATCGCCATCGGTATTCTCGGCTGGCCTTCGATTGCGCGCGTCTTCCGCTCTGCAATCTTGACGGTCAAGGAAAACGACTATGTTGACGCTGCACGCGCGATGGGTGCATCCGATGCTCGTATCGTCGTGCGTCACATCTTCCCGAACTCCGTCGCCTCCATCGTGGTCTACGCGACCATGAACATTGGTGGCGCCATTCTGACCGAGTCCGCTCTGTCCTTCCTCGGCATGGGCGTTATTCCGCCTACGCCTTCGTGGGGCTCCATGATTCAGGACGGTCAGCAGTATCTTCTGACCGCTCCCTGGATGATGATCATGCCCGGTCTGGCAATTCTCTCGACGGTGCTCGCCTTCACCCTGCTGGGTGACGGTCTGCGCGACGCCCTCGACGTCAAGATGAAGGACGCATAAGGATGAAGAAGAACAAGAACTATGTGGACCTGAAGGACCAGCCGGTTCCCGAGGGCCAGCATCTGCTCGAGGTCGATGACCTTAAGATGTATTTCCACACCGAGGATGGCATTGTTCGCGCTGTCGACGGTGTCTCCTACACGCTCGATCGCGGCGAGACCCTGGGCGTCGTCGGCGAGTCCGGCTCTGGCAAGTCCGTGACCGCCATGACCATCATGGGTCTTATCTCGATGCCTCCGGGAAAGATTGAGGGCGGCGACGTTCGCTATCGCGGTCGTTCTATCCTTGAGATGACCGAGGAAGAGATGCAGCACATTCGCGGTAACGATATCGCGATGATCTTCCAGGATCCTATGACCTCCTTGAACCCGGTCTATAAGATCGGCAAGCAGGTGGGCGAGGGCCTTCGTCTGCATCGCGGTTACTCCAAGCAGGAGGCGCTCAAGCGCGCCACCGAGCTTTTGGACCTCGTTGGCATTCCTGAACCCGAGAAGCGCGTCAATGAGTATCCGCACCAGTTCTCTGGCGGTATGCGTCAGCGCGTCATGATTGCCATGGCTCTTGCCTGCGATCCCGATATTCTGATTGCCGATGAGCCCACGACTGCCCTGGACGTTACCATCCAGGCTCAGATTATTGAGCTTATGCAGGAAATGCAGGAGAAGAACGGCAACGCCATCGTCATGATTACCCATGACCTGGGTGTTGTCGCTGATATGGCCGACAAGATCATGGTTATGTACGCCGGCCGTCCCGTCGAGTTCGGTACTGCCGAGGAAATCTTCTACGAGAGCCGCCACCCCTACACCTGGGGCCTTATCCGCTCCATCCCGGAGCAGGCCATCGATGAGAAGAAGCCGCTTACGCCGATTCACGGCAATCCGCCTTCGCTAATGAACCTGCCCGAGGGCTGCGTGTTCTCGCCTCGTTGCCCTTATGCAACCGATAAGTGCCGCAAGCAGCGCCCCGAGCGTGTTGTCACCGAGTCCGGTCACTATTCTGCGTGCCACTATTCCGGTGACCCCGAGTTCCTCAAGAACGCTCCTGAGACGTCCCGTACGCGCATGGATTCCAAGAAGGGAGGCGAGGCGTAATGGCAGATACCAACGAGCGTACTCCGCTGCTGAAGGTCGAGCACCTCTCTAAGGAGTTCCCCGCTGAGTCCGGCATGTTCGCCAAGCGTTTTTCCAAGCGCGTCGTCTCTGCTGTAAACGACATCTCTTTTGAGATTTATCCTGGCGAGACCTTTGGCCTAGTCGGCGAGTCTGGTTGCGGTAAGTCCACCACGGGCCGTACCATCATGCGCCTGACCAAGCCGACCGCCGGTAAGGTGTTCTTCCAGGGTAAAGATGTTGCCGAGATGAGCAAGCATGAGATCAAGGACATGCGTCGCGAGATGCAGTTTATCTTCCAGGATCCCTATGCTTCGCTGAATCCCCGCATGACCATCGGCGAGATCGTCTCCGAGCCCATGACCATTCATGGCGTGGGTACCAAGGAGGAGCGCATTGAGCGCGTCCGCGAGCTTCTCGACGTCGTTGGACTGAACCCCGAGCACATCAACCGCTATCCGCATGAGTTCTCCGGCGGTCAGCGTCAGCGTGTCGGCATTGCCCGCGCTTTTGCGCTGAAGCCCAAGCTGATTATCTGCGACGAGCCGGTTTCCGCTCTGGATGTGTCCATTCAGGCCCAGGTTCTGAACCTACTGAAGGAGCTCCAGGACAAGTTCGGTACCGCATATCTGTTTATCGCCCACGACTTGTCCGTCGTGCAGCACATCTCCGATCGCGTTGCCGTTATGTATCTGGGTAAGATGGTCGAGGTTTCGGACTGGAAGACGCTCTACAGCGAGCCTCACCATCCGTACACGCAGTCGCTGCTGTCTGCCGTGCCGGTTCCCGATCCTGATATCCAGAAGACCCGCAAGCGCATCATCCTCGCTGGCGACCCGCCGTCGCCGCTGGATCCGCCGACCGGCTGCCGTTTCCACACGCGCTGCCCGATCGCGCAGGGCATCTGCTCTGAGAAGCTTCCCGAGTTTAAGGAAGTCGCACCGGGCCACTGCTGCGCCTGCCACTTCGCGGAGCCGTTCCCGATCAAGGAATCGCACATCGACTTGTAGCCGGTTGTTATCGTCCGGGCCCGCCCTGAAGTTACTTTTCAGAACGTCCTCGGACATGCAAGAAACCCCCGCTGCGCACTTCGTGCGGCGGGGGTTTCTTGCGTCCTGCGGAGTGTTCTGAAAAGTAACTTCAGGGCAGGCCCTGCGGTAACTCGGCAGAGGAGGGGAGTGCGATTCCTCGATCGCTCACTTAATCTAATAGGAAAGTTAGTGAGGCCGGAGCTTTAGCTCCGGCCTCCCCATATAAGGGCTCGGCTTTGCCGAGCCACCAAATTTACATCAGCCCCCAGAACATGTTTGAGAACTGTGCCTGAAGTATGTATTTGCAGGCCCCGAATCGGTGTTGCCTCCCGGCGCATTCCGCAGGGGGAGCGATATTTTGCAGCACGAAGTGCGCAGCAAAATATCGCTCATGCCCGAGGACGCGCCGGGAGGCAACACCGATTCGGGGCCGGACACACGGATCTACCTGCGCATTTACAAATTCGTAAACTTTTTTGAAAAAAGTGCTTGCACAGTTCTCGAATCATAGGTTATTATCTTCCTCGTTGAACGCGCGGGTCCAACAAAACGGACCGCGAATCAACAACATAGCATGTCGGAGTGGCGGAATTGGCAGACGCGCTAGCTTGAGGTGCTAGTGACCGCTTTTTGGTCATGCGGGTTCAAGTCCCGCCTCCGACACCATCGCATTTGAGAAGCCTCTTCGGAGGCTTTTTTGTTACCGATAGACGGTGGGGTCCACGATGGAAACGCTTGAACGCAACGAGTGGGCAGACGTTGCCCAACTAGTCGAGATCACGAGCGATGCTGTCATCATCTGTGAGCTCGACGGAACCATTCTGCATGTGAATAATCGCTTACTTGGTTTGATGTGCGAGGAACGCGCCGACGTCATCGGTGGAGATGTTAAAGACGTCCTGTACTCATCCGCTTTTGAACGTGCGACGGAACATCGTCTGCCATTTGAAACTGATGGCTCCGAGAACGAACTGATGCTCAAGCTGAGTGACGGCTCCTTTATCCCCGTCTTGGTTCGTGCGGGCTCCGTGACGCCTCCACGCATCTTTGGGCGCCGCGCGCCACGTGTCCTGGTGGCGCTCCATAGCATCGAAGAACAGTATTCTCACGACCGTCAACTCAAGCGTGCGTTATCGGAGCTTAGAGTGGCGAACAAGCGTCTCTCTGGCACGCTTTCGGTCATTATGAGCACTGTGGGCTCCGATGAGTTACCCAGCCTGCTTGATACTGTTTTGAACCAGCTTGTAGGAACGCTCGATGCTTCGGGTGCCGCTATCTATTTTTCTGAGAGCGGCGGTTTTAAACTTCGCGGTGTTTCCAAGGAGCTGTACGACAGCTACCTGCCTGAGTTTTTGCCGTATGGCGCTGGCATTCCGACGTATGTTCTTCGTGAGTCGCGTGCCTGTCGCTTGTCGATTCAACAGGACCTTGAGGGCGATAAGGCCGCCTCCGGTATGTTCATGGACTTGGACAATCGTTCTAAGCACCTGTTGCGCGTGCAGGATATGCCTCCGTACCGCAGCGAGATCTGTCTTCCCGTTTTTTACGGTACGCAGATCCTTGGCGTGCTGGAAGTTGGTTGGAAACGCCCCCAGGCACCGCTCGCCTATGACGTTAATGTACTCGAGGTCACTTGCGATTACTTGTCTATCCAACTGGTCGGCATGGCATCGAGTCTTCGCTCTCGTCGCACGGCCGAGCTTGGCCGCTCGCTCAATGTCTTACGTGATGAGTTGTTTACCTTTCTAGACGATTCCGTCGCGGCTACCCAGGCGGTATCGTCCGAGATCTGCAATATGCTCAACTGCCATTTTTGCCCTGTTGAGTATGACGCCAGTCTGGATTCCTACGTCATAGATTTTGAAGGCGGCAGTCGCGTTGCTTTGCCGGACGATCCCGAGAAGCTTTTCTTTTCCACGACGGCGCCAGCGGCACGTCTGGGGGCTGGCCCTGATGGCTTTGAGGCATCTGTTTTGGGGGGTACGAGTGCCGAGGACCTTAAACACGTCCGTATAACTCGCGTTGACGAATCGATGCCTATGGGAGGCTGGCTTAGGGCGCATGGTCTGCCTTGTCAAGGTCTCTACGTCGACTCCGGCATCGAGGCGGGGCACCCGCGCTCTGAGGGCGATGGCAAGCACAGTAGCGACGCGATTGTTCCTGCTTCTGTTGCGAAGAGCCCGACGACGCGCGCGCTGCTGCTTCGTGATGGTAGCCAAGAGCCGATTGATGACCTTGAATATGACTACTTGGTGCACTTGGCGCATGACTTTGAACTGATCTACGAAGGCGAATCTCAAAAGCGCGAGGAGCGCCATATCGCTCAGACGCTCCAGATTGGCATGAGAAATTCCCTGGGGGATGTTCCGGGTATCGCAACCGATTCGGTGTACCTGTCGGCCACGAATTCGGCGTTGGTCGGAGGCGATTTCTATACGCTCATTCGTCTTCCCGACGACTGCGCCGTCATGATTCTGGGTGATGTGTCTGGCAAAGGCATTGAGGCCGCATCGATGTCCGCGCTCGTCAAGACGGCCCTGACGGCATATGCCTGGGAGGGCGCTGGACCGGCCCGCATGGCACGCTCCCTTAACAGCATGCTCATGGGCTTTTCGAGGGTCGAGACGTTCGTGACGGCCTTTATCGCCAAGATTGACCTTAAAGCCGGACGCGCAACGTATTGTTCGGCGGGCCATCCTCCGACCATGGTCATCAGGCCAGAGTCGATGCCGCTGGGTGGCGGCGAGGCCCGTGGGGGAGAGGTTGAGCTGCTTGGATGCCAATCGGGCGTAATCGGTGCCTTTGAGAGCATGGTGTACGAGACAGGCGTGTTTACGTTTGCCCCCGGCGACATGCTCTTCATGTATACGGATGGAACGATTGAGGCCCGCGACCGCACCGGAGCGTTCTTTGGCGAGCAGCGCTTGCGCGACCTTCTGCTCTCTGTCTCGGGTGAGGGCGTATCGGGCATTTGCGGCAAGGTCTTGGGCGAGCTTGAGCGATTTACCGAATCGGCGCTGGACGATGACATTGCATTGGTGTCCCTTGAGTTTTTACGGGGTCGTTCATAGACGACGCTGGGCGGGCTGAATCCGTACGGTTGGGGAAACGAATGCATCGAGTGGGCTTTTTTGGGGAACCATGGTCGTATGAATGAGTGGAATGACATAGCGGTTTTGACGCCACCAGGCGATATCGACATCGCCACGGTGCCTGCGCTGCGTCGGCGGTTGGATGCTTTGATTGGCCGCGGCGTGCGTCGTGTCGTCATCAACTGTCAGGCTGTTAGCTTTATCGATTCTACGGGCTTGGCATTCCTGCTTACGCGCGCTCGTGAGCTTATGAGGCGAGAAGGCCTGCTTTCGCTCGTCAATGCATCAGGTGAAGTTGTTCGCTTTTTGGAGATTGCTCGTCTTGTCGATATCCTTCATGTCGTGGGGCCGGCACGGGAGTCAATTCCTGCCATTCCGGTGGGGGAGCTGCCTCGCTGGAGTAAGAGCGTTGAGGTCCGTCAGGGTATCGAGAATCTTCCATACTACCGACATCGCATCGCCGAACTCCTTGAATCGCTTCCGTTGCGCCGTGACGAGCGCTACGATGTCGCATTGGCGTCGGGGGAGGCGCTGGGTAATGCCTATGACCATGCGGGCGGTATCGGGTGCGTCCTGACGGTTCAGGCCTATGGCGATCGCGTTGTGGTTGAGGTGCTTGATCGAGGTGCCGGCTATTCTATCGATGAAACGAGCGAACCGGTCGCATCCGAGGAACGCGGCCGTGGCATCAAGCTTATGCGTATGCTCGTCGATAACGTGGAGGTTGCTCGTCGTACGGACGGCGCCGGCACGCGCGTGCAGATGGTGAAGCTGTTTAGCGGAGCGCTGGAATCGTGTGCCTAGCCAATCGCTTTAGCGCGTTTAGCTACTAAGAACATGCGGCAGACAAGTTTTTTGAAAAAAGTACTTGCGTCTTTTGGACAACTCGCGTAAATTAATAACCCGCAAGCGGACATGGCTCAGTTGGTAGAGCACAACCTTGCCAAGGTTGGGGTCGCGGGTTCGAGCCCCGTTGTCCGCTCCATTGCATTTCCGGACCGTTTAGGCGGTCCTTTTTCGGCGAAGTGGCCAAGTGGTAAGGCAGAGGCCTGCAAAGCCTTTACCCCCGGTTCGAATCCGGGCTTCGCCTCCAGGCAACATCCGGGCGCTCCGGCGCCCGTTTTGTTTTACATATGCGGACATGGCTCAGTTGGTAGAGCACAACCTTGCCAAGGTTGGGGTCGCGGGTTCGAGCCCCGTTGTCCGCTCCAAACGCAACAGCCCGGCTACTACGGTAGCCGGGCTTTTTTGTATCCATCGCATGGGCTCGAACCCGAGAGGGAGCGAGCGTTAAGCAAACGCGGAGCGTTTGTAGCGAGCTGGCGAGGTCGCCGGCAGGCGGCCGAAGCCGGTGCGGATCCGCGAAGCGGATACGCGGACGCCCCGTTGTCCGCTCCAACTATCTTACGCGGTTCTAACGAACCGCGTTTTTTGTTGACGCTGCGCGAGCCCCGGGCACCCCATCTTGCCCCTCAATCGTCGGTCGCGTACATAAAGTACGCTTCCCTCCTCTTTCGCGGC
>RQBM01000219.1:0-2727 GCA_008668795.1 Collinsella aerofaciens | reverse complement strand
GAACCTTGCGGTCATCTCCACAGCTTTGGCGAGATTGCCGACCGCGTCAAGCCATCGCGTGCTGATCACCGCGTTGCCGACCACCGCGTCCACGCCGGACAGCGCCTGCGAATCGATCGAAAACGTCGGCATATCGATGCGTGGAATCTCCACGCCCGTATCGGTACGTTCCGCGGTGGGCACCATGGATGCGAGAGCGTCGAAATACCATTGCATAGGCATATTGATGACCGTGTCCGCGTCGGAAAGATTGGCGACCGGCACATCGTTACGTTGGTCGGAGCCTTCTCGACTGGCTTCGCGTATCATGTGGTTCCACAGGAAGGTCGGTCCGTCGAATTCGTTGGAACTGAGCCATCCGTTGTTGACGTAATCGGTGAGATCGTCGGCTTCCTGCCTGCGATTGAAGCTGCCCTGTCCAGAATCCATTGCATGCCTTTCCATTGCGCATCTAGGTGAGGCGGTGTTGCTGGTTGAATATGTCTTATCAGTTCGCTACTGACGCCCAAGCCTATAGCATGATATGGCGCTTGTGCCGAAAGTTCCAGTTTCGATGCATGAAACATTCTGTGAAACACTTCTGCGCGCTTATTATGAGCTCTTGGTCGTGATTGCGATTCGTGCCGTTGCCGCTGTCTCCGTGATTCGAGATAAGTTGGGTGTCCTGGCCGGTAGAATTGCGATTGTTGTTGCATACGTCACGTAGTCGCGGCGTATTCCGTGGACTTAGGCGGGTCCATAAAGGCCCGTTATGGTCAGGTAAGAAAGAGAATTACCTATGAAGGTTGCAAGTGGCAATGTCTTGTGGCGGCAGCGTAAGCGTAATTGGTGCCGTACGCCATTCACATTCACCGTATACACGCTTACCGATCGGGAATTGAGCGTCAAAACCGGTATCTTGAATGAGAGATTCAACCTGATCAAGCTGTTTCGTATCGTTGACATCAGTGTGGAGCGTACGTTCCTGCAGCGTATCTTCGGTATGAGCACGCTTGTGCTGGATACGCGTGACCAGTCGTCTGGCAACGGCGTGGTGGCACTGAAGAACGTGATTAACGGTTTCGAGGTGCGTCAGGTGCTGCAGGAGGCTGTGGATGCGTCCCGGAAGGAGAATGGCATGTCCGCTCGTGAGTTCCTCGGAGGCCCGGGTGGGCAGGAATTTGGTCCTGGTTCAGATGGTCTGGATGTCGACGGTTTTGATGCGGGTGCCTATGCGGACGGTCAGTAAGCTGTATCGGCGCGAAATGAGTCGATGAAGGTGGTTTGCGCATATGTTCGATATATGTGCAAACCACCTTGTCGTTTGGGCTGTCTGTTTCGGAATGGTTTTTGTGCGCGAGAACTATTCGGGTGATCCCGATCAGTACTTGTTGGCGCCGGAGCCGATGAAGTTCACTTGGAAGCCACGGTGGTAGTGCAGGAACATATCCGCGCCGTAGCGATCGACCGGACGATGCGTGAATAGCATGCGGATGGCGAAGGCGGTCTGCACGTCTTCGGGCAGATTCATGAATTCCTTATGCGCGTCCCAATAGGGATTCATGGTGATGGCCGCGTCCGGTACGTAGGCGTAGCCGTAGCCGTCCTCGTTCACGTAGCCCATGAACGGCAGGTCCCAAGCGTTATGCTCGGTAAGCGCTCGTTTGAAGTCTTCGACTTTGGCGAGTGCCTCGTCGCTGATGCCGAGGCTCTTGGCGACTTTATTGGCTTCAGTGGTCTTCGCCTCGGCGTCTTGGCTGAACATGTTGAGATCTACGGTGATGATGGGGTTCTTATCGGCCATGGCTTTGTCCTTTTACCTTGTATCTGTGAACATGGGTAATGTTTGTTTTCGTGTTCTCTTTAGATGAAAAGCGAACATGTGTAGTGGATAGTTTTTCTGTCCATGAATAACGATATCACGATTAATGGGTGTTGAAATCGCTGAAGATAAGCTATATTTGTGGTTGTTTGCGTTAATTCGTTGCAATATAGGCAATCTGCCATGGGGTAAAAGAAATGGAAAAAGATAACATTGAGCGTGTTCTTTTTATTTTGGAAATTCGTGTTGCTCTAGTGTTCATATGAACATGTGTAGTTGATTATGGTCTGTGTGAATGCGTCTGATTTTGATAGGTCGTGTTTTGGACGCCGATGATGGACGACTCACTTGTGCTTGGCGTATCCGACTCGAGATAGGCAAAAGGAATTACAAAACGACCGCGGATTACAGGGCGGACTTGCCGGTGAGGTGGCGGTAGAGTTCCGGATCGACCGGCTTGATGAGTTTGAGTGTGGAAACGACCACCTTTGACTCGCTGCCATCCTCGCCGGGGTTCACCGACGCGCGTACGTCGTCCAATGCGACCGCGTTACCGACGAAGTAATAGGATTTCTCCTGTTCCTCGGCTTTGCGACGGATGAAAATCGGCACAAAATGGCGATTCTGCCATTCCGGAGTACGTTCCGTTCCGTCCAACAGCCACCGGAATTCGTTTGATTTAAGCGAACGATTATTCTTGCTGAACCATTCGATCTCGCCGGGATTAAGGAACCGGTCGCCATACTGGCTCGCCTCATATTTAATGAAAATCGGGAGTGAGCCGGTTTCGGTGTCCAATTTGTATCCGCCGACATTCTGCGGCACCTGTTCCGCAGGCCAACCACACAGTCGCATCACATCGAACACACTGTACTTTTCTCCATACAGGAACCCATGATTCTGGCGGATATGATGCTTGCGGGACG
>RQBM01000077.1:0-12155 GCA_008668795.1 Collinsella aerofaciens | reverse complement strand
GCGATAGGCCAGCTCGGCACGCGCCTCGTCGGTGTCGACACCGTAGCCGACGGCCGTCATATAGTTGAGCAGCGCATCGAACCACACGTAGGTCACGTGACCCTCGTCAAACGGGACCTGAATGCCCCAGTCAAAGCTCGTACGGCTCACGGAAAGGTCATTAAGGCCGCCCTCGACAAAGCTACGTACCTCGTTCATGCGGAACGCAGGCTCGACAAAGTCGGGGTGCTCGTCGTAAAGCTTGAGCAGCTTGTCCTGGAAAGCGGAAAGCTTAAAGAAGTAGGACTCCTCCTGCACGCGCTCAAGCGGACGGTGGCAGTCGGGGCACAGGTGCTGGCCGACGCTGCCGTACTCCTCGTCGCCCTTCTGGACCTGCGTATCGGTGAAGTAGGTCTCGTCAGGCACGCAATACCAACCGTCGTAGCTGCCCTTATACAGGTAGCCAGACTCCTTCATGCGCTCCCACAGGTACTGCACGGCATGATGCTGGCGCGGCTCGGTGGTGCGGATGAAGTCGTCGTTGGAGATCTCGAGCTTGCTCCAAAGCTCCTTGAAGTGCGGAGCCTGGCTGTCGGTCCACTCCTGCGGCGTCATGTTGTGCTTGGCTGCGGCCTCGGCGACCTTCTCGCCGTGCTCGTCCATGCCGGTCAGGAACTTGACGTTATAGCCGGCGGAGCGACGATAACGGGCCTGAACGTCGGCGATGATGGTGGAATAAGCCGTGCCCAGGTGCGGATCGGCGTTGACGTAGTAGATGGGCGTCGTGATAAAGAACGAAGGCTTACTTTGATCCATGGGGTTTGTCCTCCAGAAAAACGTTGCATACAGGGGATGATTCTAGCGCAAGGGCTGGATATCCTCCATCTATTGCATATCGAGCACCATGGCATAGACATCGCGCTTGCGGCGCGAATACTTCTGAGACAGGCGCTTGGCCACCGCAGAGGCGGGCTCTCCCTCCTCGAGCGCGGCGCGGATATCCTCGCGCAGAGCCTCGTCGGGATCCGCTGCCGCGGCGCCAACCGGCACGATACCGGCCTCCTCATCTTCGCTCGGCGGCGCGATGACCAGCGCAATCTCGCCCTTTACCTCGCCGCGAGCACGCAGCTCCTCGGCGAGCTGGGCGGCGGGCCCGCGCAAGACCTCCTCGTGCAGCTTGGTGAGTTCGCGGCAGACGGCAACCTCACGTTGGGGAAAGACCTCCGCCACGGCCTCGAGCGTCGCCACGATGCGATGTGGAGACTCGTAGAAGATGAGTGCGCCGGGCACCACGGCAAGACGCTGCAGTCGGCGCACGCGGTCGCCGTGCTTGCGACCCAAAAAGCCTTCGAAGAAGAAATGCTCGCAGGGAATGCCGGACGAAACGAGCGCCGTGACGCAAGCAGAAGGCCCGGGAATAACTTCGACGGGCACATCGGCCTCACGCGCCGCCTCGACCAGCGCCTGGCCGGGATCGGACACGCTCGGCATGCCGGCGTCCGAGGCAAAGGCGAGGGTCTCCCCCGCCAGCAGGCGGTCGACCAGGCCGGCGGCGCGGCTGGCGATCACATTCTCGTCGCAACGGACAAGCGGCTTGGAAATGCCCAGGTGCATCAGCAGCTTTGACGTCACACGCGTGTCTTCGCAGCAGATGACATCGGCAGCGGCAAAGGCTTCGCCAACGCGCGGGGACAGGTCGCCCAGGTTGCCGATGGGCGTGCCGACCACATAGAGTTTGCCCGTATGGGCGCTGTTTTGCGTCATATCAACCTATTCAATCATGCCGCGCTCGAGCGTGCCGAGCGCCGCGCGGGCGTCCCATGCTGCAATGCGCTTCTCGGTCTTCCACGTTTGGAAGAACCAACCGGCAGCCGGCGCAAACGAAGCCAGCTGATTGGCGATAAACACGCGCTCGTAGGCATTGCGGCCCTCGGGCGTAACCGACGAGTTGGCAAAGATCGCCGCGCCCGACCATTCGCCCACCAGCACGGGGAACCCAGTTGAAATCGCTTCTTTAAGCTCGCGCTTGTTACGCGAAATCGCCGTCGTCAGCCCGCGGGGGCTCGTGATGTCGAGCGCATGCTCGTCGCGGTAATGGTACAGGTGAAGGTCCATGTAGACGTTCTTGTACTTGGCGCCGCGCATAAAATGCTTCCACTCGCTGGGATGCCCCGACGACGAGAAAACGACGATCTTATCCTCGGGCATATACGAACGGACGAGCTCGTAAGCATCGCGATAGAAATTGCGCAGGTAGTGAGCAGGAATGCCATCCGTCATGGTGAAGAGGCTCTTGCGGACACTCATCTGCGGCGTATCCAGCAGCTCAATACCCAGCAGGCTCTCGGCCTCGCCGTAGCGATCGGCCAAGCGCTCGAGCACGTCGAGTGCGACATGACGACCGTTGGTGGACGAATGCCACTCGGCAACAGCCTCCGGCGTGGCGGGCGAATCGTTGGAATCGCCCTGGCCACCGGGCACAGTCGCCAGGTCAAGCAGCACGCGAATGTTGTACTTGGCAGCCCACTCAATCGCGCGGTCGATGTAATCGACAACCGAGATGTAGGAGGCATCGGACTCCTGTGAGCCAAAGGCATACCAAGGCACCGGCAGGCGCACGGCGTTGAGGCCGATCTGCGCCATGCGACGGAAATCGTCCTCGCTCACAAACGTCTCGTAATGACGGCGCATGCGCTCGTTATAGGCGGCGGTGCCCATGGCCTCCTGCAGCTCGGCCGCGTTGGATGCACCGGTCGCCGCGTATAGCGACGGGGTCACCCAAGGCTCGGGAATAAACCAGCCAGAGAGATTAACGCCGAGTATCCTCTCCATCACTGCCCCCTTCGGATCGTGCAGGCCGAGCCTGCATCGTATTGCATAGGAAAAGTATCGTTTTGAGTATACCCGCGCATGCGGACAGACGACCGAACGGTCTGTAAAGTGGCGCAAAAGCGGGAGGAATGTCTGAGCGGGCGGGCCCGAGATGTGCACGCACGTCGGAAGTAAGCGCCGGAAAGCGCATCCCACTCTGAAGCCAAATTCCGGGACGCAATTTCCGCAGAGCCCTCAATAAAAGAAAAGGACCCCTTTGCAGAGGTCCTAGTCAATTCAAGGTGGCGGGGAAGGGAATCGCGTCCGCGCGCTGCGCGGACGGACCGCTGCGGCGCTTGCGCGCCTTGCGAGCTACGCTGGAAAACGCTTGCGCGTTTCCTCAGCTCCGCGCCCTCACGGGGTTCGATTCCGTGCATGGGCTACATAAAAGAAAAGGACCCCTTTGCAGAGGTCCTAGTCAATTCAAGGTGGCGGGGAAGGGAATCGAACCCCTGACACGAGGATTTTCAGTCCTCTGCTCTACCAACTGAGCTACCCAGCCATTTGAGGTGTGCCTTGTTTCAAGGCTTGATTAGTATAACCAAGGACGCGTTCCGGTCAACCGAGAATTTTAAAAAAGTTTTTGAGCACAGCCTCGGTTCTATAAATCGGCACGTCAGAGGCATCAGCCGGCAGCAAGAAGTTTTTCACTCAGAGCCGCACGGGCAAACTCACTTGGCGTCATCCCCTCGGCAGCCGCCCGTCGACGAATGGCCTCCTTCATTCCCAGAGGAATCTTGACCGACAGCGTTGCCGTCCCCTCACCTGAGAGTGGGGGCCGTCCATGCACGATCCCACCAACGGTGTGTTCGCCATCCGGAAACTCTCCGCGCTCGTACGACTCGCACCACGCGTCAATCATTTCATCCGTTACAACCTGACCATTAGCGGCCGTATACGTCTTGCCCATCATCGACCCCTTTGCCGAGCCTGTTCAATCTCCTGCCAAAATTTCTTCTGGACTGGAGACAAGGCATGAATGATAAGCCACCCACGGACAAGCTCGACCGCGACAAGCTCCACGCTTCGTCCGTCTGGGAGCCATCCAATCGCAAGCCATCTCGGCGGCTCGTCCTTCGACTCGCGACGAATGCACTCAGTAACCGCAAGCCAAGCGCTAAGCACCTGCTTTTCCGTCAGGTGCTTTTTAGCGTTGGGATGAATCTCAACATCCATGCATCTTCTCCTCCATCTTACCCAATTTCGTATGACGAAAGTCCACTGTCGCCAATTCTTAAGCCGGCACGCGTTGGAGAGCAGGGGTCGAAACAATGATTGAAGGACGCTCTAGTACGGCCCAGGCGCCGGGGCAGGAGCACATGCGCCAAGGGCGGACGTTTTCGTAGCGCGCGAGGATATTGCCGTCGCGATCGATGAAGGCGATGTCGATGGGATAGGCCATAAAACACGTATGGACCGAAGAGCAGCGTGGAAACGCCATGACGAGCGGCAGGCCGTTGGCGGCAACCGGACGCCGTCCCAGCATGCCGCGCAGGCGCACGACAAACGACTCCGCCACCACAAACTCGGCCGGCGTCCAACCCAGCCTATTGAGTGCCCGCGCGTAGACGATGTAGGACGAGACCGCGGTCACATGACCACCCCCGGACGCCATGGATCGACCGTCACCGCACGCTCGTGCGACAACGTTGTCGGCGCCCCCAGCGGAACGCCAGCGATGCTGAGAGAAGTCGGCCACGGCTCATAGTGCATGGTGCAGGTGTAGGTCCTAAACGTACCGGATAGGGAGAGCAGGCCACCATCCGATGCCTCCGCGCCTTGCTCGCTCGACACTTCGATCTGCAAGTCATAGCCTTCCATGGCATTCAGAATTTGAGTCTGAACCGTCGCCGAGGCATCGGCAGAGCTTTCGTCGCCCTCCCCCTCCGACGCCACGGCGTGCGCCAACACGATGTCGGGCACCACGCGGTCGAAGCGCGCAACAGCGCTGGCAAAGATCATGACGTTGTACACGATGAGTGCCAGCACCAGCAAAACGGGCGTAACCACTGCCATCTCAACCGTCGCTTGGGCGCGCTCCTCGCGCAGACGCATGCGGATACTCATTACGACCCACCGCCCAGAGCGCCAACCAGCGTGGCGACATCGACGGTGAGCGGGATGGAGCCGCCGCCGGGCAGAGGAATCTCCGCAAGTGTGAACACCGTACCGCTAATGGTGCGTTCGACTTGATATTCCAACGCCTCGCAAAGCGCCTTGGGATCGGTCACGCCCAACGGAATACTTCGCAGTTTGTCTTGCGTTTGAGAGAGACCCGCAATGTCAGACCCCGGACTCTTAATGACGTTGGCGGAATCGGTCAGCACCGGCTTTCGCAGGCGCAAGTCGCACGGTTCCAAACCCAGCGCCGCCACGGACGCCGAAACGGTATCGCCGAGCCACGATGCAATGGAGCCCAACGCACCGCTGCCCCCTCCTAGGTCTTTAATCATCTCGTCCATAAGTTCGTCGGCCGAACCTTGGATGTCTCCGTATCCCACGAGTAGCCGTCCCCAAACATCCATGACGCCGTCGAGCACGCCGGCAACGCCGCCCGAGCGTTCCTTCAATGTCGAGAAAAATCGCGAAAGCACGTTGTTTTGCGCCGTCGCCTCATCGGGCGCCAGCACCGCGGCAGAGATAGCACCGCGATCGCCAAGCCTGACTGCCGCGTTAAACGAGGAGTTAAGTTGATCGGGGCTGGTAATGTCACCCGAAACTGCAAAGGCGACCACGCCGTTGCGGCCAGGTGGGGCGATACGCGGGCGCTCGCCGGAAAGCGCTTTAATGGCCTGGTCAAACGCATTGCCCGCACGGTCGGCCTCATCCTCGGTCTGACGCTCAAGTTCGAGTTCTTTGTTGCGGCATTCGACGTAGTCTTCCAGAGCCTCTTTGAATCGATCAAAGTGGTACTCAAAGCCGTTTTCGATAGAAGTCGAAGGAGCCGCAACGGCACCGAGCGACGAAACACCAAAATGGCATCTATTGCATTTGTCCTGCCCGTCATAAGCAGCAACCGAGGCCAGCCCGCATGGCGCCCCCTTCTTATAGTTGGGGCAACTCGTTCCGTAATGCAGATACGTCTTGCCATCGATGGCACTGGTTGGCCACACCGTATCGGTATAGAGTTCCGTCGCTCGCACCTCGTCAGTGTTGCGCGGCAACAGCGGGATATAGGAAGCGACTTCATCTCCGTCCTCGGTTACATATGCACGATTGACCTCTGTACTCGCATAGGTGTAAAACGCCTTGCGCGCCGCCGACTCCGCCTTCGTCTCGACGCTTGAACCCTGCGGTTTTTCGTCTGCCAGGCGTTGACGGTAGTAGGTCTTCGCGCGGTCGAGCGCCACCTGTGGCTCCCACGAAATGCTCGAGGCATAATGCGGGTTCTGCTCACCCGAGAGCTTTGCCAAACTCCTCGTACGTTCCCACATGCATGAACAGCTACCGACCGAAGCCGGAACCGATCCACCGCAATCCGCAAGCCAGGCGCGTTCTTTTGCTTTCGCCGTCTCCTCCAAGGCCTTCTGCAGCTCATCTGCTGCGCGCTCCAGATCTTTCGATGTGTCTTTAATGGCATCGGTCGAGATCTCAGAACCCTCGAGCGCAACGAAATCCGACTCGGACGTCCTGGGCACGGCAAGCGCCGTACCGGTATAGGTCACACTATCGGTATCCTGCGCCGACACCGCCTGCGTGGCACGCGCGGCAATCAGATACGGCAGAGCCGTCTCGATTTTCTGCAAGCCTTCCGATGCGCTTTTGGCAAACTTGTTGCGCGTTTTAATGATCTCAATCCCGGTGTCGACCATATTGCCGGCAACTGGTTCGGCACCCGGGATGAGGATGGCGACCAGGCCCGTCCCGATCGTGGCAAACCCCGCTAGCCCCAGACTCAAGATGCTCGCATCAACCACCGTGGCAGCCGTGTGATAGGACGACACTACGTTGGCACCCGCCAGCGCGCCGCTATCGGCCGCCACCTGGGTGTCCCCCGCGCGCGACATGCTCCATATCGCCGCGGTCGACGAAAACAACAACGTGAGCACCACTAGGATGACCACGGCAGAAGAAAGCGTGGTGTAGGCACCGTCTTCGATAAACAGGTCGATACCGGCGCGGCCCATAAAGCCGCCTCGCTTGCGATGGCAGCTCGGACGGCGCGTCAAAACGCGTCTAGACCAGAAACGCTTAATCCCATGCAGCAATCCACGAATCATAATCTCCCTCCAGCCATTCGGGACGTGATTGATACGAGACATCGACCTTGAGCTCAACGTAGCCACCCTCGGCGGTACCACCCATAGCCTGCGCAAACGCACCGATCACAGGCAACGGCTTGACCTCGCCGGAAACGGACACGGACGAGACGCCACCCGCATCGGCCCGGCTAAGCTCAATATCCCACGACAACGGCCCGCCGGCATGAAAGATCGAAACGTTGGGCACTGCGGCAAGCCGGCGGCGGGTGAACTCCTTAAGATCGTCGTCCTCCGCCGTCGTCGTGATCATGAGCCGCGCGGTCTCGGCGGCGGCAGACTCCATGACCGCGCGCGTATAAAGCAGGCACACCGGTTGCAGTGCGAGAAGGATGAGCGTCAGAAACGTCGGCAGCAAAAAAGCGGCCTCGACCGTAGACTGCGCCCAGTCCTCGCGCGCGATATCAATACAACGCGATGTCCTTAGCGCCCGCAGCGGCGTCGATAACCGACGTCGAGGCAACGCCATGGGATGCCGCCCGCTCAACCAGCGCCGCCAAGCGTCCATCGGTGCCAGCACGCCAAAGTCCCACAATCGCCAGCACGATCGATAACAGCGCCACCGTGACGATGGCGTATTCCACAGTCGCTTGGGCAGATTCCTCGCGCAGGACGTCATGCATTTCACGACCCCTCCTTTGAGTTCGATGCCTGCGGGCTCAGGCGGATCACGCGCAGGCGGCACGAGGCATCGCCGGCATCCGCGGCAACCGTCACCATATCGACCCAGCCGCGCCCATCGCGCACGATGGCGCCCCATACGTTGCCCTTAATATCAAGATAGCCGCTCAGGGCGAGCTGGGCCGTTGGCACCTCGCGGTAGGCGCGTAACATATCCGCCGCTGCCTCGGTCATCGGTCGGTCCTCAGACCATGCAAGCCGGACCGTAATCGCGTTGTCCCCAGGCGAATCCGTCGCAGTGCCAGACCGCTTGTCGAGCGTCCGCAGAAAGGTTTGCGCCGTGACAGCGACATCCGAATCGTCCGCATCTCGCATCTCATCTTTTTGAGACGCCACCGCCGAATCTGAGCCCGAATCGAAGGCGGCCCCAGGACGCTGCTGCCGCGCGGCGTTAAGCCCCCAAAGCACCGCCGCTATCGCCACGGTCAGGCAAGCAAACACCAGCAGCACCCCGATGGGGCGCTCGCCCTCTACAGGCTGTTGATGCCCTCGCTGATAGCGTTCCATAGATCTTGGACCTTGCCCTTAAATGCGACGATGGCGATAATCGCGATCACCACGAGCACGCCGACCAAGATGGCATACTCGGTGGTACCCTGTGCACTCTCCTCCTGCAGTAGCTCCTTGGCGCGCTGACGAACATGTGCCGCCCGGCAAAACGCCCAGCCCTGGACCTTGCCAGCAGCGTCAGTCATCGTGTTCATGTATTCCTCCCTACATCATCCCGCCTGCTCCCAGAAGCGGGCCCAATATGGACAGAAGCAACGCCGGCAAGATGAGCGTGCCGGTGGGAATCAGCAGCTTGACGGGCGCACGCTCAATCTCGCGCTCGACCGCGGCGCGATGAGCCGCACGGATCTCGCGACTTTGAGCGGCCAGTGTCTCGGCAAGTGGGGCACCCAGGGCGAGTGCCTGCCCCACCGTAATGGCAAAGGTCTCGAGCGCTCGCACGTCCAGGTCGCGCGCGGCGGCCAACAACTCGTCCTCACGCGTGCCCACGCCCACCTGCCACGCCATGCAGGCCCGCTCAAGGCGAAGAGCCAGCACTGACCGGCGGTTGGCGCAGAAAATCTCAAGCGCCGCATCAAACGAAAGGCCGGCCGAAAGACCCAAGCGCACAACATCGATCATCTCGGACACTTCGCCGAGCGACACTCGCGCCGGGCCGCCCGCTCCAACCGCGCCCTTCACTCGCGCGGTCAGGGCATCGACCACCGAGCGACCCGCGGCAGCGACCAGCACCGCCTCGCGCTTGCAGGCCCCTGCGATCTTGCGCGCATCCGCCCGATCCAAACCCGTCGCGACAAATACACTCAGGGCACACAGGCAAGCCACAACTGCAACCAGGGCGCTCATAGCTCCACCCGCATAATGCGCCGGATAACCCCCAGGGCAACGACGTTGAGGGCTAGACCCAGCACCACAGCGCCCGCACCGGCAGGCGTCGCAAGACCGCGACGAAAATCTGCCGAAAGCAGCGCCAACACCGCGCACATGCCCGCCGGCATCGCCGCGACCATATGCGCAGACATGCGAGCCTGCGACGTCTTAACATCCAGGCGGCGCTTGAGCTCAATGCGCTCCCCCACCATGCTCGACGCCTCGGACAGTAAGTCGGCAAGCGGAGCACCGGTGCGCTGAGACACCTTAAGCGCCAAGGTCACAAGCGAAAGGCCGGGGGCGTCGATGCGCACGAGCAAGTCATCGAGCGCGTCGGTCGCCGAGATGCCGCAATCGATCGCCGCCGCTACCCGCAAAAACTCGGTATGCACCGGTTCTTGCGCATGAGCGCCCACAAAGCGCATGCCCTGGGCCAGCGAATGTCCCGAGGCAAGCGACATGGAAAGTGCGGTAAACGCCTCGGGCATGGCCTCTTCTGCATCGTGTTGCTCGCGCCGGCTCTCAAAGCCATCCCGAGCGGCGCCAGCGGCAATCGGAGCAACAAGTCCCAAGGCAAACCCGAGGGGCGATAACGACACCATCGTTAGCAAAACGCAGCAGACACCGCTCGATAGCAGCAGAAACGCCAAACGCCCCGAAGCATCTTCGATCACGAGGCCAAGGCGACGCGCCGGAGCCAGCGATGCCCACGAACGGGCAATCTTTTTCAGCAGATCGTTTTCCACCAACTCACGCGGCAGCTTCTCTGCCACCGTCTCGAACGCCTGACGCGCCAGCTCCGCCGGCGGCACCTGCGGCACACGAGGTTCCGCCCCGCACGCCGTCGCGACAGAAAACCCTGCCAAACCCCCTACGACGAGGGGCACAGCGACCTCCATTCGTCCACCTCCTCTTGTGTGAGCGTCCCCGACCGCAGGCCTTCTGCGATAAACGGCGGCTCGCGGTCAAGCGTCCAGGTGCGCTCGGCGGCATCGAAAGTCACATAGCGCTCGAGCTCTACGCCGCCCGACGCGGCGCGACGCACCCCCGAATACGAGGAGACGAAGCGCCTGCCATCGGCGTGGCGCTCGGACATCACGATGCCGTCGAGCGCCATGGCAATCTGCTCTTCGATGAGCTCGCTCGGCAGATCGATGCCATAACGTGCAAGCAACGTCAGACGCACCACGGTCTCCTGCTCGGAACCCGCATGAAGCGTGGTGAGCGACCCGTCGTGGCCCGTGTTCATGGCCTGCAACATGTCGCAGCACTCGGCACCGCGCACCTCGCCCACCACGATGCGGTCGGGGCGCATGCGCAGGGCATTGGTCACCAGGTCGCGGATCGTCACCGCGCCCTCGCCCTCAATTGAAGCCTCGCGCGCCTCTAGACGCACCACGTGCGGATGATGCGCAAACTTGAGCTCGGCAGAGTCCTCGATCGTCACGATGCGCTCGCCGGTGGAAATCTCACATGACAACGCGTTGAGCAGGGTGGTCTTACCAGATCCCGTGCCTCCCGCAACCGCCAGGTCCTGTCGCAGCGACACCGCGCACGACAACAGCTGCGCATACCAAAGCGGCAGCGACCCCAGCCCCACAAGCTCGTCCAGCGAGCAGATGCGGTCCGAGAACTTTCGGATGGTGAGAATCGGTCCGTCAATCGCCACAGGCGGAATCACCGCGTTGACGCGATAGCCCGTTTTGAGGCGGGCGTTGACGATGGGGCTGCGCTCGTCGATACGGCGGCCAAGTGGCGAGATGATGCGGTCGATAAGCACACGGATCTGTTCATCATCCTCAAACGCATGCTCGATGGGGTGCAAGACGCCGCCGCGTTCAAAGAAAGCCGAGCGGCAGCCGTTGATCATGATCTCGGTAACGGTGTCGTCCTCGATGAGCGGCTGCAACGGCCCCAGGCCCACTACGTCATCCAAAATCTCGTCGATGATGGTCTCGCGCTCGGTCGTCGCGAGATCGGTCGGTTCCTCAACATTGAGCGCCGCCTCCACCGCGGGACGCAATTCCGAGCGGGCAAGTGCCGGGTCGATATAGGCGCTGATACGCGCCACTTCGTCGTAACCCATGCGGTCCATCACGGCGCACTTGGTGCGTCGTTTCACCGCGCGGCGACGCCCCGCATCTACAGGCGCTGCCCCCGCTGCAGCGCCGGCAGCCTTAATCCTCGTTTGCAGGCTCATCGCTGATCACCCTCGCGCGACCAGGGAAGGCGGATACGCGGGCGTTCGGTGCGCGTTGCACGGTCGGCGACCATATCGCTCCAAGGGCCGACGGCGCACCCCAGTTCCACGAGCATCTCGCGCGTGGCCTCGCGCACGCTGGTCGCAAAAGCGCTGGTCTGCCCCACTGCCTCATCAGCGCGCCCAAACGCCATGAGCGCGGCGAGATCCTGCCCGCCATCGGCGATACGAATCTTGGAGCTCAACGCACAGGCAATCTCAAAGCGCATGGCGACGTCCTCGTCTGCCCCGCGCGCACCGAACCGGTTGAACACGGCGCTCATGCGCGTGCGCGGCACACCTACTCGACTTGCCAGTTCAATGACGCGCGACGCCGATGTCGCGGACGACACCGCAGCATCGCCAACGATCAGGCAGCGGTCGCTCGCCGCCACCGCAGCCGCCACGGCGTCGCCCCAAAAGACCGAGGTATCGATAAAGACTACGTCGGATTCGCGACGCAAAACATCAAGCAGTAGCTCCACCGGACGTGCCATGAGCTCGGCTTGCTCGGGCGCCGCAACGGGACCCCAGAGCGTAACGCCTGGCGCCACGCGCATCGATGTGGCTACGATATCCGGCTCGGTGAGCGCGCCCGCCGCCGCCGGCTCGATAAGTGCCGCCATATCGCGCGGAGCATCGACGCCTAACAAGTCGTAAAGGTTTCCAAACATCAGGTCCAGGTCGAGCACGGCGGCACGCAAGCCCAACAGCGACGATGTGTGTGCCATGGTGGCAACGATCGT
>RQBM01000232.1:0-12021 GCA_008668795.1 Collinsella aerofaciens | reverse complement strand
TTACGGGGCAAGCCTCGCGGTCGCCTTGAGCCACATGTTTGTAAACCTCACTATGATACGACAGCTCGCGGCGCGTTGAGGACGGCGAGGGTGCTACAGTGAAGCGCAAACAAGAGAAAGGCATCACATGGCATTCGTTTCACTCGCCATCATCGCGCTCGTGGCCTTTGCAAGCCCCTTCATCGCCTCGGCGATTCCCGGAAAACCCGTTCCCGAGACGGTCTTTTTGCTCGTGTTCGGTGCGGTGCTGGGACCCCATATGCTCGGCGTCATCCATGTAGATGCCGAGGTCTCGCTGGTGTCCGAGCTCGGTCTGGCCTTTTTGTTCCTGCTCGCCGGCTTTGAGATCGACCCCAAGAGCATCACGGGCGTCGAGGGGCGCTACGGCTTGGCGACGTGGGTCGTCACGTTTGGTATCGCCTGGCTTGCCGTGCGCTTTACCCCGTGGTTCTCAGTCAGTCATTTCGACGGTATCGCCGTGACGCTTGCCCTCACTTCGACGGCGCTCGGCACGCTCGTGCCCATCATGCGTGAGCGCTCGCTCACTGGCACGCGTGTGGGCGACTCGATTCTCGCGTATGGCACCTGGGGCGAGCTCGGCCCTGTGCTCGCCATGTCGGTGCTGCTGTCTGCCCGCACTGGCATCCAAACGCTCGTAATCCTTGGCTTGTTTGCGGTGGTTTGCGTGTTGCTGGCCGTGGTCCCAAGCCGCTCCAAGCGCGTCGGCAGCCGCTTCTTTGCGTTTGTCGAGGAACGCGCCGATACCACGTCGCAGACCTTCGTGCGCCTGACGGTGCTCATCCTGGTCACACTCGTGGCGTTCTCGGCTGTCTTTGATCTCGACATCGTGTTGGGTTCTTTTGCCGCCGGCTTTGTCCTGCGCTATATCATCCCCGAGGGCAACCATACGCTCGAGACCAAGCTCGATGGCCTGGCCTACGGCTTTTTGATTCCGGTATTCTTTACCGTATCGGGCGCAAAGATCGACCTGACGGCCGTGGCGTCGCGCCCCGGGCTGCTCGCAGGCTTTATCGTGGCGTTGCTGATCATTCGCGCCGTGCCCATTCTCATCTCTATGAGCATTTGTCCTGCGACGCGCGATGTGTCGGCGTATGGTCGTATTACCGTGGCCCTGTACTGCACCACGGCCCTGCCGATCATCGTTGCCGTGACGAGTGTTGCCGTCAACGCGGGCGCGCTGTCGCAAGATATTGCGTCGGTCATGGTTGCCGCCGGTGCCATCACAGTGTTCTTGATGCCGCTGCTCGCACAGCTCTTCTACCGCGTGGTGGATGCTGCGCCGGTCGCCGCCGTGGCAGAGGTTGCCGAGCATCCATCCGATGCGCTCGACATCCTGCGCGCCCATCACGACCTAGCGAGCTTGCTCGCGCGCGAGCATGAGCTGCTGACTTCGCATGGCCATGGTCGCGTATTCGAGGGCCTGCCTACGCTCGATACGATTGCCGAGCGTTTTTCCGCCGAGGCAGCGAGCGACCACATCGATGCCCGCATCGTGGACGCGGCGCACCTGCTTGCCGATAAGACTTACGGCGACGAGATCGACCCCGGCAAGCTCACCCCGCTCGAACGCCGTCGCCTGGAGCGCGCCAAGCTCGCCGTGCGCGAATACCGCCGCCGCATGCTGGAGCTCTATGCGCGCGATGAAGCCCAGGACGACGACGGCAGGTAGCCAACGCCGTCGCGGAAAATGCATCCCAGAATCCGCGTCCAGAGTGGGACGCGCTTTCCGCGAGAGGCCCGTTACGGAAAGCGTGTCCCAGAATCCGCGCCCAGAATGGGACATAGTTTCTGAAAGAAGGCCCTGAGGGAAACTGCGCCCCGTTCTGAGCTGAAATACCGGGACGCAGCTTCCCCTGCAAGCAGAACAAGGCGCGCTGCCTGCGGTTGATGCAGACAGCGCGCCTTTTGCGTTGGGCTTCGTTGAGGTTCGAAGTAGTGGACTAGTTGGCCATGACGCCTTCTGTCCAGGCCTCGACGTCCTCGATGCGCAGGACGTTGGCGACCTCGGCCACGCAGTCGACGCTGGCAAGCTCGGCGGCGGCAGCCTGGACGTCCTTCTCGAGCGCGCGGTGCGTTAGGAAGATGACCGAGCAGGCATCGCTGACGCCCGACTTGCCGTCCTCGACCTGGTTGATGAGCGAGATCGAGATGTTGTGCTTGGCAAAGATATCGACCGTCTCGGACAGGGCGCCCACGCGGTCGGCGACCTTCAGGCGCACATAGTACTTGGTCTGGAGCTCGTCCATGGGCTTAAAGGCGAGGTTGTGACCATAGGGCTCAATCTCGGGCAGCGGAGCCACGCCGCGGCTGATCTGCTCGGAGAGCGACAGGATATCGCCCACGACGGCGCTCGCGGTGGGGAAGGAGCCTGCGCCGGCACCGTAGAACATGGTCTCGCCCACGGCGTCGCCCACCACGTAGACAGCGTTCATGGCGCCGTTGACCTTGGCAAGCATGTGGTCGGCGGGGATCAGCGTGGGATGCACACGGACGTCGACGCCGGCGTCGGTGTTGCGGGCGATGCCGAGCAGCTTAATGGTGTAGCCGAGCTCACGGGCCTGGGCGATGTCCTCGGCACCGATGGTACGGATACCCTGCTGGTACACATCGTCGGTGGTAACGCGGGTGCCAAAGCCGATGGAAGCGAGGATCGCCGTCTTGCTGGCGGCGTCGAAGCCGTCGACGTCGGCGGACGGGTCGGCCTCGGCATAGCCCTTAGCCTGTGCGTCGGCGAGCACGTCGGCGTAATCGGCGCCCTCGGCGTCCATGCGCGACAGGATGTAGTTGGTGGTGCCGTTAAGGATGCCGGCGATGGTCAGGATCTTGTTGCCCACTAGGTCATGCTCAAGCGTGCTCACGATGGGGATGCCGCCGCCGCAGCTGGCCTCGCACTTAATCTGCACGCCGCACGCGCGTGCCTTCTCGGCAAGCGTCTCGACGTGACGGCCCAGCAGGGCCTTGTTGGCAGAGACGACGTGCTTGCCGTGCTCAAAGGCAGTGGTGAAGATCTCGGTTGCGGGATGTTCGCCGCCGATGAGCTCGACGACGATGTCGACGGCGGGGTCGGTGACGACGTCGTGCCAGTCACTCGTAAAGGCCTCGCGCTCAATGCCTGCCGCCTCGGCCTGCTCCCAAGCAAGCGCGCAGGCGCGGGTCAGCTTAAGGTCGATGCCGTAGGCTGCCAGGTACTCATCGTGGTGGCTCTTGATCAGACGGGCCACGCCGCCGCCGACGGTTCCCAGACCGATCAGACCGACGTTCACGGTGCGCAGGGGTTCGCTCATAGATAGCTCCTTCGTGCATCTTATGGATGGATTAACCGCTTAAAGGTTGAGTGCATTCTAGCGTGAACCGAGGGCGCGTGCTCGCCAGGCAACAGGAGTCGCACAAAACGGCACCCCCGAAACGCTGCGGAAACATTGGAAACATGCTCGCTACAAACGAAACTCCGTAACAAACTGTCAACGTTTGCGCCATAAGGTTTGCCCCGTACCGCAAGACGGCCGCACTGCGGCCAGCGAAAAAGGGGGACACCATGTTCAACATCAACAGCACGCTCAGCCGTAGGAACTTTCTCGCCGGTGCCGCGGCGCTCGGCAGCACCGTGGCACTCGCTGGTTGCTCGTCGGGTGGCTCGGAGGGCGGCTCCGCCGATGACGGCAAGACCTTCAAGATCGGTGTCATCGGCCCTCTGACCGGCGCCGCGGCAACCTATGGCGTTTCGGCCGAGAAGGGTGCCAAGCTCGCCGCCAAGGATTTCTCGACCAAGGACCTCAAACTCTCGCTTAAGTCCGAGGATGACGTCGCTGACGGCGAGAAGGCTATCAACGCCTTCAATACCCTGTGCGACTGGGGCATGCAGGCTCTCGTCGGCCCCGTCACGACTGGTGCCGCCGTCGCCGTCTCGGGCGAGATCGCCGACGATATGCTCATGGTCACGCCTTCGGCCTCGTCGCTCGACGTCACCAAGGATAAGACCACGGTCTTTCAGGTTTGCTTCACCGATCCCACCATGGGCGCCAGCGCTGCGAAGTTCTTGGCCGAGAAATACGCGGACGCCAAGATCGCCCTGTTCTACAACTCCGGCGATACGTACAGCTCGGGTGTTGCCGATGCCTTTGCCGAGCAGGCCAAGGAGTCCAAACTTGATATCGTCGATACCGAGACCTTTAAGGACGATTCCTCCACGAGCTTTACCAACCAGCTCACCAAGGCCAAGGAGGCCGGCGCCACGCTCATCTTTGCGCCGATCTACTACACGCCGGCGTCCGTTTTGCTCAAGAACGCCAAGGACATGGGCTACGACATGACGCTCATGGGTACCGACGGCATGGACGGCCTGCTCTCTGTGGAGGGCTTCGATACCTCTCTTGCCGAGGGCGTACTGCTCATGACCCCGTTTTCCGCCGATGACGAGAAGAATGCCGACTTCGTCAAGGCCTATAAGGATGCCTACGACGAGACGCCTAACCAGTTTGCCGCCGACGCCTACGATTGTGTCCACGCCATCGCCGAGGCCATCGACAAGGCGGGCATCGATATTACGGCCGATGGTGCCGACATTGCCGACGATCTTGCCAAGGCCATGCGCAAGATCAAGATTGAGGGCCTGACGGGCGAGCTCACGTGGAACGACGAGGGCCAGGTCGAAAAGCCCGCTACGGCCTATGTGATTCAGGACGGCAAGTACATCGCCGCCTAAGTGCGCATAAAGCGCTACCGGTGAGGCCGTTTTATTCAGGGCAAGGGCGCTTGTAACAGAACAGAAACATTACTTTCACATAATAAAGTGGCTAAACTGCATAAACCGATAGAAATACGCATAAATATGGATAAATGGACAAAGCAAAAGAAAAGTTGAAATAATCGCCACTTTTCTCAACTAAAGCGTCTACTATTTTGCGAACGCCGAACACGGCGAAGGATGGCCTGTCGGGCAACCGAAACCCGACGAGATTTGAGAGGAGAGCCGCATGTCGAGCCTCACCGGTAAGTCATTGAACCCTGTTATGAATCGCAGGAGCGTTATCGCGAGCGCAGCAGGTCTGGGGGCGATGTCCATTCTAGCTGGCTGCTCCTCCAACGGCGGCGACAGCGGTTCCGCTTCGGGCGACGCTTCGTTTAAGATCGGCACCATCGGCCCGCTGACCGGCGCCAACGCGTCCTACGGCAAGTCCGTTACCCCGGGTGTCGAGCTTGGCTGCAAGGATTTCTCGACCAAGGAGCTGCCGCTTGCCAGCAAGGCCGAGGATGACCAGGCCGACGGCGAGAAGGCCGTCAACGCCTTCAACACCCTGCTCGACTGGGGCATGCAGGCCCTCGTCGGCCCGACCACCACGGGTGCGTCGGTTGCCGTTGCCGCCGAGTGCGGTAACGACCCCAAGACGTTCATGATCACCCCGTCCGCGTCCTCCGAGGACGTCACCGACGGCAAGGATTGCGTCTTCCAGGTTTGCTTCACCGACCCCAACCAGGGTGTCAACGCTGCCAAGTTCCTGGCGCAGAAGTATGCGGACGAGAAGTTCGTGCTGTTCTATAACTCCGGCGACGCCTATTCTTCGGGCATCGCAGATTCCTTTAAGGCCCAGGCCGCTGAGTCCAAGCTCGAGATTGTCGACGAGGAGACCTTTAAGGACGACTCCGCCACGAGCTTTACCAACCAGCTGACCAAGGCCAAGCAGGCCGGCGCCACCATGATCTTTGCGCCGATCTACTACACGCCGGCGTCCGTTTTGCTCAAGAACGCCAAGGACATGGGCTACGACGTCAAGATGATGGGCTGCGACGGCATGGACGGCATCCTGGGCGTTGAGGGCTTCGATACCTCTCTTGCCGAGGGTCTGCTGCTCATGACCCCGTTCTCTGCCGACGACGAGAAGAACGCCGACTTCGTCAACGCTTACAAGGATAAGTACGGCGATACCCCCGACCAGTTTGCCGCCGACGCCTACGACGGCGTGCACGCGGTGGCCGAGGCCGTCAGGGAGGCCGGTCTTGGAGTCGACGCCGATCCGACCGAGGCCGCCGAGAAGCTGTCCAAGGCTATGCTCAAGATTACCGTTGACGGTCTGACCGGCAAGCTCACCTGGAACGATAAGGGCCAGGTTCAGAAGGAGCCCACGGCGTACGTCATCACCGATGGCAAGTACGTACAGGCCTAATAGGCCGCCTTACATAGAGCGGTTTTGATCCCAAGCAGGGGAGGTTTTGGCCTTCCCTGCTTGCTTGGTATCTAGGGACGATGTAACGTCCCTGTTTCATACATTAACTGGAAACCTATTCGAAAGGGGGATGTGGAACATGACGGTCTTTATCCAATACCTGGTCAACGGCCTGTCCATGGGCAGCGTCTACGCCATCATCGCGTTGGGCTACACCATGGTCTACGGTATCGCCAAGATGCTCAACTTCGCTCACGGCGATGTCATCATGGTCGGTGCCTATGTCTCGTTCTGCGCCACGTCGTATCTCGGCCTCCCGGGCTGGGCATCTGTAGTTCTCTCTTGTGTGGTCTGTACCGTTCTCGGTGTTCTCATCGAGGGTCTGGCCTATAAGCCGCTGCGTCAGGCGGGCCCGCTGGCCGTTCTGATCACGGCTATCGGCGTGTCTTACTTCCTGCAGAACGCCGCGCAGCTTCTGTGGGGCGCCACGCCCAAGAACTTCACTTCGCTCGTCACCTTCCAGGTGCCGGAGTTCTTGGCCAAGTTCAACGTAAGCGCCGTCTCGCTCGTCACCATCGTCGCCTGCCTGGTTATCATGGCCGGCCTGATGTTCTTTACAGGAAAGACCAAGATGGGCAAAGCCATGCGTGCCGTGTCCGAGGACAAGGCCGCCGCTCAGCTCATGGGCATCAACGTCAACCGCACCATCTCGATGACGTTTGCCATAGGCTCTGCCCTTGCCGCCATCGCCGGCGTGCTGCTGTGCTCCTACTCGCCGGTGCTGCAGCCTACGACGGGCGCCATGCCTGGCATCAAGGCCTTCGACGCCGCCGTCTTCGGTGGCATCGGTTCCATCCCCGGCGCCTTTGTCGGCGGCATTCTCATCGGCATCATCGAGGCGATGGCGCAGGCCTACATTTCCACGAGCCTTGCCAACTCCATCGTCTTTGGTGTTTTGATCATCGTCCTGCTCGTCAAGCCTGCCGGACTCTTGGGCAAGTACGTCCCCGAGAAGGTGTAGGTGAGCGGTATGAAGTTTCTTAAAGATAAGCAGACGCGTCACGACTTTGTTACGTACGCCATGTGCATCGTGGCCTTCGCCATCGTGTTCTTTATGCAGTCGAACCACATGATTCCGCGCATGATCGCCGGTCAGTTGGTTCCCATCACGGCCTACATCGTCATGGCCATTTCCCTCAACCTTGTCGTCGGCATCGCGGGCGATCTGTCGCTGGGCCATGCGGGCTTTATGAGCGTCGGCGCCTACACGGGCATCGTCACCGCGGTCGCCCTTGAGAGCGCCGTTCCCTCCGACCCGGTGCGCCTTATCATCAGCATCGTGGTCGGCGCCATCGCTGCCGCCATCCTGGGCTTCTTGATCGGCATCCCGGTCCTGCGCCTGAGCGGCGACTATCTGGCTATCGTGACCCTGGCTTTTGGCGAGATCATCAAAGAGATCGTCACCTGCCTCATTGTGGGCGTCGACTCCCGCGGCCTGCACGTGATCTTTAACATCACGGGCAACTCCACGATCGACGACCTGCACCTGCTCGAGGACGGCACCGCCATCATCAAGGGCGCCCAGGGCGCCTCGGGCGTGTCGACGTACTCGACCTTCCTCGCCGGTGCCATCCTGGTCATGGTCGCACTCGTGATCGTGCTCAACCTGGTTCGCAGCCGTACCGGCCGTGCCATTATGGCCGTGCGCGATAACAAGATTGCAGCCGAGTCCGTAGGCATCTCCGTCACCGAGTACCGCATGATCGCCTTCGTGGTTTCCGCTGCCCTCGCCGGTGCTGCCGGAGCCCTCTTCGGCGGTAACTTCTCGCAGCTCTCCGCCACCAAGTTCGACTTCAACACGTCGATCCTCATTCTGGTGTTCGTGGTCCTGGGCGGTCTGGGCAATATGCGCGGCTCCGTCATCGCGGCGGCGCTGCTCACGGTGCTTCCCGAGCTGCTCCGTCAGTTCTCGGACTACCGCATGCTCATCTACGCCATCGTGCTGATCCTGGTCATGATTTTTACCAACAACCCGCAGCTCAAGGCGTTCTTCGGTCGCGTCAAGGATCGCTTTGCTTCCAAGAAGGAGGTGGCAGCCGATGCCCAGTAAATTTGAGTTCAAGAAGGGCAAGATGGTCCCGTATCCTTCTGGCGCCATCGTTCCCGACCGCGACCTGGGCGAGTGCCCTGCACTCGAGTGCATCCACCTGGGCATTGAGTTCGGTGGCCTTAAGGCAGTCGACGACTTTAGCCTGACTATCGGCAAGACCGAGATTGCCGGTCTGATCGGTCCCAACGGCGCCGGCAAGACCACGGTCTTCAACCTGCTCACCAAGGTGTACCAGCCCACGCACGGCACCATCCTGCTCGACGGCGAGGACACCTCGGGCAAGTCGGTCTATCAGGTCAACCGCATGGGTATTGCCCGTACGTTCCAGAACATTCGCCTGTTCAACACCATGACGGTGGAGGATAACGTTAAGGTCGGCCTGCATAACCAGGAGCGTTACTCCGGCTTTGAGGGCGTGCTGCGCCTGCCGACGTATTGGAAGCACGAGAAGGCTGCTCACGAGCGTGCCATGGAGCTGCTGTCCATCTTTGATATGGAACATCTGGCAAACGAACAGGCCGGCTCGCTGCCTTACGGCGCTCAGCGCCGCCTGGAGATCGTCCGTGCACTTGCCACCAATCCCAAGCTGCTGCTGCTCGACGAGCCTGCCGCCGGCATGAATCCGTCCGAGACCGCAGAGCTCATGGAGAACATCGTCAAGATTCGCGACACCTTCGGCATTGCCATCATGCTTATCGAGCATGATATGTCGCTCGTCATGAACATCTGCGAGGGCATCTGCGTGCTCAACTTTGGTAAGGTCATCGCCAAGGGCACGGCCGAGGAAATCCAGAACAACGACGCCGTTATCGAGGCGTATCTGGGCAAGCAGGATAAGGGGGAGAACTAAATGGCAGAGCCGATGCTTTCCGTCTACAACATCAACGTCTGGTACGGCGCCATCCACGCCATCAAGGACATCTCCTTTAACGTCAACGAGGGCGAGATCGTTGCTCTGATCGGTGCGAACGGTGCTGGTAAGTCTACGACGCTTAAAACCGTCTCGGGCCTGCTGCGTTCCAAGACCGGCTCCATCAAGTTTATGGGCGAGGACATTACCCATACGCCCGCCGATAAGCTGGTGGGTAAGGGCCTGGCTCAGGTCCCCGAGGGCCGTCGCGCCTTTTTGCAGATGACGGTCGAGGAGAACCTGGAGATGGGCGCCTATACACAGCCCAAGTCCACGGTCGCTCCGGGCCTTGAGCGTGTCTACGAGCAGTTCCCGCGCCTTAAGGAGCGCCGTCGCCAGGTCGCCGGCACCCTTTCGGGCGGCGAGCAGCAGATGCTCGTTATGGGCCGCGCCCTTATGAGCAACCCCAAGCTGCTCATGCTCGACGAGCCTTCCATGGGCCTGGCGCCGATTCTGATTGAGCAGATCTTCCAGATTGTCGAGGACCTGCACAAGGCCGGCACCACGGTGCTCCTGGTTGAGCAGAACGCGCAGATGGCGCTTTCCATCGCCACACGCGGCTACGTGCTCGAGACCGGCAAGATTACCATGACCGGCACGGGCCAAGAGCTTCTGCACGACGACAACGTCCGCAAGGCCTATCTTGGTGGTTAATCCATTCAACAAAGGGGCGCTGACTATCCCGGTCAGCGCCCCTTTTAAGTTGCGGTGAAATAGGGACTAATTGGGGGTTCCAGACGCCAAAACAGTCCCTATTCCACCGCAACTTCAGGTAGTCGTTGGGGACGTTCTTGAATGACTAGTCGTTTAAGAACGTCCCCAACGACTAGGTCGCCACCCCCTTGCACCAAAACAAGGCCCCGTTCTGGAGTGTTTCGGAACGGGGCCTTGGTGGTTGAGGGCTATTGGGTTTTGTTCGCTAGTCTACTTTTTGTCCGCATGTGGGGCAGAACTGGGCTTCGGGTACGAGCGGGGTTCCGCAGTGACGGCAGAAGCGGGCAGGCTCAGTCGGGGCTGCTGGTGCCGTCGGCATCGCAGGTGCTGCAGGTGGAACGGCGTTCTGCTGGGCGCGCTTCTGACGACGACGCTGCTTGCGCTGAGGCTTGGGCACTGCGGCTGTCGCACCGTTCGCGGTCTTTGCGCGCTTCTTACGGATGCAAAGGACAACAATCGCGCCACCAATGATGAGGACGATCGCCACGCCACCGCCAATAACAAACGGCAAGTGAGTCTGGACAAAGTAGAGAACATCCTCAGGCAGCGAATGGGGGATATTCGATTTATAAATGTTTACGTGAAGCGTTGATGAGTCTTCATCGTAATAATCAGTCCAAATCTCGCGATCGCCATTCATGAAAGTAGGGCCGCACCAATGAGAATCAAACTCGCTCTTGGCCCCGGTTTTTGCATCGACTAGGCATGCCGAAGACTTGTCATCGTCTGAGTACGTCCCAAGCATGATTCCGCCATCATGCGAGATGTCGCCGAGATATCCATCGCCGAAGGGAAAAGCAATTGAGCTGATGATCTTGTCACTTTTCAGGTCATAAATACTAAGATCCGCATCCTCTTCATTGAGATAGTAATCCCCGTCATCCTCTTCAAAAAGATCGTTCGATCCCTTCTTTGTGTAGAGGGCATAAAACTCCGCCGAAGGGTATGAACAAGGCCAATCGGGTGCGTGGTCGTCATCGTTGAAAACAACGCTCATATTTCCATCGCGGTCCGCTTTTATTAATGCGGTGTCGCTCTGAAGATAAATATCGTCCGAGTAAGAGCTGGTGACGATATCGTCGATATCCGAAGACCTATCATCTTTTTTCACGTTAACCGTTTTTAATTCCGTTGACCCTGTATCGCAATTGAAAACCCTAAGCGCGACAACGCCGTCTTTGCTATTGTCCTGTAGGGCATACAGACGGCTCATGTCTTTTGAGTAGCGGTACGAAGAGTCATCTTTATTTGATTGATATGTCTGGATCAGTTTGTCGGATTTTAGATCATAGATTTCGACCTTTTTGGGCTCGTATTCATAATCATAATGTTCCACGGCGGCTCTTTTTCCGTCGTAAGAGACGGTTTCTTCGGTGTAGGCATATTTGGTCGAAATGATGGGATGGACTGTTTGACTTTGGTTGTCTGGCGAGAATGCGACCAAATTATTGCCGTCTCGCCAGTAGAGTTGATTGTTGGATGTGGGACATCCTGACTCAAGGCCTTTATCCGGGATGGCAATTGGGCATGCGCTACCGTCATTAAAATTGATGAGAGATACGCTCTTTAAGTTGTAACCGTCATCCTCATCGTAATCGTAATCGTATAAATAGCCGAACTTCGAATCGTCGCCCGTGCTGATATGCGAGACGTCGCTGCTGACCTTAAAGCTATACGACTTCTCCAGTTCAGGCGTCGGTACGCTACCGCCGGCTAATGCTGCAGGAGGGGCTGCGAGCGGAGACAGGGCTGCGATCAGGCCGATGGCGACCGCTGCGATCCTTCCGCTCTTCTGGATGCTCTTAAACATGGCAATCCTTTCCTCTAAATACGAATGCGATACTGCCATGGTTAATCGGGATTCCGAAATCTTGTTGCGCAACATTCGCCATCGGCAACATTTTTCGGCCAGCTGTGCCGTCCCCAAGAGATCATTCTGAGTTGCGGTGAAATAGGGACTGAATGGGGGTGCGGACGATTTCTTGGACCGCGCCTAGGCGTATCCAAGCTTCCTGCGGTACTCCATCGGGCTCAGCCACCCGAGGGACTTTTTGATCCGCTCCTCACGATAGTACACGAGGTAGGCCTCGAGCCTTCCCATGAAC
>RQBM01000214.1:0-10130 GCA_008668795.1 Collinsella aerofaciens | reverse complement strand
CGCGCCACCAGAGCCGCCCTCGCCTGTCACCACCGAGACAATCGGCGTCTTAAGGCCGCTCATCTCCATGAGATTCTGGGCAATCGCCTCGCCCTGGCCGCGCTCCTCGGCACCGATGCCGCAAAACGCGCCCGAAGTATCGACCAGGCACAGAACCGGTCGACCAAACTTTTCGGCCTGGCGCATAAGGCGACGCGCTTTGCGGTAGCCCTCGGGATGTGCCATGCCAAAGTTGCGGCGCATGCGCTCTTTGGTCGTGGTGCCGCGCTCGATGGCGATGACCGTTACGGGGCGCCCGTCTTTCCAGCCAATGCCACCCACCACGGCGGCGTCATCACCAAAGTAACGGTCGCCATGCAGCTCCACAAATCCGTCCAAGCCCAGCGAGATCATCTCGCCCGCCGTGGCACGATCTGCCGAGCGGGTCTGCTTGACAATCTCGAGCGCGGTTTTTGGTGGCGCCGAGCGCTTAAACAAGTGTCCCAGCTTTTTGCCGCGGCGACCCGTATGCACGATTTCATGCGGTGCCCCCAGGCCGGGCGCGTGCCCTTCGTGCAGCGCCAGCAGCTCGCCTACCGTGAGCGCAATCTCGCCACGCGGAACAACGGCATCGCAAAAGCCGTGCTCCATTAAAAACTCGGAGCGCTGGAATCCCTTGGGCAGTCGCTTGTGCATGTTCTGCTCGATCACGCGCGGGCCGGCAAATGCCGTCAGGGCATCGGGCTCGGCCAGGATAATGTCACCCTCCATGGCAAAGCTCGCGGTTACACCTCCGGTCGTGGGGTCGGTGAGCACCGTGATATACAGGCCGCCCGCCTCGCTGTGGCGCCTAACCGCCGCAGAAATCTTGGCCATCTGCATAAGCGAGGTCACGCCCTCTTGCATGCGCGCACCGCCCGAAACGGTAAAGCCGACAACTGGCAATCCCAGCTCGGTCGCACGCTCAAATGCGCGACAGATCTTCTCGCCCACCACGGAGCCCATCGAGCCCATCATAAAGTTGGCGTCCATAAAGAAGAGCGCGGTATCGCAACCGCAGATTTTGCCCCTGCCGCACACAACGGCGTCGCGCTCGCCCGAACGCTCGCGCACGCTCTTAAGCTTGTCGGCATAGCCGGGAAACGAGAGGAAGTCCTCCGACGCCAGATTGGCATCCCATTCCTCAAACGTGCCCTCGTCGACCGTCATGCGCATGCGCGCGCGACCGCTCACGCGAAAGTGTTTGCCGCAACGAGGGCAGACCTCGAGGTTGTCGTGCAGGCGTGCTTCATCGATCACGCGGCGACACTCCGGGCACTTGATAAACACGTGGCGCGCGGGAAACTCGGCGCACGACTCGGTCATCGGCCCCTCGAGGACGTTGACCGTCTTTGCTTTTCTATTCATCAGCATAGAGATGCCCCATCAGATCGGTGTGGTACATGCCCGACAAGAACTCGTCGTTTGCCAGCACGTCGAGCTGAAGCTCGCTGTTTTCGCTCACGCCCTCAATCACGAGCTCGCCCAGGGCCGAGCGCATCTTGCGAATGGCGCCGTCACGCGTGGGCGCACACACGATGAGCTTGCCGAGCATGGAGTCGTAGTACGGCGGAACTTTCGCACCGGTAAACATGGCGGAATCCCAGCGCACGCGCGGACCACCCGGCACACGCAACGCGGTGACCGTTCCGCATGACGGCAGAAAGTCCGGCGTTTCGGCATTGATGCGGCACTCCATGGCGTGGTTGCGGACCGGCATATCCTCCTGCTCAAAGGGCAGAGGCTGGCCGGCTGCCACGCGCAGCTGCCACTTGACCAAGTCGGTATCGGTCACAAACTCCGTAACCGGATGCTCCACCTGCAAGCGCGTGTTCATTTCCATAAAGTAGAAATTGCCGTCGTCCGAATACAGGAACTCGATGGTACCGGCTCCTTCGTAGCCGACGGCACGAGCCAGGTCACGCGCTGCCTTGTGCATGCGAGCACGAATGTCGTCGTGTCCGTCGAGGCACGGCGCGGGGCTCTCCTCGATTAGCTTTTGGTTGCGACGCTGCACCGAGCACTCGCGCTCGCCGAGCGAAAACACATGGCCCTGCTTATCGGCCATAATCTGCACCTCAACGTGATGCGCCGGCGCGACGAACTTCTCCATGTAGCACTCGCCGTCGCCAAAGACGGCCTCGCCCTCGGCACGCGCCTCGATGAACGCCTTTGCCGCATCTTCCACGCGCTCGACCTTGCGAATACCGCGACCGCCGCCACCTGCACGCGCCTTAATGAGCACGGGACAGCCAATGCGCTCGGCCTCGGCCGTTGCCTCCTCGGGGCTTTTGAGCAAATCGCAGCCCGGCACGATGGGCACGCCCGCCGCGGCAGCCGTTCGACGTGCGGCGTCCTTGTCGCCCATGCTGTCGATCACCTTGGCCGAAGGACCAACAAACGCCAGGCCATACTTGTCGCAGTCGCGCACGAAGCTCGCCTTCTCGGAAAAGAAGCCATAGCCGGGATGAATTGCCTTAGCTCCCGACTTTACGGCACAGGTGAGCACGGCATCGTCGTTGAGGTAGCTCTCGGCAAGACGCGGGCCACCGATGCAATACGCCTCGTCGGCAAGCTGCACGTGCAGCGCGTCCGCATCGGCCGTGGAATAAACAGCGACGGTCTTGATGCCCATATCGCGGCACGCGCGGATAACACGGACCGCGACTTCGCCGCGGTTGGCGATGAGCACTTTGTCGAACATGGAGCCTTCCTTAACTTTCGTGCATGAGTGCAAAAGACATATCGGCGCGGCAGCAAACCTCACCGTTGACGCTCGCGGTACCCGTCGCAAAGCGGAACGGCCCGCGCGCACGCGTGATGGAGCACACCAGATCCACCGTGTCGCCCGGGCGCACCGGACGCTTAAAGCGCACCTTGTCCAGACTCGTGTAGAACGGCGTCGCGCCGCGCGCCTCCTCATCGCCCATCAGCAGCACGCAGCAGTTTTGGGCGAGCATCTCGCACTGGATCACGCCGGGGACCACCGGGTTTCCCGGAAAATGCCCCTGCAAAAAGTATTCGTCGCCCGTAATCGTGATCTTGCCGTGGGCCTCGTCGCCCACCAGCTCGGCTTCGTCGAGCAAAAGCATCGGCTCGCGATGCGGTAACAGCTTCTTGAGCTCTTCTTTGTTCATGGATATCACCTATCCGATCCTCATGAGGCAGCTGCCAAACTCCACGAGGTCGCCGTCGGCCACGCAGATCTCGAGCACCTCGCCATCCGCCTCGGCCGTCACCTCGTTGAGAACCTTCATGGCCTCGATGATGCAGAGGGTCTCGCCGGCCTTGACCTTGGAGCCCACGTGCACAAACGGCTCGTCGCCCGGCGCCGGGGCAGCATAGAACACGCCGACCATGGGAGCGGTCACCTCGGTGCCCTTGGGCTCCGGTGCGGCGGCAGGCGCCTGCGCGGCGGGCTCCGGTGCGGCGGCAGGCATGGCGACGGGAGCCACCGCCGGAGCAGTCACGGCACCCGGCATAGGCATGGGCACGGCAACCGGCTGTGCGGCGCTCGCGCGCTCGAGTTCGACCGCGGTGCCATCGGGCTCCTCAACGCGTACGCGCGTGAGGCCGCGGTCCTCCATAACATCGGCTATCTCGGCAAGTCTTTTGGAATCCATGCTCTAGCTCCTCGTATATCTACGCAGCGCGATGGCGGCGTTGTGTCCGCCAAAGCCCAGGTTGGTCGAAAGCGCCCAGGTAAGGTCGGCGCGAACCGCGCGATTGGGCGTGTAGTCAAGATCGCAGGCGGGATCGGGCGTGTGGTAGTTAATGGTCGGCGGCACCACGCCTTGTTCGAGCGCCATGGCGCAGGCCATGACCTCGATGGCGCCCGTGGCACCGATCATGTGGCCGGTCATCGACTTTGTCGACGAGACGTGCGCGGCGCGCGCCGCGTCCTCGCCGAGTGCACGCTTAATGCCCGCCGTCTCGGACGAATCGTTAAGCTTGGTCGAGGTGCCGTGGGCATTGATGTAGAGACCCTCGGAAGGCTTGACGTCGCCCTCGGTCACCGCCAGCGATATCGCGCGGGCAATGCCGGCAGCCTCGGGATCAGGACTCGTGATGTGATAGGCATCATCGGTGTTGCCGTAGCCCACGACCTCGGCATAAATGTGCGCACCGCGCGCCTGCGCATGTTCCATGCTCTCGAGTACCAGCACGCAGGCGCCCTCGCCCATCACAAAGCCGTCGCGGTCTGCATCGAACGGACGGCAGGCCGTCGCGGGATCGGGGTTGGTGGTCAATGCGCGGCAGGACGTAAAGCCCGCAACGGCATCGGGGATAATTGCAGCCTCGGCGCCGCCCGCGAGGATCGCGTCGGCATAGCCGTGCTTGATGGCGCGGAACGCCTCGCCCACCGCATGGGCCGAGGTTGCGCACGCGGTCACCACGGGCAGGGTCGGGCCCTTTGCCTTGTGGCGGATTGCGATATTACCCGATGCCATGTTGGGGATCATCATCGCGATCATATAGGGCGATGCGCGGCGGGGCCCACGTTCGGCAATCGTATGGACGTTGTCGACGAGCGTCGTCATGCCGCCCACGCCCGAGCCCACGTAGACGCCCAGGCGCTCGCGATCGATGGCGCCTTCGACATCAAAGCCCGCATCGTGCATGGCTTCGTCCGAAGCCGCCATCGCAAACTGAACGCAGGGGTCGAGATGCTTGGCGTCACGCTTGCCAAAGTACTCGTTGCCGTCAAAGCCCTTGACCTCGGCTGCCACCTTGACGGCAAACGCATCGGTATCGAAGTGCGTGATCGGGCCGATGCCGCACGTGCCGGCGCACATGGCCGCCCAGGTGGCAAGCGCGGTGTTGCCGAGCGGCGACACGGCACCGATACCGGTGATTGCAACTCTCTGTTCCATCATGGTCTCCTCATCCAAGCCGTTCTTCGGCCCTGGTTTCTACATCGCCATTCCGCCGTCGACGCGTACGACTTCGCCCGTAATGTAGGCAGCCGCATCGCTCACTAAAAATCGCACCACACCGGCCACCTCTTCGGGCTGCGCCATACGCTTAAGGGGAATCTGCTCCTCGGTTACCGTACACACCTTCTCCGAGAGCTTTGCCGTCATATCTGTCTCGACAAACCCGGGGGCGACCGCGTTCACTCGTACACCGCGGGGCGCAAGCTCGCGCGCCACCGCCTTGGTCAGGCCGATCACGCCCGCCTTGGAGGCAGCGTAGTTGGCCTGCCCGGCATTGCCCATCAGGCCCACAACCGAGCTCATGTTGACGACGCAGCCGCCGCGCTGGCGCATAAAGGTCTTGGTGAGCGCACGCGTCGTGTTAAACGTTCCTTTAAGATTGACATCGAGCACGCGATCGAATGCGTCATCGCCCATGCGCATGAGCAGGCCATCGCGGGTGATGCCAGCGTTGTTGACGAGCGCCCAAATGGAGCCAAAGTCGTTGAGGACCGCTTCCACGCACGCGTTGACGGCAGCGGGGTCGGCCACGTCACATTGATATGAGCGCGCCGTGGCGCCAGCCGCCTCGCAGGCGTCGCACGTCTCGCGCGCCGCATCGACGCTGCCGGCATAGACGACGGCGATATCGTAGCCATCCTCCGCCAGACCGATAGCGCAGGCGCGGCCGATACCCCGCGAGCCGCCCGTGACCAGTGCCACGCGACGTGAGTCGTTGCGCTCGAGCGCGCCATTGTTCAAGTTGCCCATGTCATTCCTTTCGGGTTACAGCCCTGTGGACTATGCGAGCTCGTCGGCAATAGCTGCGACCTGCTCGGCCGTCTCGCACGAATACACACGAACGTCGCTCAACGTACGCTTGATCAGGCCGGACAGCGTTTTGCCGGGGCCGACCTCAATAAATGTGTCGATGCCTTGATCCTGCAGAGCATGCAGCGTATCGACCCAGCGCACGGCATGGCTCACCTGATTGGCCAAGACATCCGATGCCGTCTGGGGGTCCGCCGGATAGGGCGCCGCTGTCATATTTGCCAAAACAGGAATGAGCAACGGGGACGGCGCGTGACCGGCCTCAATATATGCGGCAAGGCCACAGGTCGCCTCGGCCATATAGGGGCTATGAAATGCACCCGACACCGCGACCTTCATGGCGCGGCCGCCAGCCTCTTTTACTAGGACGTCGAGGGTCTGCAGCGCATCGGGCGCTCCGGCCACAACCGTCTGCTGGGGACTGTTGTAGTTGACCGGCCAGCAGTCCTCGCCGGCCTGCGCAGCCAGGTTCTCGACTTGCGCAGCATCAAGTTTGATGACGGCGCGCATGCCGCCAGGGTGACGCTCGGCCGCCGTGGCCATCAATGCCGTGCGCTCACACACGAGCTCAAAACCCGCTCGCGTATCGAATGCCCCCGCAAAGCTGAGTGCAGCGACCTCGCCCAGCGAGAATCCCGCACAGGCGGCAGGCACCACGCCGCGCTCGCGCAGGGCGACGGCGACAGCCAAGTCGTGCACGAACACGCAAGGCTGCGTGTTCTCGGTCTGCGAGAGCTCCTCCTTGGAGGCGCTCCGGCACTGCTCGCTCGTCCCCGGGCGCACCTCATCGGCAATGACGAACACCTCGGCGGCCGCCGGCGATTTCTCGATCAAGTCGACGCCCATCGCGGGGTGCTGGGCACCCTGGCCGGCAAACAAAAACGCTACGCCACCCATGCACACGCACCCTTCAGGACGTGCTCGGCGCCATCGACCAGGTCGTCAACGATTTCGCGTGCGCTCTGGCGTTCGTTGACCATGCCGGCAATCTGTCCACACAAAAACGAACCCTCTTCGTAGTTGCCGTCCTTGGCGGCCTTACGCAGCGCACCGGTTCCCATAGCACCGAGCTCCTCGGCACTCGCGCCGGAACCCTCGCTCTTGGCATAGGCGTTGGTGAAGGGGCTCTTGAGGGCGCGCACTGGATGTCCCGTCGAGCGACCGGTCGCACGCGTCGAAGTGTCGTTGGCCTTCAGGACCATCTCTTTGTACTGCTCCGAGACGGTGCACTCGTCTGCGACCAGAAAGCGCGTACCCACTTGCACGCCTTCGGCGCCCAGCATAAAGGCGGCCGCCACGCCGCGGCCGTCGGCAATACCGCCGGCGGCCACGACGGGAATGTCGACCGCATCGACGACCTGCGGCACCAGTGCCATCGTCGAGGTCTCGCCAATATGGCCGCCCGATTCGGTACCCTCGGCAACAACCGCCGTGGCTCCACGACGTGCCACGAGGCGCGCCAGCGCCACCGAGGCAACGACCGGGATGACCTTGATGCCCGCCTCGTTCCACGCCTTCATGTACTTGGCGGGATTGCCGGCGCCCGTCACGACGACCGGCACTCGCTCGTCAATCACGACCTGCGCGACCTCGTCGGCAAACGGGCTCATGAGCATGACGTTGACGCCAAAGGGCTTATCCGTCTTGGCGCGCAGCTCATGAATCTGGTCGCGAAGCCAGTTGGCGTCGGCGTTCATGGCCGCGATGATGCCTAAGCCACCCGCCTCGGACACTGCGGACGCCAGCGAGGCATCGGCAATCCAGGCCATACCGCCCTGGAACACGGGCTTTTCGATGCCGAGCAGATCGCAGAGAGGAGTCTTGAGCATCTCTACTTCTCCAATGCCGCCTCGACCGTATCGGCGAACTCGCCGACCGTCTTGGGGTTCTCCTCGGTATCGAGCTGGATGCCAAACTCGTCCTCAACGGCGACGAGGATCTCGACGGTGCCCAGACTGTCGAGACCAATCTCCTCGAGCGTGGACTCGGGCTTCATCTCGACATCGTCAAGACCGGCGGTCTCGCGGATAACGTCGCAAACGCGCTCGAAGGTCTTCTGATCTGCCATGGTAGTTCTCCTTTGGTTGTGCCCTAGGGCGTTTTTATTTCCTATGTGCGACTACTTCCAACGAAGCAGATAGCCACCTATATCCAGGCCGGCGCCAAATCCAACGAGGGCGATGGTGTCGTCCTCATTCAGTGCGTCGGTACGTGCCAGCCGGTCAAGCGCAAAGGGAATGCAGGCGCTCGAAATGTTGCCGGTCTCGCGTAGCGTTCGAACCACGCGCTCGTCTGGCACGCCGAGACGCTTGACCGCCTGGCTCAGGATTCGTTCGTTAGCCTGATGGAATACAAAATGATCGATGTCTTCGACCAAAATGCCCGCATCGATCGCAAGCTTATGGACCGTGTTGCAGATGGCGTTGACGCCGAACTTGAACACGCGGCGGCCATTCATGGACAGCACGCTCGCGCTATCTGCGGAAGCCTTAAACGGCGAGGTACCGACCAGACCGGGAACGTGCAACGTCTCGACGTCGGGCGCCGTCGAAAGCTCAACGGCAAGGGGGTTGTCACCCCCAGCTTCAATCACTGCGGCGCCTGCCCCATCGCCAAATAGCACGCAGGTGGCACGGTCGGTCCAGTCGAGCGCGCGCGTCATCTGCTCGGCAGCAACAACAAGCACGCGCTCGGCACGGCTGCGGGCGATATAGCCCTCGGCGACATCGAGCGCAAATACGAAGCCGGCACAAGCCGCCGAGACATCGAAGGCAGGGCACGTCGCGCCTAGTCGCTCAGCAACGGCACACGCCTCAGCGGGAACAAGGTGGTCACCCGTCGTCGTCGAGCAGACGATCAGATCCAGCTGGCTCGCGTCGATTCCGGACACCTGGAGTGCCCGCTCGCTCGCCGCTACAGCAAGGTCGTCAAGTAACTCGGTGGTGCAGACATGGCGGCTCTTGATACCGGTGCGGGTAAAAATCCACTCATCCGAGGTATCGAGGAACTCAGACAGCTCGTCATTGGAAACACTGCGCTTAGGAAGCGCCGAGCCTGTTCCAAGAATCGTGAAACCCATCACTAACCTCCTTTGAGTTGTTGACGTGTTTACATCGACCAAGAGAGGATAGCGCATTTCAGTCGTTGTTGACGTGTTAACATTAAATTGTCCAAATGCGACAAAGGCTTCACATTGTGTCTATCTCTCGACACCATTGCGCGATTGCCTTATTAACTTAGGAGGTAGCAGCCGTTATGGATGCCAAATTAACGATCGTCGACGTAACCGGATCGACCAACGATGACCTGCTCGAGGCAGGAAAACAGGGTGCGCCGCACGGCACAGGACTTGCCGCCCGCGCGCAAACGGCAGGACGCGGCCGGCGCGGCCACAAGTGGGATTCAACCGCCGGCAACCTATTGCTTTCGATTGTCCTGCGTCCATGCGTTAATCCCGCAAAGTACTCTGGTCTTGCCGCCGTCAGCGGCCTAGCGGTGCTCGAGGCGCTCGAGGCGCAAGGTCTTGCAAACGAGATTGGCCTCAAATGGCCCAACGACCTGGTCGCGCGAGGACGCAAGCTCGGCGGCATTCTGGTCGAGGCCGCACGCGATAACGAAGGCAAACCTTTCGCCGTCTGCGGCATTGGTGTCAACGTAAACTACACGCCCCAAGAGGTGCCCGATGGCGGCCTGGCGGCAATTGGCCTCTCGGACCTCAACGAGAGCGTTCCCGCCGTCGACATGCTCCTCGATGAGGTCTATCACGCAGTTATAGACGCTGTAGATACCTGGGCAGAGCGCCTCAACGCCATGGAAGAAGACGTCGGACCGCTCGCGCCCGTCCACAGCGAATATATCGCTCCCCTCAATTGGATTGGGGAGCACGTTATCGCCCGCTCCCCCGCTGGGGACGAGCTGGCGCGAGGCATCTTTAAAACCGTCGATGACTTTGGTCGAGCGTGCATCGAGACGGAAGGCGACTTACGATCCTTCCATTTTGAGGAGGCATCGCTGCGTCCCATGGGTAAATAAGGCGCCATAGCCACCCATTCGGCCGCATTACCTGGGCCCCAAGGCCACCATTCAAAACAAAAGAGCCCCGCTGCCGTTATGACAGCGGGGCTCTGTAAGCTATGAGCGATATCGCTTAGAGCTTGATGTCGATGTCGACGCCAGCGGGGAGGTCGAGACGCATGAGCGAATCAACAGTGCCCGAGGTGGGGTCGAGGATGTCGATGAGGCGCTTGTGGGTGCGCATCTCGAACTGCTCACGGGAGTCCTTGTTCACGTGCGGCGAGCGGATAACCGTGTACAGGTTGCGCTCGGTGGGCAGGGGGACAGGACCGGAAACGCGAGCGCCGGTCT
>RQBM01000001.1:0-11347 GCA_008668795.1 Collinsella aerofaciens | reverse complement strand
TACCAAGTGCGCCTTCTGAGGTGCCGCAGATTGACGTGAAAGAGGAGCGAAGCGTACTTCGGTACGCGAGCGACGGTTTGAACGTCAAGGTGCGGTGTCTCAGAAGGCTGTTTTGAGAAAGGTTGAGTCGAACATGACCGTCGATCCTTTGATTCAATCCCTGAAGGGCAAGCTCGTCGTGAGCGTTCAGGCGTATATGGGCGAGCCGCTTCGCACACCCGAGACCATGGCTCAAATGTCTCGCGCTTGCGAGCTCGGTGGCGCCGCCGCCATTCGTTGCCAGGGCCTTGCCGACATCGCCGCCATTAAGGGCCGCTGCGAGGTCCCCGTCATCGGCTTGTGGAAGGATGGGCACGAGGGCGTCTACATCACGCCGACGCTGCGCCACGCTCGCGCCTGCGTTGCTGCGGGTGCCGATATCGTGGCGATTGACGCCACCGATCGCCCGCGTCCCGATGGCAAGACCGTCGAGGATACCTTCCGTCCGCTGCACGAGGAGGGCGTGCTCCTGATGGCGGATTGTGCCACTATCGAGGACATTCGCCGTGCGGTCGATATGGGCTTCGACCTGGTATCCACCACGCTTTCTCATGGTGTTGCCGCTATCGACTGCACCATGGCCGATGGCCCCGATCTGCCGCTTCTGCGTCAGGCGACCGAGGAATTCCCCGGTCTTCCCATCATCTGCGAGGGCCGCGTGCACACGCCCGAGGAGGCCCGCGCCGCGATCGATGCGGGCGCCTGGGCCGTTGTCGTCGGCACTGCCATCACGCACCCCACGAGTATTACAAGTTGGTTCAAGGCTGCGCTTGAGGCGTAAGACAGGCCTCGTATCCGCTTGGGGCGGTATACTCAATAAAGGCAATTGATCGCGCGGGATCCGCTGGCCGGGTCCCGCGCTTGTTTTAGGAGGCACACATGCAAAAGGGAGATGCCATGGATGCGGCGGAGCGCTCGGAGCGCATCCCCGATATCGTCATCATCACCGGAATGTCCGGATCGGGCCGAACACAGGCCATGCATGTGTTCGAGGACATGGGCTATTTTTGCATCGACAACTTGCCTCCGCGTCTGATCGCCCAGCTTGCCGAACTCGTCGGCATCAATACGGGCGTGGGCAGGCATCTTGCCGTCACCTGCGACCTGCGCAGCCAGGGCTTGTTCGATGAGCTGCTCGATGCCGTTGCCGCGCTCGAGGAGCGCGAGATGAGCTGTGACATCGTGTTTCTCGAGGCCTCTGACGAGGTGCTGATCCGTCGTTATAGCGAAAACCGCCGCCGCCACCCCATTGCCAAGCCGGGGGAGACTACGGCCGATGCGATTCAGCGCGAGCGCCTGCAGCTGCAGGGCGTGCGCGATCGAGCCGATATGATCATCGACACGAGCCGTCTGCGCACCTCTGCCCTGCGCAACAAATTGCGCATGGCGTTCTCCGAGCTGTCCGACCAGCAGCTCATGGACGTTCACGTGTTCTCGTTTGGCTTTAAGCACGGCATGCCCGTCGAGGCGGACATTATGATCGACGTTCGCTTCCTGCCCAATCCGTTCTACGATCCCGAGATGCGCACCATGACCGGTCTCGATAAGAAAGTCTCCGACTTTGTTCTGGACCATCCCAAGACCCAGGAGTTCTGGAAGGCCTGGACGCAGCTGCTCGATACGGTCATGCCCGGCTATATCGCAGAGGGCAAGCCACAGCTTTCTATTGCCATCGGCTGCACGGGCGGTCAACACCGCAGCGTTGCCATCGCCGAGGCCACGGCACGTTATTTGGAAGGCGCCCAATATCACGTGAGCATTTCCCATCGCGACCTGTCGCGCGCCAACACGAAAGCATAGGCCTGCATGTCGTTTACCGCTGAGGTGCGTGACGAGCTCGCGCGCTGCGAACCCGAATGTGAATACTGCGATTTGTCGACGCTTGCCGCCCTGACGCGTGTGAGCGGTACACTTTCGCTGGCCGGCTCCGGGCGGTATCGTTTGACGGTCGCGACCGAGACGGGTGCCGTCGCGCGAACGATGATCACGCTGACGCATCGCATCCTTAAGCTCAAAACGGAATTCACCGTTCGTAAATCGGTCTTGCATAAGGTCCGTAACTATCTCATTACCCTGCCCGATCAACCCGACCTGGACAAGGCTCTGGTGCTGCTGGGCATTCTCGACCGCAGGGGAGGGCTCGTCGCTGGTGTTCCCCGGCACATCGTTGCCCGTCCCTGCTGCAGGCTTGCCTACATCCGCGGCGCGCTCATCGCCGGCGGTTTCGTGGCCGATCCCCGCGGCGACTTTCATTTGGAGATCGCGGTGCAGGGCGAGCAGTATGCCCGGGGGCTTTGCGATCTATTGGAGCAGATTGGGGTCCATGCGCGCGTTAACGCGCGGCGCGGATCCTTTGCTGTCTACATTAAGAGCGCCGAGGAAATCGAGCATCTTCTAAAGCTGATTGGTGCCAAGCGCAGCGTTGCCGAGATTGAGGAGGCGCGCGCGGTCAAGTTGGTTAAGAACGATGTGAACCGTCGCGTGAATGCCGAGCTCGCCAATCAGACCAGAAGCGCCGGTGCTGCCCAACATCAGCTTGCGCTTATCGATGAGCTCGAGCAGCGTGGCCTTCGCGATGCGCTTCCGGATGCCTTGGCGGTCTTTTGCGACCTGCGCGAGCGCTATCCTGATCTGTCGCTGCGTGATTTGGGGGAGATGGCCGACCCTCCCTTGTCGAAGTCAGCCCTCTACCATCGTGTTTTACGGCTTGAAAAGCTCATTGAAGCAAACAGGTAGTTTGAAGTAACGACTTATATATGGATTTAGCTGCTATTTTAGTATTTAAAACGTTTTAACGTAAATTTGATTTTCAATTTCGAGCATTCTCGTGAAATTCAAGTCAAAAAAAAGGTATATTAGGCGAGTGGTTAGTTTGTGGGCCTCAACGGCGGGCGCTGTAGCTCGCGGGGGCCTTACGAAAGGAGACACAATGGCAGTAAAGGTTGCTATTAACGGCTTCGGTCGCATCGGTCGTCTGGCTTTCCGTCAGATGTTCGGTCATGAGGGCTCCGAGATCGTCGCTATCAACGACCTCACCTCTCCCGATATGCTCGCTTACCTGCTGAAGTACGACTCCACGCAGGGCAACTACGCTCGCGATCACGAGGTCGTTGCTGGCGAGGATTCCATCACCGTTGACGGCAAGGAGATCAAGATCTACAAGGAGGCCGACGCTAACAACCTGCCTTGGGGCGACCTTGACGTCGACGTCGTTCTCGAGTGCACCGGCTTCTACACCAGCAAGGCTAAGGCTCAGGCCCACATCAACGCTGGCGCCAAGAAGGTCGTCATCTCCGCTCCGGCCGGCAGCGATCTGCCCACCATCGTGTACAACGTCAACCATGAGACGCTGACCGCTGAGGACAACATCATCTCCGCTGCTTCCTGCACCACCAACTGCCTCGCCCCGATGGCCAAGGGTCTGAACGACTTCGCTCCCATCGTGTCCGGCATCATGACCACCATCCACGCCTTCACCGGCGACCAGATGCCGCTCGACGGCCCGCAGCGCAAGGGCAACTTCCGTCGCTCCCGCGCCTGCTCCGAGAACATCGTCCCGAACACCACGGGCGCTGCCAAGGCCATCGGCCTGGTTCTCCCCGAGCTCAACGGCAAGCTCATCGGTGCCGCCCAGCGCGTCCCGACGCCGACCGGCTCGCTGACCAACCTCTACGCCGTCGTTGACAAGAAGGTCACCGTCGACGAGGTCAACGCTGCCATGAAGGCCTACGCCGAGACCATCCCCGAGACCTTCGCCTACAACGAGGACCAGATCGTCTCCCGCGACATCGTCGGCGAGACCCACGGCTCCATCTTCGACGCCACTCAGACCATGTGCTCTGACCTCGGCAACGGCCAGACCCTCGTTCAGGTCACCTCTTGGTACGACAACGAGAACTCCTACACCTCTCAGATGGTCCGCACCATCAAGTACTTCGAGAAGTTCGTTGCTTAATTTAGCTTTTAGCGAATAGCTCGTTGAGCGTCTAAAGAAGGGCGCGGCCTTATAGGGCTTACACCCTAGGGTCGCGCCCTTTTTATAAGAAATCGTCTGCCGTAATGGGAGGCAGACACGTACGAAAGGTAGAAGCAAACATGGCCTTTACCAAGAAGACCGTCCGCGACATCGATGTCGACGGAAAGCGCGTTCTCGTCCGCGTTGACTTTAACGTGCCTATCAAGGATGGCGTCGTTGGCGACACCACCCGTATCAAGGCTGCCCTGCCCACCATCAAATACCTCGTTGAGCACAACGCTCGCGTCATCCTCATGAGCCACCTCGGCCGTCCCGAGGGCACCGGCTTCCAGCCCGAGCTGTCCCTCGAGCCCGTCGCCAAGAAGCTCGCTGAGCTCTCTGGTCTCGACGTTGCCTTTGTCGCCGACACCTACGGCGAGAAGGCTGCTGAGGCTGTCGCCGCCGTCGAGCCGGGTAAGGTCCTCGTTCTCGAGAACGTCCGTTTTGACAAGCGTGAGAAGAAGAACGATCCCGAGATCGCCAAGAAGCTCGCTTCCTATGGTGACGTCTTCGTTCTCGATGCCTTCGGCACCGCTCACCGCGCCCAGGGTTCCGTCGTGGGCCCCGCCGCTTACCTGCCTGCCGTCGCCGGCTTCTTGCTCGAGAAGGAGGTCGACACGCTGACCGGCATCTTCGCCGAGCCCGAGCGCCCCTTCGTCGCCATCGTCGGCGGTTCCAAGGTTTCCTCCAAGATCGGCGTTCTCGATCACCTCATCGACTCCGCTGACACCCTGATCATAGGTGGCGGCATGGCCTACACCTTCTTCCTGGCTCAGGGCCTGTCCGTTGGTCAGTCCCTCAAGGAAGAGGACTGGGTCGAGCGCGCCGGCGAGATGCTCAAGAAGGCTGAGGAGAAGGGTGTCAAGATCCTGCTCCCCATCGACAACCGCGTTGCCGATCACTTTGGCGAGGACGCTGTTCCCGAGGTTGTCGCTTCCGACGCTATCCCCGACGATCGTGAGGGTATGGACATCGGTCCTAAGACCGAGGAGCTCTACGCCGAGGCCGTCAAGGGCGCCAAGACTGTGTTCTGGAATGGCCCCATGGGCGTCTTCGAGTTCGACAACTTCGCTCACGGCACCCAGGCTATCGCCGAGGCTGTCGCCGAGGCCGACTGCACCTCGATCATCGGCGGTGGCGACTCTGTCGCGGCTGTCAACAAGTTCAACCTGGCCGACAAGATGAGCTGGATCTCCACCGGTGGTGGCGCTTCCATGGAGCTCGTCGAGGGTAAGGCCCTGCCCGGAGTGGAGGCGCTTCTCGATGCCTAATCGCACCCTTCTCATCGCTGGTAACTGGAAGATGAACAACGACGTCGCCGAGGCCGCCAAACTCGCCGACGAGCTGGCTCAGGCTCTGCCCGAGGTTCCGGCTGGCGTCGAGGTGCTCGTCTGCCCTCCGACCATCGACATCACCACGGTTCATGACCGCATTCAGGCTGCCCCCATCGCCCTCGGTGCACAGAACGTGTACTGGGAGGCCAAGGGTGCCTTCACCGGTGAGTCCTCTTGCGACATGCTCAAGTCCGCTGGCTGCACCTACTGCATCATCGGTCACTCCGAGCGTCGCGACTACTTCCACGAGACCGACGAGGATCAGAACAAGAAGGCCAAGGCCCTCGTTGCCGCCGGTCTTGTTCCCGTCTTCTGCTGCGGCGAGTCCCTTGAGGTCCGCGAGGCCGGCACCTATGTCGAGCACGTCGTGAACCAGGTCAAGGCTGGCCTTGCTGGTCTTGAGATCACCTGCCCCAAGCAGGTCGTCGTCGCCTACGAGCCCATCTGGGCCATCGGCACCGGCAAGACCGCTACCGCCGAGGACGCTCAGGAGGTCTGCGGCGCTATCCGTGAGACCCTCAAGGAGATGTTCGGCGAGGAGCTCGCCGACGGCATCCGCGTTCTCTATGGTGGCTCTGCCAAGCCCGGCAACATCGCTGAGCTCGTCGCCAAGCCCGACGTTGACGGCGCCCTCGTGGGCGGCGCTTCGCTCAAGGCTGCCGACTTCGCCTCTATGGTCGTCAAGGCAGGCGAGTAGGACATATGGCACAGCGTCATCTTCCTGCACTCCTGATTATCATGGACGGCTGCGGCCTGGCTCCGGCCGATGGCGAGAACGCCGTCGCCGCTGCCAAGACGCCCTTCCTTGATAGCCTGTACGAGAAGTATCCTCACACCACGCTCGGTGCTTCGGGCGAGGACGTGGGCCTTCCCGACGGCCAGATGGGCAACTCCGAGGTAGGCCACCTCAACATCGGTGCCGGCCGCATCGTGTTCCAGGAGCTTTCGCGCATCAACAATGCCATCAAGGACGGCTCCATCGCCAAGAACGAGGTTTTCGTCAAGGCTATGGACGATGTCAAGGCTGACGGCAAGACTCTCCACCTCATGGGCCTTATGAGTCCTGGCGGTGTTCATTCTCACATGAACCACGTCGAGGCTCTGGTCAAGATGGCTGCCGAGCACGGTGTCAAGACCGTTCGCGTCCACGCCTTCATGGATGGTCGCGACGTTGACCCGCAGTCCGGCGCTGGCTACATGAGTGAGTTCTGCGCCTTCCTGGCTAAGATCTCCGAGGAGACCGGTTGCGACGCTCGCGTTGCCACCGTCTCGGGCCGTTATTGGGCCATGGACCGCGATAATCGTTGGGAGCGCATCCAGCGCGCCTACGACGTCATGGTCAACGCGTCCGATGCCGATGTCGACCCCGTTGCCGGTATCAAGGCCTACTACGAGAAGGATCCGCGCGGCGACGAGTTCGTCGAGCCCTTCGCTGCCCACAACGAGGGCATCCACGAGGGCGACGCGGCTATCTTCTTCAACTTCCGTCCCGACCGCGCTCGTCAGATGACCCGCGTGTTCACGGACAAGGAGTTCGACGGCTTTGAGCGCGAGCAGATCAAGCTTTCGCACTTTGTGACGATGACCGAGTACGATCCGACGTTTGACGTCGAGGTCGCCTTCCCCAAGACGTTCCCCGAGAACGTTCTGGCCGACGTTATCGCCGCCAATGGCCTGAAGCAGCTGCACACCGCCGAGACCGAGAAGTACGCCCACGTGACGTTCTTCCTCAACGGCGGCATCGAGGAGCCCAAGGAAGGCGAGGAGCGCGTGCTCGTCGCTTCCCCCAAGGTCGCTACCTACGATCTGCAGCCTGAGATGAGCGCTCCCGAGGTTACCGAGAAGCTTGTCGCCGCCATCAACGAGGATCGCGCTGATTTCTACATCGTGAACTTCGCGAACTGCGACATGGTTGGTCACACCGGTGTCTTCGACGCCGCCGTTAAGGCCGTCGAGGCTGTTGACGATGCCCTGTCCAAGGTTGTCCCGGCGATTCTCGCCAAGGGCGGCTTTGCGCTGATCACCGCCGACCACGGCAACGCCGACCACATGTTTGACGTTGCTTCCGACGGTTCCAAGCATCCGTTCACGGCTCACACTACCAACCGCGTTCCGTTCATCATCGTTGATGAGAAGGCCAAGCTCACCGGTATCGAGGACGGCCGTCTTTCCGATATCGCTCCGACCATGCTCACCATGGCTGGTATTGAGCCTTCCGCCGAGATGACGGGTCGCGTGCTCGCCATCGAGGCCTAATAGAAAACAAATACCGTTTTCTAGTAAGGGGGTTGTCCACGACCGGACAACCCCCTTTTTAATATTTCTGCCATTTCTACCCCGTACCTAAATGGCGGGTGGGGGAGTGTTGGGGATTGTGGTACAGTACTGGAGTTTGAATTGTTCTATTAAGGAGCTTATCTATGGGTCCGTTCCAGATTCTTCTGTTTGTCGTTTGGGCTGTCTCTGCCGTGGCGCTGACGATTCTCGTCCTGATGCATTCCGGTAAGGGCACCGGCGTTTCGGATATGATCGCTAGCTCGCTGTATAACTCCAGCTCTGCCACAGGCGTTATGGAGCAGAACCTCGATCGCCTGACCGTCATCATGGCTGTCGTGTTTGCCGTGTGCGTCGTGCTGTGCATGTTCTTCTTCCCGCAAGGCATCGTGGGCTACTAAACACGAGCCGCATAAAATAATTGAAAAGGGTTCCGCAAGTGCGGGACCCTTTTTGTTTACAAATTTGTAACAGAGTCAAAATATCCCCACATACTTCGCCCAACTAAAGAAATTCTTGACCGTTGACCGGAATTAGCCCCAAATCGTGCATAAAATGCGCTACTGTATTGCGAAACGTTGGTCCGTTGTGCATAACCAGCCATAGCGACGGGCGACGTTTTGATGGTTCGGATCGGATTGTCTCGACATGTGTCCGACTGAACATTTCTTTGTCCTATCTCATAAGGAGGATGGCATGGCTGATTCTATGTTCCACCAGCCCGTTATGGGTCGTCGCGCCTTTGTCGGCGGTACCCTTGCTGCGAGCTCCATGGCTTTTCTTGCCGCATGCGGCAAGAAGGGCGGCGACGCTTCCGGTTCTGAGTCCGGTTCGACGCTGAACTTCTACATCAACAACCCGGTCTGCATCGACCCCTACAACGTCCAGGAGGACCAGGGCACTCAGGTCGAGTATCAGCTCTTTGACGCTCTGACCTCTTACGACGCCGAGAAGGGCGAGATCGTTCCGCTGGCTTGCGAGTCCTTTGAGTCCAACGACGACGCCACCGAGTTTACCTTCAAGATCAAGAAGGCCAAGTTTCACAACGGTGACGACGTTACCTCCAAGTCCTTCAAGCTCGGTTGGGAGCGTCTGGTCAACACCAAGTCGGCCATCGCTACCGAGTACGGCCCTTCCGAGGTCTCCTATCACCTTTCCATGGTCGAGGGTTATGACGACCTGCTTGCCGGTAACGCTACCGAGCTCAGCGGTGTTACGTGCCCCGACGATGAGACCCTCGTCGTCAAGCTGTCTTCCGCTTACGCCGACTTCCCCTTCGTCGCCTCTCATCCGGCTCTGGCCCCGGTTCCCGAGTGCGCCGAGTCCGATGTCAAGAGCTTCTATCTTGCCCCGGTCGGTAACGGCCCGTTCATGATGGACGGCAAGTGGGAGGATGGCCAGGAGATCAACGTCAAGAAGTTCGACGATTACTATGGCGACAAGGCCAAGATCGATGGCATCCACTTCCAGGTCATCAAGGACATGGAGACCGCTTACAAGGAGTTCCAGGCCGGTAACCTCGATGTCTGCGACGTTCCCGTCGCTCAGATCGACGCCGCCAAGAAGGATCGCGGCGTGTCCAAGGACGGCTACACCATGGGTGACGGCGAGCGCATGCTGCTCGGCGCCGAGCCTTCCACGTACTATCTGACCTGCAACACCACGGCCGAGCCGTTCAACAACGCCGACCTGCGTAGGGGCATCTCCCTGGCCATCAACCGTGAGGCCATCTGCAAGACCATCTTCAAGGGTACCCGTACCCCTGCCGACGGCATTGTTCCTCCGGGTATCGATGGCTTCAAGGAGGGCGCATGGGAGTTCTGCGCCTACGATGTCGACAAGGCTAACGAGTACCTCGACAAGGTTGCTCCCGCTGGCGCTAACGGGGATCGTGGCATTAGCGTGACCCTGTCCTGCAACCAGGACGGCGGTCACAAGGAGATCATGGAGTCCATCATCGGCGACCTCGCCAAGGTTGGCGTTACCGCTGTCTCCGATACCCCTGAGTGGTCTGCCCTGCTCGAGCAGTATCAGAACTTTAACTATCAGTTCGGTCGTCTGGGTTGGATTGCCGACTACCCGATTATGGACAACTTCCTGTATCCGCTGTTCCACTCCGACTCCCTCGGTGGCGACAACCGCTCCGGTTACAACAACCCCGAGTTCGACGCCAAGGTCGACGAGGCTCGTACTATTGTTGACGACGAGGAGCGCGTCGCTAAGATGCAGGAGGCCGACGCAATGGTCGCTGCCGACTGCCCGGTCATCCCGATTATGTTCTACACGCACACCATCGCCGGCTCCGATCGCATCAAGCACCTCTATGTCGATCCGCAGAAGCACGCCGATCTGGGTACCGCTGAGCTCGCCTAAGAGTTTGCAGCTTCCGTGAGGGTCAAGTATTTACGTAGACCTCATGGGAAACATACAGTTCTCCCTAACCTGGGGTAAACTGGCTGATGGTAATTTTGGGATGCCGGTCTGGCGATCGGCATCCCATTTAGGTTAATCCCTAGATAGGGGAGTGGTATGGGTAAGTACATCGTTAAACGTGTGCTTCAGTTCATCCCGGTGTTTTTGGGCGTTACGCTGATTCTGTTCGCCCTCCAGAATATCGTGCCGGGAGATCCGATCAAGCTGATCGGTGGAGACAAGGCTCTGTCCCCCGAGGTGGAGCTTCAGCTTCGCGTCCGCTATCACCTGGTCCAGTCGGACGAGGACGGCAACGCGATCCTTGACGAGAACGGCGACCCCGTTCAAACGTCGCTCGTGGACCGTTACTTGTATTACATGAACGGCCTGCTTCATGGCGATCTGGGCAATTCGTATCAGCGCAAGCTGCCGGTTACGGAAATCTTTGCCCAGAAGTATCCGTATACGGTCAAACTTGCCGCGTGCGCCATCGTGCTCGAGGCAATCATGGGTATCGGTGCGGGTATCATTTCGGCGGTTAAGCGTTATTCCTTCTGGGATATTTTGGTAACGCTCACCACGTCGATTCTCGTTGCCGTCCCGGCTTTCTGGCTCGGTATGTTGCTGCAGCTGTTCTTTGGCGTCATTCTCAAGGACGCCACGGGCGGTGCATTCTCCATGCCGATCTCGGGTGCCGGCGGTTCCAGCTCTCAGTATCAGGATTGGATGCACTATGTGCTTCCGACCATTACGCTGGCTTCGGTTTCGACCGCTTATGCCGCCCGCATTATGCGTTCGCAGCTGCTTGACGTCATGAACCAGGATTACATCCGTACGGCAAAGGCCAAGGGTCTCTCCAATCGCGCGATCATCATCAAGCATGCGCTTAAGAATGCACTCATCCCCGTCGTTACCTATATTGGTGTCGACTTTGGCGGCATGCTTTCGGGCGCCATCCTGACCGAGACGGTCTTTAACTGGCCCGGTATCGGCTATGAGGTCTATCGCGCCATTAGCATGCGTGACTGGCCCATCGTTATGGGCGGCGTTACGCTCATCGTCGTCGTCGTCATGGTGATCAACCTGCTCGTCGACATTAGCTATGCATTCCTCGACCCGCGCATCCGCCTTGGCGGTCCGTCGGATAAGGCCTAAGGGAGGTACGTCTCATGCAGGAAACTGATTCTCAGTCTCAGGAGCAGGCTACCGCCACCAAGGCCGCATCTGCTCCCGCCAAGTCCCGCACGCTGTGGGGCGACGCTTTTAAGCGTCT
>RQBM01000126.1:0-3257 GCA_008668795.1 Collinsella aerofaciens | reverse complement strand
TCATGGGAAGGCTCGAGGCCTACCTCGTGTACTATCGTGAGGAGCGGATCAAGAAGTCCCTCGGGTGGCTGAGCCCGATGGAGTACCGCAGGAAGCTTGGATACGCCTAGGCGCGGTCCAAGAAATCGTCCGCACCCCCAACAGTCCTTATTTCACCGCAATTTATGAAGGGGATGGGGCTACTTAAGTGCGCCGGTTACCGTGCCGCCGCCGAGGACGATGTCGCCGCGGTAGACTACAACGGCTTGGCCGGGGGCGATGGCGCGCTGCGGGTCGTCAAAAGTTAGCAGCATTTGCCCGTCTTCGCCGCGCGCAAGGGTCGCTGCCTGGTCCTTCTGACGGTAGCGGTACTTGGCGCCCACGCGAATGCCGCCGGCATCGAGCTCTGCCTCCACGCGGTCGGCAGGGGCGCTCCAGATCCAGTCGTCGGCCGTGAGTGCTGTGGCCGTCAGGTCCTCGGCCTCGCCCAGATGCACGGTGTTGTTGACGGCGTCGACGCCCGTTACATACACGGGATGCGCCATCGCGACGCCTAGGCCCTTGCGCTGGCCGATGGTGTAGCGCAGCGCGCCGTTGTGGCGCCCGACCACGCTGCCGTCGCGCCACACAATGTCGCCCGGTGCAGCGGGATGTCCGCAGCGGCACTCGATATAGCCCGCGTAGTCACCGTCTGGAATAAAGCAGATATCCTCGCTTTCGGCCTTCTTGGCGTTGATGAAGCCCTGTTCGGCGGCGATGCGGCGCACGTCGTGCTCCTTGTCCAGGCCTGCCAGCGGAAAGATTGTGCGTGCCAAGCGCTCCTGCGTAAGCGAATACAAAAAGTAGCTTTGGTCCTTCTTTGGGTCCTCGCCACGGTGCAGCTGCCAGGTGCCGTCGGACGTTTGGCTCGTTTTGGCGTAGTGACCTGTGGCGATGTAGTCGCAGCCCATATCGAGCGCTGCATCGAGCAACGCGCCAAACTTAATATGGCGGTTGCAGATGATGCACGGGTTGGGTGTCAACCCTTCCTGGTAGGCGGTCACGAAGCGCTCGATAACATTGCGGTCGAAGGTCTGCTGCAGGTCGAGCACATGGTGGGGTATCCCCAGGCGCTCGGCGACAGCCTTTGCGTCGGCGATGTCGCGGTCGACCTTACTCATGCCCGTGACGGGATCGGGCGCGGGGCAGGTGAGGCGCATGGTGGCGCCGACGCATTCGTAGCCCTGGCGCTTGAGCAGGTACGCGGTCACGCTGGAATCGACGCCGCCACTCATGGCGACGAGCACGCGCTTGTTGTGCATGGGGAGGTTCTCCTTGGTGGCATGTGGCCAAAAAAGAAAAGCGGCGCGGGAGGCTGGTTCCGCGCCGCAGACATTGTAGCAAGTTCGGGCGTCATATGGGACGCCCTGTTGGGATGAGCCCAGGCTGCCAGAAGAGAGGGAAGGCCGGCGTGCCTTGGACTCGTTCTAAGAACGAGAAGCTCTAGTCCTGGAACAGTGCCGTGGACAGGTAGCGCTCGCCGGTGTCGGCGAGCAGCGCCACGATGGTCTTGCCCTCGTTCTCGGGGCGCTTGGCCAGCTGCAGCGCGGCCCACACGGCGGCGCCGGACGAAATGCCCACGAGCACGCCCTCCTTGTGGCCCACGGCGCGGCCGGTCGCAAAGGCGTCGTCGTTCTCGACGGGGATGATCTCGTCATAGACCTGGGTGTCGAGGACGTCGGGCACAAAGCCGGCGCCGATACCCTGGATCTTGTGCGGGCCGGCTTGGCCCGTAGAGAGCACCGGGGAAGTGGCGGGCTCAACGGCGACGACCTGAATCTCGGGGTTCTGCTCCTTGAGGAACTCACCCACGCCGGTCACGGTGCCGCCGGTTCCAACGCCGGCGACGAAGATGTCGACCTCGCCGTCGGTGTCATCCCAGATTTCGGGGCCGGTCGTGGCCTTGTGGATGGCGGGGTTGGCGGGGTTCACAAACTGGCCGGCGATAATGCTGTTGGGGGTCTCCTTCTGCAGCTCCTCGGCCTTGGCGATGGCGCCCTTCATGCCCTTGGAACCGTCGGTGAGCACGAGCTGTGCGCCATATGCCTGCATAAGCTTGCGGCGCTCCACGGACATGGTCTCGGGCATGGTGATGATCACCTTGTAGCCGCGGGCAGCCGCCACCGAGGCGATGCCGACGCCGGTGTTGCCGCTCGTGGGCTCGATGATGGTGTAGTCGCCACCGCGCACGAGCTTGCCGGCCTTCTCGGCCTCGTCGATCATGTTCTTGGCGACGCGGTCTTTGACGGAGCCGGCGGGGTTGAAGTATTCCAGCTTGACGAGCACGCGGGCCTTGAGGTCCTCATCGGCCTCAAAGTGAGTGAGCTCCAGAAGCGGGGTATGGCCGATAAGCTGATCGATGGACGTGTAAACGTTGCTCATGGTGAACCTCCAAAGTGTTCAAATGACTGGATACCGTGTGGTTTTACGGTGTGTGTAGCAGCGAAACCCACAAACCGTATAGGTTGTTCGTTTTGCTGTTGGCAAGCATAGTAGACACTAAAGCCTAGTAACGCAATAGGAAATAGAAGATTATTACGAGTCGATTAACCATCTTGACCGGAACGGGTATTTTCAAAACCAATTTTTCGGCTAGAATTTCTACGGACTAAATGACCGAAAGGCAGCACTATACATGTTGGTTTCTACTAAGGGCAGATATGCCCTGCGCGTTATGGTCGATCTGGCCGAGCACCAGGCGGCCGGTCGCATCCCGCTCAAAGAGATCGCGGCGCGACAGGGGATTTCCGAGAAATATCTCGAGAACATCTTGGCTACGCTCGTGCGCGCCAACATGCTCTCGGGCATGCGCGGCAAGGGCGGCGGCTACGTGCTTACGCGCCCGCCCGAGCAGTATACGGTGGGCGAGATCCTGCGCCTGACCGAGGGCAGCTTGGCGCCGGTCGCATGCCTGGACGGCGACTGCAAGGGCTGTTCGCGTTCGGACGAGTGCCCCACGCTCGACGTGTGGAAGAACCTGGACAAGCTCATCAACGACTACCTCGACGGTGTGACGCTTGATCAACTTGTCGCTCCCAACCATGGCTACGACTACGTCATCTAACCCATACCCGCCATTTGGGGACGGAGCGGAAATGGGGCTTATAGGACAAAATGTGTGTCCACGTTGGGGGCATCGGCGCAGGTCGATGCCCCTTTTTCAGCCGTTTAAATTCCGTGCCCGCTTTTAACCGCTCGGACAGAATGTGTGTCCGGTTGCCTATCGTTCCCGCAGGTAG
>RQBM01000091.1:0-3522 GCA_008668795.1 Collinsella aerofaciens | reverse complement strand
TCCTGTGCGCTTAACAGCGAGCTTTTCAATCGCGCCGCCATCCTCTATCCCTTCCTGTCAGATTTCCGCCTGGTCTGGGATTTGGATGCCGACGACATTGCCTACGAGGGCCTGCGCTATTGGACTCCCTGGTTTGACGAGGACTCGACTCGTATTGACGAAGCCTATGCCAAGCTGGCGTACTTCGATTCCAAGAACTTTGCCCCTATGGTCAAATGCCCCGTGCTGTTTGGCACCGGCACAGCCGATATCGTCTGTCCGCCAGCGACGCAGTTTGCGGTCTATAACAACCTGACCTGTGAAAAGCGTCATGAGTTCTTTGAAGGCTTTGGCCACGAGGAGATTCAGGATTTTGACGATCTGATCATTCCGTTTTTCTGCAAGGGAGGGGAGGCTCATGTCTAAGTGCGAGAGCAATGTTGACGAGCTGATAGTCCCCGAGCTTGCGGGGATTGCTGGGACGGTTTCGTCAAGGCTCTCCGATTTCCGGGATTGGCGCGGCGATGTTTTGGCGGATATATCCGATTTGAAGACAGCCGCTTCGGACCTTGAGGTTTGCGGGTTGACTGTTACGGCGATTGACTTTGTTAACCCCTGCGCCCGTTACTCGGAGGTTTCCTTTGAGCTCGGTGACCATGCGGTCCACGCTCGTTTGATTGAGCCTGTTGGTCGTGCCCGAGTATCTGAGCGCGTGCCGCTGTGCCTGATGTTCCACGACATCGATCGGCCTGTGCGCGGCTGGCATCACATGACAAGATTTGCCGCCATGGGATATGCCGTGCTTGCACTGGACGATGAGGCGATTGGACTCAGCGATCTGCAGCAGGGGATTACCTCGCCTGCTTTTGTCAGGCGCGTTCGTTGGGGCTGCGCGTTGGCGAAGGTCGCGCGTAATCTTGATGGCGTGGACCCCGATCGCATTTTTGCGTGGGGCGAGGGCCTTGGCGGCGGTGTTGCGCTGGCGGTTTCCGCTCTGGACGAGCGGGGCCTTGCCTGCACGGCGGTTGCCAATCCAATCCCCGGTGGCCTCGAGGCTCTGTCGTCTCGGGTGCGCGGATCGGTGCTCATGGGCACATCGCTTATGGACGCCGTGAGCGATCCCAAGGGTCAGTTTGCCGTATTCAACGGTCTTGAGTGTGACCGAAGGCATATCATCTATGCCAAATACGCTCACGAGCGCATCAATGCGTTCGAAAACGAAGTCGTCGACTTCTTTAACCAAACGTTCTACCCGTGTTCTTTGGCCTAGACGGCCTGGACACTGCCAACAAGAGTGGGCGGCATAGGGCCGCTCGCCAGACAACTAAGGAGATTCTTGTGGCAACTCAGAAATTCACCGGCGTTATCCCTCCCGTCGTTGTTCCCGATACCGAAGACCACCAGCTCGATGTTGCCTCCTTTGAGCGCAGCATCAACCGCATGATCGATGCCGGCGTCGATGGCCTGTTCTTCCTGGGATCCTCGGGCGAGGTCGTCTTCTCCACCGACGAGCGCCGTCGTCAGATTGTCGCCGAGGCCGTGCGCATCGTCGACCACCGCGTGCCTGTTCTGGTCGGCATCATCGACACCGAGACCGAGCGCATGATCGAGCACGGCAAGGTCGCTCAGGAGCTGGGTGCCGATGCGCTCGTCGCCACCTGCCCGTTTTATGCCCTGCAGGGCATGACCGAGGTCGAGGAGCACTTCCGCATCCTGCACGAGGAGCTCGACCTGCCCATCTTTGCCTATGACATTCCCGTCTGCGTCCACACCAAGCTCCCCTGGAAGCTCCTTGCCAAGCTCGGCGCCGAGGGCGTCCTGGCCGGCGTCAAGGATTCCTCGGGTGATGACATCTCGTTCCGCTACCTCGTTCAGGAGAACGAGAAGAACGGCCACCCGATGAGCATCCTCACCGGTCACGAGGTCGTCGTCGACGGTGCTTACCTCGGCGGCGCCGACGGTTCCGTCCCGGGTCTCGCCAACGTTGAGCCCGAGGGCTACGTGCGTCAGTGGAAGGCCGCTCAGGCCGGCGACTGGGCTACCGTCAAGGCCGAGCAGGATCGCCTCAACGAGATTTCCCACATCTGGGATGTCACCTCGGGCGTCCAGGGCTATGCCGGTGGCGTCGGCGCCTTCAAGACCGCTATGAACCTCATGGGTATCTTCGACAGCCCGACCATGCCGCGCCCGGTGAAGGCCATGACTGGCGAGAACGTCGAGGCGATTAAGAAGGTCCTCCAGGACAACGGTCTCCTGTAAAGCTTCCCCGGGCACCCGATCTTGGGGCTCAAGCGGTCGAGCGTGACCCATTAGGTCAACGCCCGACCGCTTTCACCCCAACCTCGGACACCCGGGAAACCTTTACCAAGCTGCGGCGATAACGCAGCCTCCATTTCCTGTAGTTGTTTTTATCTCCTAAGGAGAACGACATGGAGAACAAGTACGTCTGCTCTGTCGATATCGGCGGAACTAAGATCGCGACCGCCATTATGGAGTACCCGGCTGACGGCAGCGTGCCCCATCCCGTATTTGAGGCCGAGGTTCCTACCGAGGCCCAGGAGGGCGGCGAGGCCGTCTTCCAGCGGATCGAGGCGTCCATCAAGGCCGCTCTTGAGGCGAATCCCGATGTCGAGGTCCTCGGTGTCGGTATCGGTGCCGCAGGCGTCGTCGATCCCAAGACGGGCGCCATCGCGTATGCCAACGAGATCATGCCCGGCTGGTCCGGCGTTCAGTTGGGGCCGCGTCTGCGCGAGGACCTTGGTCTCCCCGTTGCCGTGGTGGGCGACGTGCAGGCTCATGCTCTGGGCGAGGCCCACTGGGGCGTCGGCAAGGGCAAGTTCTCCGTCTTGTGCCTGGGCATCGGCACGGGCATCGGCGGCGCATATGTCGAGAACGGCCGCGTGATGCAGGGCTTCCATGGTGCTGCCGGTCATATGGGCCACATCGAGTGCTCGGCTGCCGCCGGCATTCCCTGCGCCTGCGGACGTTCTGGCCATCTTGAGTCGGTTGCTTCGGGCACTTCCATTGGTCGTATGTACGATGAGCGCTTTGGTCGCGTCGACCCCAGCCGTCCTTCGGTCGGTCGCGACGTGAACGACCTGTGCCGTGCGGGCGACGCAAAGGCGACCGAGGTCATCCATGACGCCGGCTTTGCGCTGGGTGCCAGCTTGGGCTCGCTCGCTAACATTCTGGACCCTGAGGTCATCGTGCTTTCGGGCGGCGTGATTCACCAAGGTCCCGATTGGCGTTCGCAGACGTGGAAGGACTCGGTGCACGAGGGCTATGCCAGCCAGGCGCTCGATCCGCTTCAGGACACGCCGATCCTCATCGGTTCTCTGGAGGGCGACGCGCCACTTATCGGTGCCGCCGAACACCTTCTTGCGTCGTTGAAGTAAACATAACTACCAAGTGCGCCTTCTGAGGTGCCGCAGATTGACGTGAAAGAGGAGCGAAGCGTACTTCGGTACGCGAGCGACGGTTTGAACGTCAAGGTGCGGTGTCTCAGAAGGCTGTTTTGAGAAAGGTTGAGTCGAACATGACCGT
>RQBM01000125.1:0-19722 GCA_008668795.1 Collinsella aerofaciens | reverse complement strand
CTTTGGGTGTGCTATGTTGGCCATCGGGCGTTGCAGGCATGCTTTCCGTCACGTTGTTATCGCAACTGTCGACACTTCCCTTTAACGTTCCTTCATTCTGTTCATTCTCGCTCATTGCTCCGTTGGCAAATGCGGTCATCGGTCCGGTGGTGAGCGTTCTGCTCGCTGTGTCGATCGTGCTGGCTCCCTTTTCGCTCGTGGGACCGTTGCGGACTTGGGCGCTCGTTGTGCCCATGATTGCCGCCCGTTGCGCGCTGTTCTTCGAGCAGCTGTTTGCCGCCGTGCCGGGTGCATACGTGAGCGTGCCGACAGATAGCATGTGGATTTACCTAGTGCCGTGTTTTCTGGCGGTTCTGCTGGTCTGGTGGCCGCGTCCCCGTGCACGTCCTATGGCGGTGGGGCTTGCATGCCTGATGCTCTTGGCTGCGATTCCGTACTTCTATTGGGATCGATTCGCTCCGCCTTCGGTGACGGTGCTCGATGTGGGCCAGGCCGATGCGATTCTTATCCGCCAAGGCGGCGCAGTAGCTCTCGTCGACTGCGGGCTCGACGAGCGTGTGGTTGCGGCGTTGGTTCGCAATAACGTGCACCATATCGATGCCGTCTTTGTGACGCATTGGGATGAGGATCACTGGGGTGGTCTGCCTGCCGTGCTCGAACAGTTTTCGGTCGGTACGATTGCCGTGGCGGCGGATGCGCTGGAGGATGCTCCTGCCGAGGTATTGAACCGACCTGGCGTGGAGTATCGGCAGGTGCGCCGTGGGGATACGGTCGATATCGGCTCATTTTGCGCCCGCGTGATGTGGCCATTCGAGTCCGTGGATGGCGAGGGAAATGAGGACTCGCTTGTCCTGCTGCTCTCATATGTTCAGGAAGGCAAGGGCCTGCGTATGCTCCTCACCGGTGATGCCGAGATCGACCAAGAACGGGAATTCGTGCAGGAGGTGGGGGATATCGACGTACTTAAACTTGGGCATCACGGCTCTAAGGTTTCAGTCGATGATGAGTTGCTGGACGTCCTGAAGCCCGAGCTTTCCCTCGCGAGTGCGGGCGAAGGGAATCGATACGGCCATCCGTCCGATGCCTGCATCGATGCCGTTAAGGAAGCGGGCGGCGTGTTCGCGTGCACTATCGAACACGGCGACATTACCGTCACGCCGGCTGCGAATGGCTTTGCGATGCGATGCCAGCGACCGTGACGACGTCGTTGGCGTGTGGTGGGCCCCTGGGCTAGAATGGCACGGAGCGAATACGAAGGCCTGCGGGAGGGGAGCGCAATGTCCGAAACCGGTCTGCTGCCGGCATATCTGATCGTCGGTACCGACGGAGTCAAGCGCGATCACGCCGTCTCGCGTATGAAAGCGCGTCTGGAAAAGTCGGGCATGGTCGAGTTCAACCTCGACGAGCGCGATATGACCAAAGACCCCGATATCGAGTCGATTATCGGATCGCTCAACACCTTTCCCATGGGCAGTGAGTTTCGCCTGGTAATCCTTGATGGCTGCTCAAAGCTCGCCAAGTCGGTCTCGGAGCCGCTCGTCGAGTATCTGGCGAGTCCCAGTCCCACAACGGTCTGCCTCATCATCGCCGACTCGCTTGCCAAGAACACGCGCCTGTATAAGGCGATCGCCAAGATCGACAAGAAGGCTGTGATCGATTGCTCCGGCACCAAGCGCTGGGAGCTACCGCGCCGCGTGCAGCAGATGGCGACGCAGCACGGCAAGTCGATCACGACGGCGGCCGCCGAGGAACTCGTCTCGCGTTCGGGTGAAAACACTCGCATGCTCGATAACGACTTGGCTAAGCTTGCCCAGATGGTCGAGGTGCCCCAGATTGAGCTTGTCGACGTTGAGCGCTGGATTGTACGTACGGCCGAGGTTCAACCCTGGGACTTTCTCAATGCGGTCTCGGCCCGTGACATGCGACGCTCGCTCGAGCTCTTCAATCTACTGCCCGCCAAGAGCTACGTGTGGACTTACACATTGCTGTGCGGCCGCATCCGCGAGCTTATCGTTGCCAAGGCGCTCGATGCGCGCGGACAGGGTCGTGAGCTGGCTGCAACACTTAAGCTCCAGTCCTGGCAGGTCAAGAATCACCTGACCTGGGCACGTCGCTTTTCGATGGCAGAGCTCGTTGCCGCGCTCGAGGGCGCGGTCGATGTGGAGCTCGCACTGAAGGGTTCGGCCGATTCTCAGACCGCGCTTTTGCTCTGGATTACGAACATCTTGAGAAAATCGTGATGATACCTGCCTATTTGACAAATTCGTTCTATCCCTTTGAGGGGGAGCGTGCTATAGTAGGCGCTTGCATGACCTCACCGTGTCTCAGAGGTGTCATACATTTTTTGCAAGGAACTCGAAAGGAACTCCAGAAGTGGCAAACATCAAGTCTCAGAAGAAGCGTATCCGCACCAATGAGGCAGCTCGCATGCGTAACAAGGCTGTCAAGTCCGAGCTCAAGACGCTGACCAAGCACGTCCAGTCCGCCGTCGCCGAGGGCGACGCCGAGAAGGCCCAGGCTGCCCTCAAGACCGTCACCAAGCGTCTCGACATGGCTGCCGCCAAGCATGTTATCCACAAGAACCAGGCTTCCAACCGCAAGTCCGGTCTTGCCAAGCTCGTGAACAGCATCAACGCCTAAGTTGTAAATTTCACACCACACAGATTACGCGCATAAATGGAGCCTGTTTTATGGAACAGGCTCCATTTTTTGTATCGCTCGGGTAAGATAGTCCGCATGAATACTTCAATTGACATTTCCCACATCCGCAACTTCTCGATCGTTGCGCACATCGACCATGGCAAGTCCACGATCAGTGACCGCATCCTCGAGCTCACCCATACCGTCGACGAGCGCGATATGGAGTCGCAGCTGCTCGACACCATGGATATCGAGCGCGAGCGCGGCATCACGATCAAGTCCAATGCCGTTCGCGTGTCCTATGACGCCGACGATGGTGAGACGTATCAGTTCAACCTGATCGATACGCCGGGCCACGTGGACTTTACCTACGAGGTCTCGCGTTCGCTTGCCGCCTGCGAGGGTGCGGTGCTTGTCGTCGACGCCACGCAGGGCGTCGAGGCGCAGACCGTCTCCAACGCGACGCTCGCCATGAACGCCAACTTGGATATCGTGCCCGCTATCAACAAGATCGACCTGCCGTCGGCACACCCCGACGAGGTCAAGACCGAGATCGAGGATGACCTGGCGATCCCTGCCGATGATGCCGTGTGTGTCTCGGGCAAGACCGGCGAGGGCATCCACGATCTGCTGGAGTCCATTGTCTTTCTGATTTCTCCGCCCAAGGGCGATGCGAATGCGCCGCTCAAGGCACTCATTCTGGATTCATACTTCGACGAGTATCGTGGCGTCGTCGCCACGGTGCGCATCTTTGACGGCTCCATCAAAAAGGGCGATACCTTGCGCATGATGCAGGCAAAGGGCGACTTTTTGGTCGATGGCGTGGGCGTCAAGCGTCCCGCCGAGACGCCGGTCGACGCGCTGACGGTCGGCGAGGTCGGATACGTGGTCACGGGCCTGAAGGACCCCGAGGCCGTTCGCGTGGGCGACACCCTTACCTGGGCGTCGAACCCCTGCCCCGAGCCGCTTCCCGGTTACCGCGAGGCTAAGCCCATGGTCTATACGGGCCTGTTCCCGATCGATAACAAGGACTACGAGAACCTGCGTGACGCGCTCGATAAGCTGCATGTCAACGACCCGTCGTTGGTGTGGGAGCCCGAGACTTCGGTGGCGCTCGGCTTTGGTTTCCGCGTTGGCTTCTTGGGCCTGCTGCATATGGAGGTCGTCAAGGAGCGCCTGGAGCGCGAGTTCAACCTGGACCTGATTGCCACGAGCCCTTCGGTGGACTATCACGTCTACAAGACCGACGGCGAGATGATTGATGTTCGCAGCCCGCAGGATCTGCCCGAGGCTACGCGCATCGAGCGCATCGAGGAGCCCTACCTCAAGGCCAAGATTATCTGTCCGCCCGAGTATACGGGTGCCGTCATGCAGCTCGCTATCGAGCATCGCGGCATTACAACCGACATGATCCATCTCACGAGCAAATCGGTCGAGATGCGTTTCGACATGCCGCTTGCCGAGCTCATTCTGGACTTTTTTGACCAGCTCAAGAGCCGCACCAAGGGTTACGCCTCGCTCGACTACGAGTTCAACGAATATCGCCCCTCCGAGCTCGTCAAGCTCGACATCCTGCTTTCGGGCGACGAGGTGGACGCGCTGTCGTTTATCGTGCACAAGGATAAGGCTTATGGCCTGGCCCGCGGTCTGTGCGACAAGCTCAAGGAAATCATTCCGCGCCAGCTGTTCGAGGTGCCTATCCAGGGCGCCATCGGCAACAAGATCATTGCCCGCTCTACCGTCAAAGCGCGCCGCAAGGACGTGCTGGCCAAGTGTTATGGCGGCGATATCTCGCGAAAGCGCAAGCTGCTCGAGAAGCAGAAAGAGGGCAAAAAGCGCATGAAGGCCATCGGCTCGGTCGAGGTTCCGCAGGAGGCCTTTATGGCGATTCTCAAGGTGGACGAGTAGGTCCATGGCACTTTCTGAATACAGCAAGCGGTTGCTTGGCGCCTATGCCGAGCAGCCGTTCCTTATGGCTCCCATGGCGGGCGTGACCGATCCCGCCTATCGCATCATGTGCCGCCGTCGCGGTGCCCATCTTGCCTATAGCGAGATGGTGAGCGTGGCGGGCCTTGCCTATGCCAGCAATAAGACGTGGCGCCTGGTACTGCCGGCCGATGAGGAGCAGCAGATCTGCGTGCAGCTCTTTGGCTCCAAGCCCGATCAGTTTGCGAGCGCTGTTGCTGCCGTCGAGGAGCGTGTGGGCGATCGCCTGTCGCTGATCGATATCAACATGGCCTGCCCGGCTCGCAAGGTCGTCACCAAGGGCGAGGGCTCGGCGCTTATGCGCACTCCCGATCTGGCCGAGCAGATCGTCGAGGCGGCGGTGGGCGCGGCGCATGTGCCCGTGACCGTAAAAATCCGTAAGGGCTTTTACGCCGAAGACCGCAACGCCGCGACGTTTGCCCAGATGCTTGAGGGAGCAGGGGCCGCCGCGGTGGCGGTACATGGTCGCTGCGCCACGCAGCTCTATACGGGCCAGGCCGATTGGTCGGTCGTCGATGAGGTGGCCGACGCCGTCGAGATTCCCGTTATCGGTTCGGGCGATGTGTTCTCGGCAGAGGACGCTGCTGAGCATCTGCAAAGCTCGGGTGCCAGCGCGGTGTTTATCGCGCGCGGCATCTACGGCAATCCATGGGTGTTCGGCGATGCCCGAGCCCTTGCACTCGATGGCACGCCGGTTCCTTCTCGCTCCTCGGTTGAGCGCCTGGATGCCCTGCGCGAGCACCTGACGCTCACGCACGAGCTGTTGCCGCTCATGTCGCGTGCCCGCACGTACGCAAGCTGGTATCTAAAGGGCATGCCCCATGCTGCCGCCTGGCGCGCTCAGGTGGTGCGTTGCTCCACATACGAGGAGTTCATGGCACTGGTCGATGATATCGAGCACGATGTGGTGGCCTGTGAGGCCGCACTTGCCGCCGGCGAGTCGGTGCCCGCTCATCCGTTGGAGGCCTAACGGTGGCCGTTACCGCGCTGTACGTGCATGTGCCGTTTTGCGCCCAAAAATGCCGGTACTGTGACTTTGACTCACGCAGTTTTGCTCCGTGCAACATGAGCGTTGCGCTCGATACCTATTTTGAGCAGTTGTATGCGCGCCTCGATGCTTTTGGCGACGCAGGCGCGCTTGCACAGATCCGCACCGTCTATGTTGGCGGCGGCACGCCGTCGCTGGCGGGGGAGCGTTTGGTAGAATTTGCCCGGCGTATCTCTGCGTGGTGCAAGCCTGTTGAGTTTACCTGCGAGGCCAATCCCGAATCGCTGACCGCAGAGCTTGCCACTGCGCTTGCCGGGGTGGGTGTCACGCGCGTCTCTCTGGGCGTGCAAACGCTCGATAACGCCGAACTTACCGCCATCGGCCGCATTCACGATGCCGATCGGGCGCTCGCTGCCATCACGACGGTCAAGGACGCTGGGCTTGTCGTGTCGTGCGACCTGATGTGCGGCCTTCCCGGGCAGACCGACCTAAGCTGGCAGCGCACACTCGATGGCGTGTTGGCGGCGGCGCCGCATCATGTGTCGGTGTACCCGCTCACGCTCGAGGAGGGCACGCCGCTCTATCGCATGGCGTGTCGCGACGAGTCGCTCGAGCCCGACGAGGATTTTCAGGCTGCATGCATGGATGCGGCGCGTGAGCGCCTGAGTGCGGCCGGCTATCACCCGTATGAGGTGGCAAGCTACGCGCTCGACGGCCATGAGTGCGCCCACAACATTGCCTATTGGACCGGACAGGGCTATCTGGGTTTGGGCCGCTCTGCCGCCGGTATGCTCGACGCCGAGGATTTCGATCGCTTGGCCGGGCTGTTTCCCGACGTGCTTGCTCGCGGCGATGCGTATCGCGTGCGCTTGGTGCAACGCGACGATGCCGCGACGACGTTTGATGCCGAGTATCTGTCGCAGCGCGAGGCGGCGGCCGAGGATTTGATGCTTGCCTGTCGCATGACGCGTGGCATTGGGCCCGATCTGTTGGTTCGCTCGGCAAGCGTGATCGCTGCAGATGAGTTGGCGGCGGCCTGCGACCGTGCGGTCGAGTTGGGCCTTGCCACCTGGGTGCCCGATCATATTGAAGGACATGCGGGGCGCGTCACCTCGAAAGACGTTATCGCAGGTCGCGTCCGTGCTCGTTTAGCGCCCACTTACTTGGGCTGGCTCGATGGAAATGTGCTGTTCGAGCTGTTTTGGGGTCTAGCCTAGGCCGCTCGGGTAGAATTACCGCAATATATACGCTGCTGTGAGCAGGAGGTTGCCGCGCATGGCGACGATGAACGAAAAAGATTACTACGAGATTTTGGGTGTCTCCAAGGACGCCACCTCGCGTGATATACAGAAAGCCTTCCAGCAAAAGGCCCGCAAGCTCCATCCGGACGTCAACAAAGAACCGGATGCCGAGGAAAAGTTCAAAGAGGTTTCCGAGGCCTACGCTGTGCTTTCGGACGAGCAGAAGCGTGCGCGCTATGACGCCATGCGCTCGGGCAATCCCTTCGCCGGCGCTCCTACGGCTTCGCCTTATGGTGGCGGTTACGCCGGCGGCGCCGGGTACGGCAATCCCTTTGAGGGCGGCTTTCCCTTTGGTGGCGCCTGGGGCCAGCAGCGTCGTGGGCAGGCTGCCTATAATCCCGAGAACGGCGCCAACGTGGTCGTCGATATCAAACTCGACGCCAAGGAGGCCAAGGGCGGTACCCGCAAGACCGTCCGCTACACGCGTTTCGATACGTGCGGACATTGCGGCGGCTCGGGTTCTGTCTCCTCCGAGCATGCCCATACCTGCCCAAGCTGTGGCGGCCGCGGCCACATCGACGTCGACCTGTCCTTCCTGTTTGGTGCGGGCACGTTCCAGTCGGTCTGCCCCGAGTGCGGCGGTTCCGGTAAGGTCGTGGCCGACCCCTGCCCTGATTGCGGTGGCAGCGGTCGTACTCGCGTAACCTCCGAGCAGACGATTGAGTTTCCTGCCGGCACGCACGATGGCGACGAGGTCCGCATTAGCGGCATGGGTCATGCTGGCACCAACGGTGCCGCGGGCGGCGACCTGGTCGGCCGTGCCCATGTCGAGTCCGAGCGCTTGGAAGGCAAAGCTCGTACCGGTTTTTACCTGATGGGCATCGTGGCGCCGTTTTTGGTACTCTCGGCCATCTCGGGCGTGTTCTCGGCCTTTGCTGTGATGTGCTTTATTCCGTTTACCATGGGCCTGTTCATGGTGCTTTCGGACGGCGTGCTTCATCGCAGCCTGCTGTGGTGGAAGCGCGGTGCGATGCAGTTTGCCAACGGTTTTGCCAATGGCTTCATGTTCGCGCTCGTGTCGGTTTGGTTCGCGAGCTGCTCGCAACGGGCCATGCTTTCGCCTTACGGAATGCAATAACATCAAACCCTCTGTTTGCGGTTGGCCCAGCTTGGGTATAGGACGCACTGTGACAATAATGAAAGTCGGAAGGATTCGGTCGTGTCGGAAAATAGGGATTACTACGAGGTACTTGGCGTCGACAAGGATGCCGACGCGCGGACGATTAAGCGCGCGTTTCTAAAGAAGGCCCGTACCGTACACCCGGACGTTTCGGACGACCCCGAGGCCGAGGCCAAGTTCAAGGAGCTCAACGAGGCCTATTCCGTTCTTTCCGATGAGCAGAAGCGTGCTAACTACGACCGTTACGGCACTGCCGACGGCCCTGGTGGTTCGGGCTACGTCGATATCAACGATATCTTTGGTGGTATGGGCATGGACGACTTGTTCTCGTCGTTTTTTGGCGGCGGTGCCGGCGGTGGCGCCCGCAGCCGTCGCGAGCGTCGTCGCGGTCGTGACATGGCCATCTCGCTTTCGGTGACGCTCGAGGAGGCGGCGCTCGGCTGCAAAAAGACAATCAGCTATGACCGCTTTGCTCCTTGCGAGGACTGCAATGGCACCGGTAGGGCAGAGGGCGCACAGGAAAAGCAGTGCGGCCGCTGCCACGGCACGGGCTATGTCACGACGGTTCAGCGATCGTTTTTGGGCCAGGTTCAGTCTTCCTCGCCTTGCCCCGACTGCCATGGCGAGGGCACGGTTATCGACCATCCCTGCGAGACCTGCGATGGTCAGGGCCGCACGCCTTCGCATGAAAAGATTGACATCGATATTCCCGCCGGCGTTTCGACCGGTCGACAGCTGCGTGTGAGCGGCTTTGGCGAGGCCGGTCTTCGCGGCGAGCCTTCGGGCGACTTGATTGTCAACGTGCGCGTTGCCGACCATGAGCGCTTTAAGCGCAACGGTGACGACCTGTACCTGGTGAGCGATATCTCGATTGCGCAGGCTGCGCTCGGCTGCGAGATCGATGTCGAGGGCATTATGCCCGACGAGGTCGTTAAGGTGTGCGTCCCCGCCGGCGCCCAGTACGGCGACACCGTGAGCGTCAATAATTACGGCATGCCGCGCATTGGCGGTGGCGGTTCGCGTGGCCGCTTGATCGTGCAACTGCGCGTGGTCGTTCCCACCAATCTTTCCAATAAGCAGCGCGAGCTGCTCCGTGCTTTTGCCGATGAGATGGGCGATGACGTCGCTTCCGGTAAGAAGTCGGTGACCGACCGTATCAAGAGTGCCCTCGACGATATCCTCGATTAAGGAGCCCGCGTGCTCGCACCCCATATTTCCGTCGTCAACCTCGGCTGCCGTGTCAACCGGGTTGAGTCTGACCGTATCACTGCCGATCTTATGCGCCTGGGTTTTGCTATGGTGGAGCCCCAGGATGCCGACCTGATCGTCATTAACACCTGTGCCGTTACGGGCGAGGCCGAGGCCAAGACCCGTAAGGCCGTCCGTCATGCGCTGGCCCATCCAAATGAGCCCTATGTAGTCGTGACCGGATGCGTGGTCAATTTGCATCCCGAGGAGCTGTTGGAGCTTTCGGATCGCGTGATTGCCGAGCCGTCTAAGATCGATGTCGCCGAACGTGTCTGCGATGTGCTGGGTGTCGAATCCGATAGTGTGGCCGCCTGCAGCGACAGCGATGTGGTCGACGCTCTGGGTCGCTCGCGTCTGGGTGTGAAGATCCAGGATGGCTGCAACCACCGTTGCACCTATTGCATCGTGTGGAAGGCCCGCGGTCCCGAGCGTTCCGTGCCCGTCGAGTCCGTGCTTGAGCAAGTTCGCGAGGCCCAGGAGGCCGGCGTGCCCGAGGTGGTGCTGACCGGTGTGAACCTGGGTGCCTACGATGGCAAGAGCGCGACCGACGAGCATGTCGAAATCGATGAGCTGCTCGAGGCCATCATGGAGCGCACGACTATTGCGCATGTGCGCATTTCCTCGGTCGAACCCATGGATATCTCTGAGCGCCTGCTTAAGGTTATGGCGCGCTATCCGCAGCGTATTGCCCCGTTTTTGCACCTGCCCGTACAGTCCGGCTGTACGGCGACGCTGCATCGCATGGGTCGTCCCTATAGTGCCGAGGCCTTTGAGGACACGGTGCGCATGATTCGCGCCATCCTGCCGCAGGCGTCTCTTTCGTGCGACGTCATCGTCGGTTTTCCTGGTGAGACGGACGAGGAGTTCGAGGAGTCGCTGGCGCTGTGCCGCCGCGTGGGGTTCTCGCGTATGCACGTGTTCCGCTACAGTAAGCGTCCCGGTACCCTTGCTGCCGACATGCCCGACCAGGTGCCGCCCGAGGTTATGGCCGAGCGCAGCCGCCGTATGCGAGACGCGGCGCAGGAGCTCGCTATCGCCGACGCTCGTCGTCGCGTGGGCACCGTTGAGCGCGCCGTGCTCGAGTATGGTGACAACCTGACGCTCGGTTCGTTCCATCATGCCCGTCTTGACGATACCTGTGGACTTACAGCCCCGTGCCTGCTCGATGTTGCTATCATCGGAGTCGATGATTCCGGCTTGGTCCATGCGCGCAGGGAGGTCCATGGAAGCCTCGAAGATTAGACTTACCGTTCCCGAGGGAGTTGATCCCTCGCGTGTTTTGGGCGCCGGCGACGGCGTCCTTCGTGCGCTCGAGAGCTTGGTTCGCGCTCACGTGGTCGCCCGTGGCGATAGGATCTCCGTGAGCGGCGACCCGGACGAGGTCGAGCTCGTGGCTCGCTTTTTCGAACATGCTTTTCGCGAGGCGGCGGCCGGTCGTACCCTGTCTGCCGACGATGTCACGCGTTGCCTGGCCGTCTTGCGCGACGGCGAGCATGAGGCCACATCGCTTCGCGATGACGTGCTGCTTTCGTATCGCGGTCGCGTCATTCGTCCCAAGACGCTTGGGCAAAAGCGCTATGTGGATGCCATTCGCTCGCATACCATCACCTTTGGCTTGGGTCCTGCCGGTACCGGTAAGACCTATCTGGCCATGGCGCTCGCCGTTGCCGCGCTCAAGCGCCATGAGGTGGGCCGTTTGATCTTGACGCGTCCGGTTGTCGAAGCAGGGGAGAACCTGGGCTTTTTGCCCGGCACCCTCGAGGAAAAGATCGATCCTTACATGCGCCCGCTCTACGATGCCCTTTTTGACATGATGGATCGTGAGCGCACCGATGAGCTTATGGAGCGCGGCGTGATCGAGATCGCCCCGCTCGCCTACATGCGCGGTCGTACGCTGAGCGATGCTTTCGTGGTGCTCGACGAGGCGCAAAATACCACGCCCGAGCAGATGAAGATGTTCCTGACACGCCTTGGATTCAACTCCAAGTTCGTGATTACCGGCGACCTCAGCCAGCGCGACCTGGTGGGTCGTCGTGGTGGCTTGGCGGATGTCGAGAAGATTTTGGGCCGTGTCGACGATGTGGCATTTTCTCACCTCGAGCGTGCCGACGTGGTGCGTCATGCCCTAGTGGGTTGTATCGTTGAGGCATATGATGCTTATGATGACGTGCGTGAGCAACGCTCACGCGACCGAAAGGAGTCCCGTTGAGTGTATTGATCAGCAACGATGCCGAGCTCGATACGCTGCTCGATGCTCAGGAGGTGGAGCACATCTGCGAGGTCGTGCTTGCCGCCGAGGGCGTTGAGCGTGAAGTCGAGATTTCCCTTTCGTATGTCGACGAGGACGAGATGCACGAGCTCAACCACGAGTGGCGCGGTATCGACCGCACCACCGATGTGCTCTCGTTTGAGTGCGATTCGGCCTTTGACGATGACATTCCCGCCGATGAGACGCTCGAGCTCGGCGATATCATCTTGGCCCCGCAGGTTATTGCCCGTCAGGCCCCCGGTTTTGGCAATAGCCCCGCTGACGAGTGCCGTCTGATGCTCGTTCACGGCATGCTGCACCTGCTGGGCTATGACCACATCGAGGACGACGAGGCCGAGGTTATGGAGGCCCGCGAGGACGCTATCCTGCGCGATCTGGCGCTCGAGCGCGGCGAGGATCCCAAACTGGTTCACGTCGGCCCCATCACCAATCATGCCCACGACTAGGAGCCGTTTATGATTCCCGGATCGAACAAGGACCATCCGTCCTTTTTAAAGTCGTTCTCCTACGCCATGGAGGGCTTCGTCACCGCCGTCAAGACCGAGCGCAACATTAAGGTCATGCTCGTGGCGGGCGTGTGCACCGTCATTGCCGGCTGCATCGTGGGGCTCGACATTGCCGAGTGGGCCACGATTATCATCTGCTGCGGCCTGGTGATTCACGGCGAGCTGTGCAATACCGCCATGGAGGCCATTGTCGATCTGGCGACCCAGGAGCTCCATCCGCTGGCAAAACGCGCCAAGGACATCGCCGCCGCCTCTGTATACGTTCTTTCCATCACCGCCGCGATTGTGGGCGTGCTGGTATTTGCCCACGCGCTCGGCTTTATTTAGAAAGGGATTCCCATGTCCGACAATATGCAGTCTACCGATGAGATTTTGGACGACGAGTCCCCGGATGCTAAGGCGACCGAGGCCTATGAGGAAGTCGAGGAGTTCGACCCGTTTGAGGGCATGAGCGACGAGGAGCTCGACGCCCTGTGCGATGAGGACGACAGCCTCGCGGGCTTTGGCGACGTTGAGCCCGGTTTCCGCAGTGGCTTCGTGGCCTTGGTCGGCCGCCCCAACGCCGGTAAGTCAACGCTGCTCAACGCCTGCTATGGCAAAAAGGTCGCCATCACCTCGCCGGTGGCCCAGACGACCCGCCGCCGCATGCGCGCCGTCGTCAACCGCCCCGGCTACCAGCTGGTCTTTGTCGATACCCCGGGTATCCACAAGCCCAAGGACGGTCTAGGGTCCGAGCTGAACAAGAGCGCGCTGTTCGAGTTGAACGATGTCGATGTTGTCGCGTTTTTGATTGATGCCACCAAACCGATCGGCAGGGGAGACGCCTGGGTTGCCGAGCGTGTCAAGAATGCCCGTTCCAAGAAGGTCCTGGTGCTCACCAAGGCCGATGAGGCCGACCCCGCACAGGTCATGGAGCAGCTTAAGGCAGCCCACGAGCTTATGGACTTTGACGACGAGATCGTGACGTCGTCGGTCAAGAACTTCAACGTCGATGCCTTTATCGAGACCGTTGCGCACTTTTTGCCCGAGGGCCCGCGTTGGTTCCCCGAGGACATGGGTACCGACGCTTCTGACGAGACGCTCGTTGCCGAGTTTGTGCGCGAGAAGGTCTTGCGCCGCACCCGTGATGAGATCCCTCACTCCGTTGGCGTAATCTGCGACGCGCTCGAGCAGACCAAGAAGGTGCTGCGCGTGCACGCCACTATTTACGTCGAGCGCGAGGGCCAAAAGGGCATCATCATCGGCAAGGGCGGCGAGATGATCAAGCATATCGGTATCGACGCCCGTCGCGATCTTGAGCGCATTTTTGGCACGCAGGTCTTTTTGGAGCTGGACGTGAAGGTCAAGGCCGGCTGGCGTGACGACGAGGCCCAGATTCGCCGCTTTGGCTACAACGCCGAGGACTAAGGACGCGCAGCGCGCATGGCAGGCTCCCGGACATATCGCACGAAGGTGCTCGTGCTCGACAAGACCAAGCTCAAAGAGACCGATCTGATTCTGACGATGCTTGACGAGCGGGGTCGTCAGGTTCGTGCCGTGGCAAAGGGGGCCCGCAAACCCGGTGGGCGCTTGGCGGCGCGCTGCGAATTATTCTGTACCGTCGATATGCTGCTCGCACATGGACGCTCGCTCGACGTTGTTTCTCAGGCCGAGCTTTTGGAAGCGCCGGTTGGCGCCGCGCCCGATTACGAGACGACCTGCGCCGCAAGCGCGATTGCCGAGGTCGCGCGCGTGTGCTCATTCGAGGACGCCGAGGACCCGTTTACCTTTGCCATCACGCAGCGGGCGCTCACGCTTGTCGGCTGTGGGCTCGACTCGGCACATATGGACCTGCTCGTGGCGGCCTTTGTCTTTAAACTTCTGTCGCACGTGGGCTATCGACCCGATTTTTCGGCCTGCGTGCTGTGCGGAGACCCCATGCTGTCGTACTTTTCGCCCCAGGCGGGCGGGCTCATGTGCGGTTCGTGCGCGTCGAGCGTTCCGGGTGCCGAGCTGGTTTCGACCGGTGAGGTCGAGTGGCTGCGCGCCCTCATGTCCATGACCTTCGATGCACTCATGGTCGAGCGAATCGACCCGCATACGGCGGCGTTCTTGCTCGGGCTTTCGCATGTGTGGGCTGCGACGCACACCGACCAGCGCCTCCGTGCGATGGAATTCATGTTGGGTCGGTGATGATGCGCATGGGCGGTCTGCTTGTGGTAACATACCGACCTGTTGGTACCTCGACCTTGGATGCTCGCTCCACCGACGGCTTCCCAGTCCGAGGCGAATAGTGTCGCCCGCGGGCGACAAGAAACGAAAGGTGAAACAATGACTGTTTCCAAAGAGCGCAAGGCTGAGCTGACTGCCCAGTTCGGTAACACCCCGGTCGACACCGGCAACCCCAAGGTTCAGGTCGCCATCCTGTCCGAGCGCATCAAGGAGCTGACCGAGCACATGAAGTCCCACCAGAAGGACTTCCACACCCGTCGTGGCCTGCTCATGCTCGTCGGCCGTCGTCGTCGTCTTCTCTCCTACATCAAGAAGAACGACATCGTCGAGTACCGTGAGCTCATCAAGGCTCTGGGCATCCGCGACAACATCCAGTAAGGATTTGTACATGCTAAGAGCGTCCTGCGCAGCGGGGCGCTCTTTTTGTGTAAGGGCGCGAACAATCACGCTCTGAAGCGTGGCGGGGGCAGGGGGCCCGCGTCACATGAGAAGCCCACAGGCAAGGGGCCTGTGGGGTAAAGGAGAACAATGACACTCGTATCCAAGACCTTTGAGCTGTACGGCAAGACCTACACCTTTGAGTCCGGCGAGCTTGCCAAGCAGGCCACCGGCGCCTGCCTGGTCAAGCAGGGCGACACCACGATGCTCGACACCGTGGTTGTCTCCAAGGAGCGCAAGAACTACGACTTCTTCCCGCTGACCGTCGACTTCAACGAGAAGATGTACGCAGCCGGCCGCATCCCGGGTGGTTACCTCAAGCGTGAGGGCCGTCCCAGCGAGAAGGCCACGCTCACCGCGCGCATGATTGACCGTCCGATTCGCCCGAGCTTCCCGGACGGCTTCCGCAACGAGGTGCACATTGTCGCCACCTCGCTCGTCGCCGACCAGGTCAACCCCTTCGACGTCATCAACGTCATGGGTGCCTCCCTGGCCATGACGCTCGGCGGCGTGCCCTTCGAGGGTCCGCTTGCCTGCGTGCGCATCGGCCGCAACGTGGAGACCGGCGAGTTTATCGTCAACCCCACCTATGAGGAGCGCGAGAACTCCGATCTGGACCTGGAGCTGGGTGGCTCCGCCGACTTCATCTCGATGGTCGAGGCCGGCGCCGAGGAGATCTCCGAGGACGACATGCTCGCCGCCATGAAGTTTGGCCAGGAGGCCCTTGCTGCCTTCTGCCAGGCTCAGGACGAGTTTGTCGCCGAGTGGGAGCAGGTCAACGGCGCCATCGTCAAGAAGGAGTACCCGCTCGACCAGCCCGTCGAGGAGGTCCAGGAGCGCATCTTCGCCCACTACGACGAGATGGCAGCCGCCCTTCGCGACGCCGACAAGCTCTCCCGTATCGGCAAGGGCGAGGCTCTGAAGGAGTCCATCCGTGCCGAGTTCACCGAGGAGGAGCAGTCCGCTTGGGAGCGCGAGATTCCCGTGGCGCTCAAGAAGCTCGAGAAGAAGGCTATGCGTACCATGGTCGTCGAGACCGGCGAGCGCGTCGACGGCCGTGCCGCCGATGAGATTCGCCCCATCATGGTGAAGGATAACTACCTGCCGCTCGTTCACGGCTCCGGTCTGTTCCAGCGTGGCCAGACCCAGGTGCTTTCCGTCCTGTCGCTCGGTATGCTCAACGAGGGCCAGCGTCTGGATACCATCGAGCCCACCGAGGGCAAGCGCTACATGCACCACTACAACTTCCCGCCGTTCTGCACCGGCGAGACCGGCCGCATGGGCAGCCCCAAGCGCCGCGAGATCGGCCACGGCAACCTGGCTGAGCGCGCTTTGCTTCCGGTGCTCCCCGACGAGAACGAGTTCCCCTACGCCATCCGCGTCGTCTCCGAGGTCATGGAGTCCAACGGCTCCTCTTCGATGGCTTCGACCTGCGGCTCCACGCTCGCCCTTATGGACGGCGGCGTGCCCATTAAGCGCCCGGTCTCCGGTATCGCCATGGGCCTGATCCAGGAGGAGGGCAAGACCGTGGTCCTGTCCGACATCCAGGGTCTCGAGGACTTCCTTGGCGACATGGACTTTAAGGTCACCGGCACCACCGAGGGCATTACCGCTCTGCAGATGGACAACAAGGCCACTGGTCTTACCTTTGACATCTTGGCCCGCGCCCTGCAGCAGGCCAAGGAGGGTCGCGCCTTCATCCTGCAGAAGATGCTCGATGTGATCCCCGAGCCGCGCCACACCACGCGCAGCACCGCTCCGCGTATCGTCTCCATCCAGGTTCCGACTGACAAGATTCGCGACGTCATCGGTTCCGGCGGTAAGGTCATCCGCGGCATCCAGGACGAGACCGGCGCTTCGGTCGACATCCAGGAGGACGGCACCGTCTTTGTCGGCGGCACCGGCGAGTCCGTCGATCAGGCTGTCGAGCGTATCAAGCTCATCATCAAGGTTCCCGAGCCGGGCGAGGAGTACACCGGTCGTGTGGTCTCCATCCAGCCCTTCGGCGCCTTCGTCAACCTGCTGCCCGGCAAGGACGGCCTGCTGCACATCTCCCGCGTCGCCAAGGGCCGCGTGGAGAAGGTCGAGGATGTCCTTAACGTGGGCGACGAGGTCAAGGTCGTCGTCATTGAGGTCGACGATCGCGGCAAGATCTCGCTCGATCGTCTTGACAAGCCCGAGGCTCCGGCTCGCGCCGAGGGTACCTCCGAGGGCGACGGCGAGCACTTCCAGCGTCGTGAGCGTCCGCGTCGCGAGCGCTCCGAGCGCAGCGACCGTCCGCGCCGTCCCGGTGACAACGGAGGCCGCAAGCCCCGCCGTCACCACGACGCCGAGTAACAGCTAAACATAAGCAGATCAACAAGGGCGACTCCTAAGGGGGTCGCCCTTTTGCTTGCGCCCGGGAGGGCCGCATATGAAGTTTCCTGCTCTACAGTCCTGCGCAAGACGGAAAGCACATTAAGTGCTTTCCTTTGCGTGCGGAACTCGCGATAAACTTCATATGCGGCCCTCCCGGGCGCAAGCAAAAGGGCTGGTTAGTGCCGCTCGCTATTTAGTTAGACAGTCTATTCAGTAGTCAGATTTCAGATCAGTAGATAGACACAGCAGTATTTCCCCTGATAAAACCTACCAAAATAAACCTATCTCATATTGGCAGGTCAGGGTTCAGCGGCCCCGGCACGGGCTAAGTTTATCGCGAGTTCCGCACGAACAGGAGGCCACTTAATGTGGCCTCCGTCGTGAGCAGGACTGTAGAGCAGGAAACTTAGCCCGTGCCGGGGCCGCTGAGCCCTGACCGGCGGGATACACAGGTTCAGATGGGGCTTTGATGCATGGGTGGTCTGTTGTTGTGCAAATGGGTATCATACTGTGGTTATTGCATCGACTCTGTGATGCATGTTTGTACGTTCCCGGCGGTCGGTTTGCCAGAAGCGCCCCGTCGGTTGTTTCAGACCCGTTTCGAAGAAAGGAAACCACACTAACCTATGGCAGCTAAAAAATCATCTCCCTTGAAGATCATTCCGCTCGGAGGCCTTGACGGCATCGGTAAGAACATGACGGTCTTCGAGTGCGGCGACGACATGGTGCTCGTCGACGCCGGTCTCATGTTCCCGGATGACTCCCAGCCCGGTATCGACCTGGTTCTTCCCGACTACACCTATGTTCTGGAGAACGAGGAGAAGCTCCGCGGTATCGTCGTCACCCACGGCCACGAGGACCACACCGGTTCGCTTCCGTATCTGCTGCAGGACCTCAACAATAAGGTGCCCATCTTCTCGAGCAAGCTGACGCTTGGCTTTATCGAGGGCAAGCTTTCTGAGTTCCGCATCCGCGCACCCAAGTTCCGCGAGGTCAAGGGCGGCAGCCATGTCAACCTCGGCGGCATCTCGCTCGACTTCTTCTCGATGACGCACTCCATCCCCGGCGCTCTGGGCGTATTCATCCGCACCAATCAGGGCACCGTTATGCACACCGGCGACTTTAAGCTCGACCAGACGCCCATCGATGGCGTTACGCCCGACTATGCCGCTATCAGCCGCTTTGCCAAGCAGGGCATCGACCTGCTGCTTTCCGACTCCACCAATGCCACGGTTCCCGGCTTTACCAAGTCCGAGGCCGAGGTTGGTCCCAACCTGTTGCACGCCATCAAGAACGCCCCGGGTCGCGTGTTCGTCGCGTCGTTCTCGAGCCACATCCATCGTCTGCAGCAGATCTGCGATGCCGCCCGCAAGTGCGGCCGTAAGGTCGTTGTGACCGGTCGCTCCATGCTCACGAACACCCGCGTGGCGCGTGAGCTGGGCTACCTCAACATCGATGACGCCGATATCATCGATGCCTTCGATATCGATAACCTGCCCGACGATAAGATTGTCGTCATGTGCACCGGTTCGCAGGGCGAGCCGCTGTCGGCCCTGTCCCGCATGGCCAATGGCGAGCACAAGACGCTCTCCATCCACGAGGGCGATACCGTTATCCTTTCGGCAACTCCTGTTCCTGGCAACGAGAAGGCCGTCCAGCAGGTCGTCAACAGCCTGGCCAAGCTCGGCTGCGACGTGTGGGATAAGAACCGCGCTCTCGTCCACGTCTCGGGTCACGGTAGCCAGGAGGAGCTCAAGCTCCTGATGGCCATGGCCAAGCCCACGTATTTTATGCCGGTTCACGGTGAGGCCGTGCATCTGCGCGCCCATGCCCAGCTGGCGCGCAAGATGGGCATCAAGGACGATCATATCTTTATCCTCGATAACGGCGACACGCTCGAGATGCGCGGTGGTATCGTCAAGCGCGGTACGCCCGTCGAGTCCGGTGTCGTTTACGTCGACGGCCTGCGTATCGGCGATACCGACCCCATCGTCCTGCGCGATCGCCAGAAGCTCGCCAACGACGGTATGGTCACGGCCGTTGCCATCGTCTCCCTCAAACACAAGAAGATCGAGGCCATCGAGTTCTCGGGCCGCGGCGTCTCGTTTGCCATCGACGACCAGTTCTCCGAGGATGCCTCCGCGTCCATTATGAAGACGATCGAGAAGGGTAAGTTTAGCTTTACCAGCAGCGGTTCCGATGCCATTCGCAAGGCCGTGCGCGATTCGCTCTCTAACTTTATCTGGAGCCGTACGCGCACCCGTCCGATGATCATCCCGGTCGTCATGGAGGTTTAGTTTGGCGCGCGGATCTGCACAAAACGCCAAAGGCAATAAGGCCAATAACCAACCGGCATCTGCTAAGGGTGCCGGTTCCCATCTGCGTGCCAATAAGGGCCACGAGTCCGAGTTTGATGAGTTTGAGCCCCTGGTCGAGCCTTCGGCCAATCGCGATATCGCCGGTGTGGTCATCGCCGTTTTGGCGATCGCGTCCTTCATTGCCGTGATCTCTCCGGCAACAGCGCCCGTGACGGCTGCGGTTGCCGGTTTCTACCACCTGGGCTTTGGTCTGGGCGCCTACGTGCTGCCGATCGTCATCTTGCTGTTTGCCGCCACGCTCTTTTTGGGTGAGGACTCGCCGCTCAACGTGCGCTCTGT
>RQBM01000089.1:0-22505 GCA_008668795.1 Collinsella aerofaciens | reverse complement strand
GAGCAGATTATTCGTCCGACCGGTCTGCTCGACCCCAAGATCGATGTGCGTCCGGTTCGTGGGCAGATTGACGATCTTGAGGACGAGATTCGCGAGCGCGTTGCCCGCAAGGAGCGCGTGCTGGTGACCACGCTCACCAAGCGCATGGCCGAGGACCTGACCGACCATCTGCTTGATGCCGGCATTAAGGTCAATTACATGCACTCCGATACAGCGACGATGGACCGCGTCGAGATCCTGCGAACGCTGCGCGAGGGAAAGATTGATGTTCTCGTTGGCATCAACCTGCTTCGCGAGGGTCTAGACCTTCCCGAGGTCTCGCTGGTGGCAATTCTCGACGCCGACAAGGAAGGCTTCTTGCGCAACCGCCGTTCGCTGATTCAGACGATTGGCCGTGCGGCCCGCAATGCCGACGGCGAGGTCATCATGTATGCAGACGTTGTGACCGATTCGATGAAAGAAGCCATCGAGGAGACACAGCGCCGTCGCGAGATTCAGATGGCATATAACGAAGAGCATGGCATTGTGCCCAAGACGGTCCGCAAGGCCATTAACGACATTTCGAGCTTTATTGCCGAGGCCGAAAAGACTGTGGGTTCGAAGGGGCGCTCGAGAGGCGATTCGCTGGGTCACGGTGCGTTCTATACACCCGACGAAAACGGCGAGGGCGCCGCGCCGGAGACGGCGGCACCCGAGCAGACGCTTGCCGAGCAGCTAGAAGGGCTACCGCATGACGAGCTCGTGCGGATCGTCGAGACCATGGAGGAAGACATGCGTAACGCTTCCGCCGCCATGGACTTTGAGGAGGCGGCGCGTCTGCGCGATGCCGTCGTTCAGATTCGGGCGATGCTTGAGGGCGCATCTGAGGACGAAACGATCGAGCGTTTGCGTTCGCAGGCTCGCAAGGGCTCTACCTTTGCTTCGGGCAGAAAACGCCAGGGTGCACGATTCAGGAAGTAGTGAACGGGCCCCGAGTTCCCTGTGGAGCTCGGGGCCCGTGTCGTTCGGACGCGAGAGTTCGTGCACTAGAGGTCTGCTATCAGCGCCTCAGCGCAACGGATGCCGTCGGTGGCGGCACTCATGATGCCGCCGGCATATCCGGCACCCTCGCCGCAAGGGTAAAGGCCCGGGTTCGACACGGCGTGGCATGTTCGATCGCGGATGACCGTAACCGGGGAGCTCGAACGCGTCTCCACGCCAGTGAGGACCGCATCGGGGCGGTCATAGCAACGCAGTTTCTTACCGAGCAGGGGAATTCCCAAACGGAGCGATTCGACGATATGCTGCGGGAGGGCATCGTCGATCGCCGTCCAGGTCACGCCAAGTGGATAGGTTGGTTTTACCTTTCCGGGCGCCGTGCTGGCGCGCCCCGCAAGGAAATCTCCGACGAGCTGTGCCGGCGCGTTCCAGTTGGAGCCACCCAGGCGATAGGCGGCTCGCTCGCAGACGCGCTGGAGCTCAATGCCTGCGAGCGGATCATCGCCGGGAAGATCGTCAGGTGTGACGTTAACGAGTAGGGCGGCATTTGCGTTGCGTCCGTTGCGAGCATTGAGGCTGGCGCCGTTGACGCACAGATGGCTCTGCTCGGAAGAAGCCGCGACAACCTGTCCGCCGGGGCACATACAAAACGAGAACACGCTGCGGCCGTTGGGGAGATGGGCGACAAGCTTATAGGGGGCTGCTCCGAGTGCCGGGTGTCCCGCCGAAGGGCCATATTGGGCACGGTCAATGTCGCGCTGTGGATGCTCGATGCGCACGCCCATGGCAAAGGTCTTTTGCGCGAGGGCAACGTCATGTTCTTTGAGAAGCTCGAATACGTCGCGGGCGGAATGGCCGCAGGCGAGAATGAGGTGCTTTGTGGCGATTGTCTCGCTTGTGGTTTCTTGGGGCGGTTGGACATCGACGCCGGTGATGGCGCCAGATCCATCGGTTTGAATATCGACGAGCTTTGTTCGATAGCGGACGGTTCCACCGAGCTGCTCGATGCGCTGAGAAATGTTGGTGACGACGGTGGGGAGGATGTCGGATCCAATGTGCGGCTTGGCGTCCCACAGGATGTCGCGAGGTGAGCCCGCTTCGACGAAGGTCTCAAGAATCAGTCGATGGGCAGGATTCTTGGTTCCCGTGTTGAGCTTGCCGTCCGAGAAGGTCCCTGCGCCGCCCAGGCCAAATTGGATATTGCTTTCGGGATCGAGGATACGCTCCTTAAGAAAGAGATCAATCGCTTGCGAGCGGCGAAGTGCGGGGTCGCCGCGCTCGATGAGCAGGGGTTTAAGGCCCGCTTCGGCAAGGGTCAGGGCGGCGAAGAGACCGGCGCAACCGGCGCCGACAACGACGGGACGCCCCTTGGGTGCATTCGGGACAGGGTTGGGGAATGAAGGAGCCTCGCCGTCTACCATGCGGATGCGCGAGCGGTCGCGCTCGGCGACGCGGTCGACCACCTCCTGCTCGAGTCGGGAGCTTGTCAGCTCGACTCGAAAGCTCAAAATAAAATGGACATCTCGCTTTTTACGGGCGTCGATTGACTTGCGATGGAGCTCAATGGCTTTAATCTGGGAATCCTCGCATCGCAGGGTTCGTTTGACGGCGCGTCTACCAATAGCAAGGCAGGCGGCTTCGTCGCCGGCCTCATCGAGTGACGCGTGGACTTGGGTGATTTCGATCATCGAGGTCTCCTTAGATGCAAGAAAGAGGCCGCCCGGTGTCCCAGACGGCCCGAATGCGTTTTGATTATAGACTGCGCGGCTATAGGCTGCTTGCAGCGCGAATACCCGAGATCCAAGCCCATGCAAGGTTGAAACCGCCGCAATCGGCATCGATGTCGAGCGCCTCGCCACAGATGTAAAGTGGGGCGTCTGCCGCGTTGCTCACGCAGAGGTTGGGAGCTGAGACGCTCTCGATGGGCACGCCGCCGCGCGTGACCTGGGCCGAACGCTCCTCTGTCGTTCCCTCGACGAGCATCTTAAAGTGCTTGAGGATTGAGACCAGATGGATGACGTCGTGCGACCCGGGGTGGCACTGTTCGAATGCGGTGCAGACAACGTGAGAGAGCTGCGGGGCGAGCATGCCGTCGAGCCAGCGGGGGTCGCGGGGTGAAAAGCTTCCGAGCAACGCAACTCGCTGGCTGAGCATATCGAGCAACTCGTCTTTGGAGAGGTCGGGGAAAACGTCGAGCAGAATCGTGTCGCCGCGCTGGACGCGACGGGAGAGGTTAAAGGCGGCAACGCCCGAGATGCCAAAGGTTCGGAAGAGCGCTTCTCCGTCTTCGCACCAGAGCTCCTCGTGATTGCGGGTGAGCGTCAAACGGGCGCGGACGCGCAGGCCATCCAGCGTCTTGAGCGCAGTCTGGTCGCCGAAGACCGATGCCGACACGGGGCAGAGGACGGGGCGCTGCGGTGTGAGGGAAAGATTGAACGTCTTCGCGATGTCGGCGGGGCTGCCGCCCGTAGCGATAATTACGGCCTTTGCCTGCAGCGTCTCGTTCTTGCGAGGGGTGTCGGCGAGCGCCTTCCGAAGTGAGCGGACCTCCGTTTTTCGGTCGTCGTGCTTTTTTGCCTTGAGTGCTCGCGCAGGACGGTCTATTTGGAGTGTCCAGCCCTCGGGGGCTTTGAATGCCGAGGCAACGTTTGCTCCACAGATCAAGGTGATACCCAGGTGATTGCAAGCGTTGAGAAGCGCATCGCGCACCGATTCGGCACGAAGGGAGCGCGGATACAGCCGGCCCTCCTCGGAGGTCGTCATGATGCCCAGCGAGGAGAAGAAACTGCCGAGTTCTTGCTCAGGCTGGCGACCCATGACGGATTCGACGAATGCGGGGCGGTTGTACCGCTGGAAATCAATTGATTCGTTGGAAAGGTTGCAGCGGCCGTTGCCGGTCGCAAGGAGTTTAAGGCCGCAGGCAACATCGCGCTCAACGATGCAGACGCTTTTGCCTGTGCGTGCGGCCGTAATGGCGGCGGCGAGACCCGAGGCCCCGCCGCCGATTACCAAGACGTCATAGGAGGCGTTTGTGTTCACTTAGGCCTCGGCGGTCTCGTGCGGGGCAATGGCCTCGACAGCGGAGACGGCTTGGGGCAGCATACCGTCGGGCAGTGCGGTCTCAACCTCGCCCTTGTCGCAAGCCTCGGCGAGTGCCGGATTGATGGGAAGCTGCCCTAGGATCTCGAGGTTGTAACGCTCGGCGACCTCGGGGAGCTTGCTCTTGCCAAAGACCTCGATCTTCTTGCCGCAATCGGGGCACTCGATATAGCTCATGTTTTCGACGATTCCCAGAATGGGGACGTTCATCTTCTCGGCCATGTTGACCGCCTTGGCGACGATCATCGAGACCAGATCCTGCGGGCTCGTGACGATGACGATGCCATCGACGGGCAGCGACTGGAAGACGGTGAGGGCGACGTCGCCCGTTCCCGGAGGCATGTCGACCAGCAGGTAGTCGATGGGGCCCCATGAGGTTTCGCTCCAGAACTGCCTGATGGCACCCGCGATAACCGGACCGCGCCAGAGGACGGGGTCGGTTTCGTTTTGGAGCAGCAGGTTAGAGCTCATAATCTTGACGCCGTGCTCGGAGATTTCGGGCAGCATAAGGTTGCCGAGGGCGTGGACGTGACGTCCGCTCATGCCGAACATCTTAGGGATAGAGGGGCCGGTAATATCGGCATCGAGGACGCCGACCTTGTGACCGTGGCGGGAAAGCTCCGTGGCGATGGCGCCGGTGACGAATGACTTGCCGACGCCGCCCTTACCGGAAAGCACGGCGATAACGCGCTTGACTTCGGACAGCGTATTCTCCTCAAATTGCGACGGCGACGTTTGCCCGCCGGCTGCCTGTGCGTGCTCGCAACCCATGTATGACTCCTTTGTATATGTTGGGGCCGGAGCCCCGTGATGTGACACGAGCGTCATTGTACCCTCGTTTGCGAGCGGGAGTCATTTGCGATGCATTTGGGCCGAGCGTGCTTGCAATACGATGGGTCCAAGCGAATGGGCGGGCTTACTGAACTTTGCTGGCGAACTCGAGGTATTGCATGCGCTGCAGCTTGCCGATCGTCGAGGCGTATGGGCTGTCTTCAGATTCCAAGTCGTAGCGCAGCCCGTCGGCACCAAGGTAGCCGGCGACATTGATGGTGGGCACATCTGACCTTGTTGCAAGCAGAGCCTTTTGATAGTCGGTGAGCGGGGCGCCGATCTTATTAAGGGTAATGGCTGCAACCTCGTTTGCCCCGACGGTGTCGTAGACGTTGAGCTCGGTATTGCCGGCGATTTCATAGTTAGCCCAGACAAAATATGTCGACTGATAGATACGGAAAGCGTGGCTTGCCGTATCTTCCTGAGGGTACAGCTCGTCGTTGAGAGCCGTTGCGGCGCTCGGCTGATGGTCGCCAAAAAAGACAAGGACAACCGGTCTGCCGATATTGCGGAGCTCGTTGATAAAGTACTCGAGGTCCCGGTCGGATGCGTTGATGCAGGTAAGATAGGTGTTGAGCGCGCTATTGGCACCCTCGCTGGCTCCCTCAACCCAATAGTTTGTCAGCTCCTCGGCGGGAACGGTGCCATAGTCGTAGCCGCCGTGATTTTGCATCGTGACGTCAAAGATGAACTGCGGGGCTTCGTCGGTTCTAAGCAGGTCGAGTATCTTGTCGTAGGTGACGTAGTCGCATACGCCGGCATGGTAATAGGACGCACCTTCGAAATCGCCGATTGAAAGAAAGTCTCCAAAGCCCAGCTGCTGATAGATTTTATCTCGATGGTAGTTGACGGGGTTTTGCGGGTGCATAGCCGTAGCGGTATACCCAAGCTCTTTAAGGTCCTTTGCCAGGCTGTTGACGCCATTCATCTGATACAGCTGATAGGGGATTTTGCCCAATCCAACAAAGGCCGTTGTCGCTCCGGTCAAAAATTCGAATTCGGAGTTCGCCGTTCCGCCACCGGCGACCGAAGCGAGCATGGTGCCGCGAACAAGTGTGTCGGGAAGCGAGTTGTAGAATGCGGGGCCGGTGTACCCGGCCGCCTGGAGCTGCTCAAAGCACGAAAGGTCGCTAAAACTCTCATTCATGACGGCAACAATCGTCGGCTTGATTTCATTGAACTGGGCAACGGCCGCCTCGCGCTGTTCGCTCGAGCCATATGTGCTGGCGTAGACGGCGGCGAGCTCCTGCTCGATGCTCTGCGCCTCATCGGGCGTATAGTCTTCGGGCTTCTCAATGGGCAACTCGTTGACCATTTCGGTGAACGAAGTGATAAAACCCTGAGACGCATACGTGGTGATGGGCTGCCAACGGTCAAATCCAAAATTCAGCGCCTGCTCCAAGTCGATGCTGGAAAAGCCCGAGAGCCCCACAACGGTCACTAGCAGAAAAGCGCAGAGGTTAGCGGCGATTGCGGGGAAGACATGGGTGGGCGTACGGAGCTTTCTCGGTCGGATAAGCGAAAGAAGCCCCAGGGAAATCTCCAGCAGGGCTAGAGAGGTTACGATTCCGGCGGTAAAGGTAAACTCGTATCCCTCGCTCACTTCCATTGCGGTGCCAAGGGCCAAGATATCGCTTGGCAGGATGGCCTCGCCTTTAAACGTTATGACGAAGTGCTCGGCAATGCCAAGGATGCAACAGGCGACGGGCACGAGGGCCATGACGCCTCCATGACGCTGTCCCAGCAAATAAAGGGAGAGCAGAACCGTCGCGAGCAGCCCGACGGAAAACCCGAATGAGTTGGCGGGAATGCGATAGAACGTTTCGTTACAGGCAATTTCGAGTGAAACGAACGAGAGCGCTGAAACAGCGGCGATGACAAGGATGTCACGGCAAATACAGGCAACCGTTCCCGTCGCAAGATCGGTTTGGTCGATAAGTCCCGAAACCAAGGGCTCGACAAGAAGTATGACGGCGGTAGCACCGAGCGCCGAATAAGAAAGGACCCATAGGGAATTGTCCTCATTTACGAGCAATTGATTCGTAATCCATGCAGCTACCATGCCGAGCGGGATGAGGAGCGTCGCGCACCAAAAGACGCGGGCAATGGGCGGCTTTTCATTGTGTTTGATTGAAAAATACACGCGCACGACGACGGTGGCCACGATAAGGACGGCGATGAATATGGGCAGATTGGCCATGTCGCTCGAAGTGATTTCAAGGGGGATATCTTCGGTCATGGACGTTCCTCTGTTACAGCAAATTAAGTTCAGTAGTAGATTACTGTAACCTTTCCACGGCATTTCGAGAAACAAAGCACCCGATACGCAAAGCTAAAGGTCTGCGAATCTTGTATTACGAACATCTGTGCGCGTCGAGTGCGCTAAACTCATCGACAGTATGATTCGATGCAATAGGAGGCAAGGAGCTTCCATGTCTGATTCTTCTATCGTTATTCGCGGCGCTCGTGAGCACAACCTCCGTGATATCGATGTTTCCATTCCGCGTGACCAACTCGTGGTCATTACCGGTCTTTCTGGCTCGGGCAAGAGTTCGCTGGCATTTGACACTATCTATGCCGAGGGCCAGCGTCGATACGTCGAGAGTCTTTCGAGCTATGCGCGCCAGTTCTTGGGCCAGATGGACAAACCCGACTTGGATTCAATCGACGGCCTTTCGCCGGCGGTGTCGATCGACCAAAAGACGACGTCTAAAAACCCTCGCTCGACGGTTGGCACCGTAACCGAGATTTATGACTATCTGCGCCTGCTGTTCGCCCGTGTGGGCACCCCGCACTGTCCCGAATGCGGCCGCGTCATTGAGCGCCAGACGACCGACCAGGTTGCCGACAAAGTCTTGGCGGCGGGGGAGGGTCGCCGCGCGTTTGTGCTGGCACCGGTGGTGCGCGGGCGAAAAGGCGAGTACACCAAACTGTTTGAGGACCTTCGCGCCGAGGGCTTTAGCCGCGTGCGTGTCGACGGCGAAGTGCGCTCGCTCGATGATCCGATCGATCTGGACAAGAAGTTCAAACACGATATCGAGGTCGTAGTCGACCGCATCGTGATTCGTGAGAATTCTCTGGGCCGTATCGCCGAGTCTGTTGAACAGGCGACTGCCTTGGCGCACGGTAATGTGAACGTATACATGCTGCCCGATCGCGATGCTCCCGAGGGGACCGAGGGCGAGCTACTGGAGTATTCGTTGGCTCTGGCATGCCCGGAGCACGGGCACTCCATCGACGACCTACAACCCCGCGACTTTTCGTTCAACGCTCCCTATGGCGCATGTCCTGAGTGCGACGGCCTGGGCTTTAAGAAAACCGTTGATGCCGAGGCGCTGATTGAGGATCCCTCGAAGTCCATTGCCGACGGAGTCTTTGGTAGCCTGTTTGGCAATTCGAACTACTATCCGCAGATTTTTGCTGCGGTCTGCAAACACTTTAAGGTGAGCGCCGATACGCCGTGGGGGGACTTGCCCCCTCGCGTGCGTCGTGCGTTTTTGGATGGCATGGGCGACACGAAGATTTCGGTCGACTATCAAAAGCTCGATGGGCGTCGCAGCCAGTGGGATACCAAGTTTTCGGGCGTTCGCAACATCCTGTACGAACGCTATACCGAGACGACGAACGAGAACACCAAGGCGCGCCTGGAGAAGTACATTCGCGAGGAGCCGTGCTCGAGCTGTCACGGTGCTCGCCTGCGTCCCGAGATGCTTGCCGTCACCGTGGGCGGCAAGTCCATTTACGAGGTTTGTTGCCTGTCGTGCCGTGAATCGCTCGAGTTTTTTGAGGGCCTGGAACTCACCGAGCGCCAACAGTTTATCGGCGGCCGTATCGTCAAGGAAATCCTGGAGCGCTTGCGTTTTCTGGTCGATGTTGGACTCGACTATCTGACGCTCGATCGTGCCTCGGCGACGCTTTCCGGTGGCGAGGCGCAGCGTATTCGACTGGCAACGCAGATCGGCGCGGGTCTCATGGGCGTGCTCTATATTCTGGACGAGCCCTCGATCGGTCTTCATCAGCGTGACAACGAGCGCCTGATTAAGACGCTCGAGCGCCTGCGCGATATCGGCAATACCGTTATCGTTGTCGAACACGACGAGGATACAATCCGTGCCGCCGACTACGTGATCGACATGGGGCCCGGCGCCGGTGTCAACGGCGGGCACGTAGTCGCGGCGGGAACGCCTGCTGATATCATGGCGTGTCCTGAGTCGATGACGGGCGCTTACCTGACCGGCAAACAAATGATTCGGGTGCCTGATGAACGGCGCAAGCCCGGTCGCGGCTGCCTTAAAATTACGGGCGCTCGAGCCAACAACCTCAAAAACGTTACTGCCAAGATCGAGTTTGGTACGCTTACGGTTGTTACCGGCGTGTCGGGATCGGGCAAGAGCTCTCTGGTTACCGACACCATTGCGCCTGCCCTTACGAATGCCATTCACCGCTCGACGCGCCCTGTGGGTCCGTATAAGAAAATCGAGGGCATTGAGTGTATCGATAAGGTTATCGATATCGACCAGTCGCCGATTGGCCGTACGCCGCGTTCCAACCCTGCTACCTATATCGGCCTGTGGGATGATCTTCGCGCACTGTTTGCGAGTACGCCGGAGTCGAAGGCGCGCGGCTACTCGCCGGGTCGTTTCTCCTTTAATGTGAGTGGCGGGCGCTGTGAGGCGTGCAAGGGCGACGGGCAGATCAAGATCGAGATGCACTTCCTTCCCGATATCTACGTTCCCTGCGAAGTTTGCGGCGGTAAACGCTACAACCGCGAGACACTCGAGGTCACCTACCGTGGCAAGACCATCTCGGACGTGCTCGACATGAGCGTCACCGAGGCGCTGGCCTTCTTTGGGAATATCCCGCAGATTAAGCGCAAGCTCCAGACGCTGTACGATGTAGGCTTAGGCTACGTGAGCCTGGGCCAGCCCGCCACGACGCTCTCGGGCGGCGAGGCGCAGCGTGTGAAGCTCGCCAAGGAGCTTCATCGACGCCAGACGGGCAAGACGTTCTATATTTTGGACGAGCCGACGACCGGTCTTCATTTTGAGGACGTCCGCCAGCTGCTCGATGTGCTGCAGCGTTTGGTCGATGCGGGCAACACGGTGCTGGTGATTGAGCACAACCTTGATGTCATCAAGGTTGCCGACCGCCTGATCGATATGGGTCCCGAGGGCGGTAACGGCGGCGGAACCGTCGTGGTTTCGGGCACACCGGAGCAGGTTGCGGACTGTCCGCAGAGTTATACGGGCAAGTTTTTGGCGCCGTTGCTCAGGCGTGACCGGGAGCGTCAGGCTCAACTTGATGCTCAATAAATAGGCGATTCAGTTTATGGGCGCCATCGACTCCTTGTGATTCGATGGCGCTTGCTGTGTCGAAGTGACGTATGCAGCCGAATTGGACATATACTTAATCCTTGCGTCCGAATGCGAGGGAAAGGATATGCCATGGCAAAGGCTGTAAAGACGCCAAAAACCAATGCGATGCGCGAGCTGGAAAGCGCCGGCATTTCCTATGTTCTACATACGTACGAAGACGATGGTGATGAGTCGGCGGGCCTGGGGGTCGCGATTTCGGAGCAGCTTGGCGAGGAGCCCGGACAAGGATTTAAGACCTTGGTCTGCGTGACGCCGTCCAACGACCACGTCGTGTGCTGCATCCCTGTTGCCGACGAGCTCGATCTAAAGTCCGCCGCGCGTGCCGCGGGGGAGAAGTCCTTGGCCATGATGCATGTGAAGGATTTGCTTGCGGCGACTGGCTACGTTCGCGGCGGCTGCAGCCCGGTCGGTATGAAAAAACGCTACCGGACGCTCATTGATGAGACATGTGTCCTTTGGGATACCATTTTTATTTCGGGAGGCAAGCGTGGTTATCAGCTCGAGCTTGCACCCGATGATTTAATTGCATTTTGCGGGGCGACGGTTGCCGCGATTACGAGAGAGGACTGAGCGATGCCGCAGGAAGAATTGAAGCGCGGAGCTCATTTTGCAAAAGAATCTGCGCCTCAGACACCCTCATCCGAAGCTTCTTCGTCGCGAGATGACACTGACGACATGGGCTCGTCGGACTACTCCACGGTTGGTCGTTCCGCCGGGCTTATGACCATCCTGACCATCGTGTCTCGCGTCACCGGTTTTATCCGCACGTGGGCAATGGCGGCCGCTATCGGCATGTCGCTACTCTCGTCCTCCTATCAGGTCGCCAACAACCTGCCCAATATGCTCTACGAACTCGTGATGGGCGGCATGCTCGTGACGGCGTTTTTGCCCGTGTACATGGGCGTGAGGCGTGAGCAGGGTCGCGAGGCCTCGAACGAGTACGTGGGCAACCTGCTCGGCATTCTGCTTTTGGTGCTGGGTGGCATTTCGTTGCTGGGGACCGTGTTCGCCCCGGGCTTTATCTGGACGCAATCGTTCCTTTCGGGTGACGGCGGCAGCATGGATACCGCTGCGTTCATGTTCCGTTTCTTTGCCATCCAGATTCTGTTTTATGGTTTGGGCTCGGTGTTCTCGGGCGTTCTCAACGCACACCGCGACTACTTCTGGTCGACGTTTGCCCCGGTCCTCAACAATGTGATCGTCATTGCGGGCTTTATGGGTTTTGCGCCCGTGTCCGCACAGTTTGGCGAACGTGCCGGCATCATCTTGATTGCGGCCGGTACGACCCTCGGTGTCTTTGTTCAGATGGCATGTCAGATTCCCGCGCTTGGCAAGCACGGCGTGCATCCCCATATTCATATCGACTTTAAGGACCCCGCGCTGCGCCAGACGATTGCGCTCGGTATCCCGACGCTGCTCGCCACGGTGTGCATGTTTGTCTCGACTTCTATCACCAACGCTGCTGCGCTGGTGGTCCAGCCCGAGACTGGTCCTTCCGTCATCGCCTATGCGCGCCTGTGGTACACGCTGCCCTACGCGCTGATTGCCGCCTCGCTTTCGACGGCGCTCTATACCGAGCTCTCTCATGACGCACAGGAGAAGGATTACGACAGCGTTCGCACGGGCATTTCGCGTGGCGTCGCCCAGATGCTGTTCTTCCTGATTCCGTTCGCACTGTACCTGATTGTCTTCGCACGTCCGCTCAATATGATCTACTGTGCTGGCAAGTTCGATGAATCCGGCGTGGCGCTGGTGTCCGAGTACCTTGTCTACCTGGCGCTCTCGCTGCCGCTCTACGGCGTGGTCGTGTTGATGCAGAAGAGCTTCTCTGCCTTGCTCGACATGAAGCCCTATAGCCGCTATTGCCTGTATTCCGCCATCGGCCAGGCCGGCTCGGTTCTGCTGTTTGGCGTTGTGCTGGGCTTCGGTATGCCGGCAATCGCGCTTTCGTATGTCGTCGACTACGTGATCTTGGTCGGCTGTTCGCTGTGGTGGCTGCGTCGTCGCCTGCGTGGCCTTCAGGTCAAATCTATCCTACATGGCGGTTTCTTTGGCCTTTTGCTCGGTGGCCTAGGTGCTGCCGCAGGCGCCGGCGTCATGTGGGCGCTTGAACACTTTGTCGGGGCACTTGGCGGCTCGATTCTGATTACTCTTGGCTACGTTTGCGTTGCGGGTGTCGTCTCGCTTGCTGTTACCTTTGGCCTTGCCGTCGTCCTTAAGATGCCCGAGGTCTCGGCGCTGCTTCGTCGCAAGTAGGTGCGCGTGGCCGGTCACGACAACATACCAACGCTTGCCGAGCAGGTTTCGCGCGTTCCCACACAGCCCGGATGCTACCTTTGGAAGGATGCCAAGGGCGATGTCATCTACGTGGGCAAGGCGAAAAACCTGCGCGCCCGCATGCGTCAATACGTGACACTGCAGGATGAGCGTCAAAAGATCCCGCTGATGATGCAGCTGGTGGCGAGCTTTGACTACATCGTTGTCGAAACCGAGCATGAGGCGCTTGTACTCGAGCGCAACCTGATCGGCCAGTACCATCCGTACTTTAACGTCGACCTCAAGGATGACAAGAGCTACCCCTTTATCGCCATTACAAAAGGCGACCTGTATCCCGCGATCAAATACACGCGTGAGCGTCATAAGCCGGGAACGCGCTATTTTGGACCCTATACCGATAGCCGTGCGGCGCGTGAGACGATAGATACGCTGCGCAAGGTTATCCCCATCTGCTCTGCATCCTGTGCGGAGTGGCGTCGTTGTCGCCGTACCATCGAGTCCCACAAGGGCGAGGAAGACATCGTCAATATGATTTGCGCACAAAACGGGCGTCCCTGCTTTGACTACCATGTCGGGCGCGGCCCGGGTGCGTGTGTCGGCGCGATTTCCCCGGCAGACTATGCCAAGAACGTCAAGCGTGTCGAGCGCTTTTTGTCGGGCCATCGCAAGGATGTCGTCGATGAGCTGACCTCCGAGATGACGGATGCCGCCGAGGCGCTCGACTTTGAGCGCGCGGCACGCGTCAAACGTCGTTTGGAGGTCATCAGGGGTCTGGACGATCGTCAGCAAGTCGTTTTTCCCTCCAGTGTCGATATCGATGTCATCGGGTTCTATCGTGAGGAGACCATCTCCGCCGCTTGCGTCTTCGTCGTTCGCGAGGGCCGAACAGTTCGCACCTGCGAGTTCATTCTCGACAAGGGTCTTGATGTTGACGAGGAAGAGCTCCAGTCGGGCTTTCTTAAGCGTTATTACGACGAGACGGCTGATATTCCAGCTGAGGTCAACCTTTCCGTCGAGCTTGAGGATGCGGAAGCGCTGGGGGAATGGCTTGCGGGCAAGCGCGAGCGTTCCTGCCATCTCCATAGGCCGCAGCGTGGCGAAAAGCACCGTTTGCTCGATATGGCATCCAAAAATGCGCGCCATGCCCTCATGCGCTACATGATGCGAACGGGGTACGCTGACGACCGCACCAATCAGGCGCTCCTGGAGCTCGAAAGCGCGCTGGCGCTGCCAGCGCCGCCGATGCGTATCGAGTGCTTCGATATCTCGACGCTGCACGGAACCTTTACCGTCGCCTCGATGGTGGTGTTTACCAACGGACGCGCCGACAAGAGCCAGTACCGTCGTTTTAAAATTCAGGCCGAATTGGACGAGGCAAACGACTTCGTGTCGATGTCCGAGGTTTTGGGACGACGCTATGCTCCCGAGCGCATGGCCGACGAGCGCTTTGGCTCGCGCCCCGATTTGCTCGTTGTCGATGGCGGTAAGCCGCAATTGACCGCTGCGATCAAGCAACTTGAGGCTCTTGGGCTCGATATACCAGTTTGTGGCTTGGCAAAGGCCGATGAGGAGGTTTTCGTGCCTTGGGACGAGACTCCCGTCGTGCTTCCGACCGGGTCCGCGTCGCTCTATCTAATCAAACAGGTGCGCGATGAATCGCACCGTTTTGCCATCACGTTCCATCGCGAATTGCGCGATAAAGCCATGACGGTTTCGGTACTCGATGACGTTCCAGGCGTGGGACCCACCAGAAAACGTGCCCTTATGCGCCATTTTGGTTCGATGAAGCGTTTGCGCGCGGCGAGCGAGCAAGAGATCGCGGAAGTTCGCGGCATACCTGCCGATGTTGCCAAGGCGGTCCACGAGGCGCTCGTTGCGTGGAATGCCGAGCGCGCCGAGGCGGCGGCTGGCCATTCCGATAGCTAAACACGAACCTAAACTACTGATATACATGATTGCGTGATTTTCAACCATTTATTTCGCCATGATTGCATGCTGGTTTCGGGTTTTATTAACGCTAAAACGTTTGACTAGTCATGGTGAACAACCCTGCTATCCTGCGGGTTGACGAAGACTGATATCTCACCTCGTCGATACATACTGTCTGGCGAATCATTTGTCAATGAATTCGGTGAACGGTAGTAAATACCGTTCAAGCGTATGTATGTATCGGTCGCCGAGCGCGGCACCTCAGTTGGGTTCGTCGGTAGGTAAGGTATATATCGTCCGCAAGTTGCGCGGGGGCACGTCTAGGCGCTCCCGGGTAAGATTCTCTATTGATAGGAGAAGACATGGCCATCATCAACAAGGGTATGTCCAGGCGTTCGTTCCTCGGCCTCACCGGCAGCGTCGCTGCTGTCGCAGGGCTTGGTCTCACCGGCTGCGGTGGCAGCTCTAGCGACGAGGGTTCCGCTTCCGGTTCCACCGATTCCGCCAACCGTGGCGGCGGCGTGATCACCGCTGGTTCCGCTTACGCTCCGTCCAGCTTCGATCCCGCCAGCACCGGCTCCGCTGTGGGCCTGGGTGCTAACTGGCACGTCGTCGAGGGCCTCTACGGCATCGATTACCACGACTACAGCACCTTCAACGAGCTCGCCACCGACGATCCCAAGTCTGTGGACGACACCACTTTCGAGGTCACCATCCGCAAGGGCGCCAAGTTCTCCGATGGCACCGAGGTCACCGCTGACGATGTCGTTGCCTCCTACACCGCTTGCGCCGCTTCCGCTACCTATGCTCCGTTCTTCCAGCCCTTCGAGTCCATCGAGGCCAAGGACGCCAGCACCGTGACGGTCAAGACCAAGGTCCCCAACTTCTCCCTGCTCAAGGATCGTCTGGCCATCGTCCGCGTTACCCCGGCCACCCAGACCGAGGAGGATCGCGCCAAGCAGCCGATCGGCTCCGGCCCTTGGATGTACGACTCTATCTCCGATACCGAGATCACCCTGGTTCCCAACCCCGAGTACAACGGTGAGTATGCTGCCGAGGATAAGAAGATCCAGTACAGCATCCTGACCGACCCCACCGCTCGCGTTACCGCTCAGCAGGAGGGCTCCACGCTCGTTATGGAGCTCGTTACCGCTGACGCCGTCGACCAGCTCGAGAGCGCCGGCTGCAAGATCGATAACGTTCAGGGTTTCGGCACCCGCTTCATCATGTTCAACGTCGCCAAGGAGCCTTGGAACAACGTCAAGGTCCGTCAGGCTGTCATGTATGCGCTCGACACCGAGAAGATGGTCAGCAACACCTTCGCCGGCCTTGCCACCGCTGCCAGCTGCTACCTGCCCAAGAGCTTCACCAACTATCATGAGGCTTCCACGGTGTACAAGACCGACGCCAAGAAGGCTAAGAAGCTCATCGAGGAGTCTGGCATCACCCCGGGTGCCATCACCCTGCGCACCACCGATAACGAGCAGATTAAGGGCATGGCCGCCCAGGTCAAGAACGACCTCGACGCTCTCGGCTTCGATGTGACCATCCAGACCGATACCTCGCCGGCCACCTACGCTGCCATCGACGGCGGCGAGGCCTACGATATCCTCCTTGCCCCTGGCGATCCTTCCTGCTTCGGCGCCGACCCCGACCTGCTGCTCAACTGGTGGTACGGCGACAACGTCTGGATGCAGACCCGTTGCCCGTGGAAGGAGTCCGCTGAGTGGCAGAAGCTCCACGGTCTCATGGACGAGGCTCTTGCCGCCGAGGGCGACGAGCAGCAGAAGAAGTGGAACGAGTGCTTCGACATCATTGCCGACAACGCCGTTCTGTACCCTGTTGTCCACGTCAAGACCGTCTCCGCTTCCTGGGACGATCCGTCCACTGCGCCCAACGGCGAGGCCCTCGATGGCTTCAAGGGCATCGGCACGACGAGCATGTCCTTCAGGGGCGTTGCGACCGTCAAGGCGTAAGACTCGCTTGAGTCTGTATGCAGGATGTCGGTCGTTGGGACCGTATCCTCATAGTTGAAACAAAGACCCGGGCGACCTCGATGTCGCTCGGGTCTTGTAATGAGTATCCGTACTCATATACCAGTTGGTCCTACCGACAAAAGAAAGGGGAGAGAACGTGAACAACTTGCTACGTTTGATTGGAAGGCGTCTTGTGGCGCTGCCGATCATGGCATTGGGCGTCACCGTCCTGGTGTTCTTCCTTATGTCGTTCTCCAAGACCGACCCCGCCTACACGGCGTTGGGTGACGGTGCCTCGCCCGAGGCGGTTGCCGAGTACCATGAGAAGTATGGTCTGGACGACCCCTGGCCCGTGCGCTACGTGCGCTATATGGGCGATCTGATCCATGGCGACATGGGCACCTATGGTGCTGCTCGCAACTCCGTTGCCAAGCGCATCTCCACGGCCCTGCCCGTCACGATGCAGCTGACCTTCATCGGTCTTGCCATCGGTGCGGTCGTTTCGTTTTTGCTCGGCGTCATCGCGGCACTGTATCGCGACAAATGGCCGGACCAAGTGATCCGCGTCTTTTCCATCGCCGGCTTGGCAACCCCGTCGTTCTGGCTTGCCGTTCTGTTGATCCTTCTGTTCTCTTCCTACCTTAAGGTGCTCCCGGCATCGGGTGCTCTGCCTCACTTCACCACGAATCCGGTTGGCTATCTGGGACGTATGATCATGCCCGCCATCGCCTTGGCATTTCCGCTGACGGGCCAGATGACTCGTATCGTACGTACCGCCATGGTCGAGGAGCTCGACAAGGACTATGTCCGTATGGCCCGTGGCGCCGGCGTTCCCGAGAAGGTCGTCGTCGGCATCAACGTTCTTCGCAATGCGCTGATCACCCCGGTCACCACCCTCGGTCTTAAGATCGGTTACCTCATGGGCGGCGCCGTCGTCATCGAGGTTATCTTCAACCTCCCCGGCATGGGCACCGCGATTCTGCAGGGCGTTCAGGGCAACGAGGCGAACCTGGTTCAGGGCGTCGTTATCGTCGTTGCTCTTGCCTTCATCATCATCAACATCGTGGTTGACATGCTCTACCTGCTCATCAACCCGCGCATCAGGACGGTGTAGATTATGGTAAAGATTCGAGAGAAGCAAACCGAGCAGCTCGAGAAGGCTGCCTCTAAGGGGCTCAAGCTCGGTGGCTGGAAGAAGATGACGCTGTCTTCTAAGATTGCAGCCGTCGTGCTGGTGCTGGTCGCCCTGACTGCGATTCTGGCGCCCCTTCTTGCCCCCTATAGCCCGGTCGAGATCTTTACGGCTCGCCAGGCTCCCGGCAACGGATTTATCTTCGGTACCGACGATAAGGGTCGCGACATTCTGTCGCGTATGCTCTACGGTGGTCGTTACTCGCTGATTATCGGCTTTGGCGCCACTGCCATGGCTCTGGTCTGCGGCTCGGTCGTAGGCGCCCTTGCAGCGGTTTCGCGCAAGGCCGTCTCCGAGACGATCATGCGTATCCTGGACATCATCATGTCCATCCCGGGCATCGCCCTCGCGGCCGTCTTCGTCTCCATCCTGGGCAACTCCGTGCCGTCGATCATCTTCGCCATCGGCTTTATGTACACTCCGCAGATTGCCCGTATCGTGCGCGCCAACATCGTGTCCGAGTACGGCGAGGACTATGTCCGCGCGGTCATCGTTTCCGGCGCCAAGGCTCCGTGGATTTTGATCAAGCATGTTCTGCGTAACTGCATCGCCCCGATCATGGTCTTCACCGTTACCCTGGTCGCCGACGCCATCATCTTCGAGGCCTCGCTGACCTTCATCGGCGCTGGTATCCAGGAGCCCACCGCTACCTGGGGCAACATCCTCGCCGACGCCCGCGGCGGCGTGCTTGCCGGCCGTTGGTGGCAGGCGCTGTTCCCGGGTCTGGCCATCATGATCACCTGCCTGGCGCTCAACATCCTCTCCGAGGGCATTACCGACGCCATGGCCGCTGCTCCCTCCGCCGCCCTGGATCCGACCGATTCCTCCAAGCGTCGCGAGGCCGACCTGCTGGTCTCCGACCCCGTTCGCGCCTACAAGGAGCAGGCCCAGTCCCTCTCCGCTCGCCTTGGCGCCCTGCGCGATGTCGAGCTCAAGCGTGACGATCGCCATGTGCCCGACGAGTCCGTTGAGCCGATCCTTTCGGTCCGCGATTTCTGCATCCAGTTTGAGCATCACGGTGATATCAACGTCGTCGACCATGTCAACTTTGACGTCCGTCCTGGTCAGACCATGGGCCTGGTGGGCGAGTCCGGTTGCGGTAAGTCCATCACCACGCTGGCCATCATGGGCCTGACCGATGAGGACGAGCACCTTTCCGGCGAGGTCCTCTGGGAGGGCCGTGACCTGCTCAAGATGAGCAAGAAGGAGTGGTTCGGCCTGCGCGGTACCGATATTGCTATGGTCTATCAGGACGCCCTGTCCTCGCTCAACCCCTCCATGCTCATCTCTGCCCAGATGAAGCAGCTCACCAAGCGCGGCGGAACCCGTAGCGCCGAGGAGCTCCTGGAGCTCGTCGGCCTCGATCCCAAGCGCACGCTCGAGAGCTATCCGCACGAGCTTTCCGGCGGCCAGCGTCAGCGTGTCCTGATCGCTATGGCCCTTACCCGCGACCCCAAGCTGGTCATCTGCGACGAGCCCACGACCGCTCTGGACGTTACCGTCCAGAAGCAGGTCATCAAGCTGCTCAACGATCTTCAGGCCAAGCTCGGCTTTGCCATGATCTTTGTTTCGCATGACCTGGCTCTGGTCGCCGAGGTCGCCCATAACATCACGGTTATGTACGCTGGTCAGGTTATCGAGCAGGCGCCCACCAAGGAGCTGCTCACCAACCCGATCCACGAGTACACCCGCGGTCTTCTGGGTTCCGTTCTGTCCATCGAGAGCGGTTCGGGCCGCCTGCACCAGGTGCCCGGCGCCGTTCCGAGCCCGCGCGATTTCCCCAAGGGCGATCGCTTCGCGCCCCGCTCGAGCCATCCGCGTATTGGCCTGGACACCCGTCCGGTCTTCAAGCGCGTGCCCGGCACCGAGCACTTCTATTCCGAGCTCCCCGACGAGGTGCTCAAGGCAAATGGTTTGACCCCTCACGCGGAGGTGATGTAGATGAGCGAGACCGCAGTCAACGGCGTCGAGCCGATCATCTTCCTTGATGACGTCCACGTCACCTTTAGGACCCGTACCGGCTCGATTCTGCACCCCAACCTGGTTCACGCCGTCCAGGGTGTAACGATTAAGCTCATGCCCGGCCAGACGATCGGCATCGTCGGCGAGTCCGGTTGCGGCAAGTCCACCACCGCCAACGTCATGTGCGGCCTGCAGGCCCCCACGAGCGGCAAGGTCTACTTTAAGGGCAAGGACGTTACCAAGCGTACCGCCGAGGACCGTCGTCACATGGGTCGCGTCATCTCGGTCGTGTTCCAAAACCCGGCCACGGCGCTCAACCCGCGCATGGTCGTTCGCGAGCAGCTGCTCGACCCCATGCGCGTTCACAACCTGGGTACCGAGGCCGAGCAGGAGAAGCGCGTCAAGGAGCTCTTGGAGCTCACCGGTCTGCCCAGCTCCGCCGCCGAGGTTCTTCCCGGCCAGCTTTCGGGCGGCCAGCGCCAGCGCGTCGCAATTGCCCGTGCCCTGTCGCTGAACCCCGATGCCATCATCGCCGACGAGCCCACCTCGGCTCTGGACGTTTCGGTCCGCGCGCAGATTCTGAACCTGCTGACCGACCTTAAGAAGGAGCTCGGCCTGGCCATGGTGTTCATCAGCCATGACATCCAGACGGTCCGCTATATCTCTGACGACATCATCGTTATGAATGGCGGCAAGATCGTCGAGCAGGGCGAGGCCAAGCAGGTCTTCCAGCACCCTCAGGACCCCTACACCAAGATGCTGCTCGGCGCTGCGCCGTCACTGCTGCATCCCAAGCTCGGCGAGTAGCCTCGCTTTCCCTCCCGTGCGCCCGGTTCCCTTGCCGGGCGCACCTCCGTTGCGATTTCGAAAGGTTGGGTTCACGAGCCATGCCAAGTGCTCAGGAGCTACAACAGCGATTTGGTGAATACCGAGGCGCTATGCCCCGTCCATCGGATTTCGATCTCTTTTGGAAGGACCGCATGGCCGAGGCCGACGCTGTCGAGCTCGACTACGAGATTGAGGCGGCTTCGGTTGCGGATTCCGCGACCTGTCGGTTTTTCGACCTCTGGTATACCGGCATGTGTGGTGCACGCCTGCATGCCAAGTACCTTAAACCCGTCTCGGACGAGCCTGTGCCATTGGTACTTCAGTTCCATGGGTATCCGGGTGCAAGCCGCAGCTGGTTTGAGCAGGCGTCGTTTGCGGGCATGGGCATGGCGCTCATTGCTCTCGATTGTCCTGGCCAAGGAGGCCCCTCCGAGGACATTGGTGGATTTGAGGGCACGACGGTCGCGGGCCATATCGTCGCCGGTATCGACGGCGACCCGGCCAACCTCTACTATGTCCGCCTACATCAGGATATTCGCATTCTGTGCCGTATCGTTCGCGAGCTCGAGGGCATCGATCTTGCCCGCGTGTATGTGAACGGCGCATCGCAGGGCGGCGGGTTGGGTATTGCAACCTGCGCGCTTAACAGCGAGCTTATCAATCGCGCCGCCATCCTCTATCCCTTCCTGTCGGACTTCCGCCTGGTTTGGGATCTGGACGCCGACGATATTGCCTACGAGGGTCTGCGCTATTGGTCGCGTTGGTTTGACGAGGACTCGACTCGTATCGAGGAAGCCTATGCCAAGCTGGCGTACTTCGATTCCAAGAATTTTGCCCCCATGGTCAAGTGCCCCGTGCTGTTTGGCACGGGCACGGCCGATATCGTCTGTCCGCCGGCAACGCAGTTTGCGGTGTACAACAACCTGTCCTGCGACAAGCGTCATGAGTTCTTTGAAGGCTTTGGCCATGAGGAGATTCAGGACTTTGATGATCTGATCATTCCGTTGTTCTGTGAGGGAGGGGAGGCTCATGTCTAAGTGCGAGAGCAATGTCAATGAGCTGATTGTCTCCGACCTTGTGGGGATTCCCGGAACGGTCTCGTCAAGGCTCGCTGATTTCCGGGATTGGCGCGGTGATGCTTCTGCGGATGTTTCCGAATTAGAGATAGCCGCTTCGGACCTTGAGGTTTGCGGGCCGAGTATTACGGCGATCGATTTCGCCAATCCGTATGCCCGCTACTCCGAGGTTTCCTTTGAGCTTAGTGGCGATGTGGTCCACGCGCGTTTGATCGAGCCTGCCGGTCGCGCCCGAGCATCCGAGCTTGTGCCGCTATGTCTGATGTTTCACGACATCGACCGACCCGTGCGGGGATGGCATCACATGACGAGGTTTGCGGCCATGGGATATGCCGTGCTTGCGCTGGACGATGAGGCGATTGGATCCAGCGAGCTGCAGCAGGGGATTGCCTCTCCTGCTTTTGTCAAGCGCGTCCGTTGGGGTTGCGCGATGGCGAAGGTGGCGCGCAATCTTGATGGCGTGGACCCCGACCGCATCTTTGCATGGGGCGAGGGCCTTGGCGGCGGAGTCGCGCTGGCGGTTTCTGCTCTGGACGAGCGGGGCCTCGCCTGCACGGCGGTTGCCAATCCAATTCCCGGTGGCCTCGAGACGTTGTCGTCTCGGGTGCGTGGATCGGTGCTCATGGGCACATCGCTCATGGATGTCGTGAGCGATCCCAAGGGCCAGTTTGCCGTATTCAACGGTCTTGAGTGTGACCGGAGGCATGTCATCTATGCCAAATACGCTCATGAGCGCATCAATGCGTTCGAAAACGAAGTCATCGACTTTTTTAACCAAACGTTCTACCCGTGTTCTTTGGCCTAGACGGCCTGGACACTGCCAACAAGAGTGGGGGGCATAGGGCCGCCCGCCAGACAACTAAGGAGATTCTTGTGGCAACTCAGAAATTCACCGGCGTTATCCCTCCCGTCGGTGATCCCGATCACGAAGATCACCAGCTCGATGGTGTCTCCTTTGAGCGCAGCATCAACCGCATGATCG